>CAYLRJ010000022.1:0-9535 GCA_964386185.1 uncultured Anaerolineaceae bacterium
CTGGAGGGGTTCTAACAGAGCCAAAATATCCCAGAGAGGTCGCAGATGAATAAAAATTTGGAACGCTTTTTTCTCTTATATGCCACTGCCTCTCGCCAGGAGTTGCAGCTGGCTCTATCTTCAGAGAGTCGCCCTTCTATAGAAGCCGCCTTGATCGATTTGCTAACCCTCTATTTCAATGACAGGAATTCATCTGCACTTCGTGAGTGGGTTACCTTGGTAGTGGCTGGTTATCAACCTGCCGAGGGTAAATTGGGATATAATGGCTATCGCTTAGTGGGCCCTCAGCCTCAAGTTAAACAATTTTGCGAGGTAAAGCCCGTCAATACCCACCGCGATGAGGAAGGCAAGGTCAAGCGCCGTCTCAGCGGGCAGGGGAATTTTTCGGATTATACGCCGGAGCGTTTTTGGCGTGACCTGGAAGCAGAAGTCCAGATGGTGATCAGTGGTTTTGCTGAAGGAAAATTGCTTTATGTAATAGAATTTCCCATTCGTTGCTTACAAGCGCGTTTGATAGAGGTGCTAAGGAGGGAGTTTAAGGAGTGGGACCCTGGAAGCCCCCCCGATGATTGGCGACGACCGAAGAACAAATACTTACGAAGTGCCTCTTTCAACTTCAAACATTATGAGTCTTGCGATAAGAAACGGCTGCTTTATTGCGCTCCTGACCTTTCCCAGTGGAAAGAATTTATGACAAGAGCCTTTTATGCCTTTCTAACTCAGGAATGTGAACGAGCGAGAGAGGAAGACAAATGAGTGAGGTAGACATAACGCTTTTTCTTGATCGGATCATTCTGGGCGATGTTTTGGATGTCTTACGCCAACTCCCTGCCGAATGCGTGGACGTAGGAGTGACCTCCCCTCCATACAATAAAGGCGAAAATCAAAAAGGTTGGCTGGTTGACAAGGTCAAGTATAAAGGCGCAACGGACCGACGAAATGAGAAAGAATATCAAGATTGGCAAGTTGAAGTGCTGAATGAACTTTGGCGAGTGACTAAACCAGGGGGGTCTTTTTTCTACAACCACAAATTGCGTTGGACTCGCGGGATTATGCATCATCCTTACAGTTGGGTGTCTCGGACCAAATGGGTGGTACGTCAAGAGATCATTTGGGATCGGATGATTGCAGCCAATCTGAGAGGATGGCGATTTTGGCAAGTGGATGAGCGTATTTACTGGCTTTATAAACCTAAAGGGGACCACTATGTAGGTGAAGAACTGCGTTCTCGTCACGCTCTACTTTCTTCCATTTGGCGTTTTCCGCCTGAACGCGATAACCCCCACCCTGCTCCTTTCCCTCTGGCATTACCTTTACGTGCTATTTACGCGGTGTTGGATGAAAAAAAGGGCGCAATCGTTATTGATCCCTTTGCAGGCTCCGGCACAACTCTGGTGGCTGCTAAAATCTTGGGGCACCACTACATAGGTATTGAAATTTCAGAAGAGTATGTGCATTTAGCGGAAGAACGTTTGAAGCATTGGGAACAAGAGATACCAAAAGCCCGAGATGAGATGGATAAACACGTGGTGAGGAAAACCTTTAAGCAACGCAAAGCCGAAGGCGCTTTTACAGGGCGTTATGGCCCTCACAAAGAAAAAGAGGAAACTCCCCGCACCGACAACATGCCTGGAGAATTGCCTTTGTTTAATAAGAGGCCGGATGAGTAAAGTAAAGGGCCTGCGCCGCAACCGCTTGGGGCTGCTGCAGCGCATCGCGGCCCTGGCCCACGGCGTGGCCGATTTCAGCCGACTGGAAGGGTTCTAACCCATCGCCTGAAAACCCTAAAAAAAGCCCTCGGGGCGCAGCATAGCGCCCCGAGTTGTTTTTTTAAGGCACATTCACATTGAACGGCGGCCGCTGAATGCACTGCCCCTGCAGCCCCTCTTCGGTACAAGTTTTGACCGTCACCTGCACCGTGTGCCCGCGCAAATCAGCCCCGCCGATGTCAACCCATACCTCAACGTCTTCGGCCGGATCCAACGTGTCTAACTGGCCAGAGCAATAATAAAAGACATCACGCTGAATGGCCGGCGTTTCGTAGGAATTGCCCGTCTTGAGGTCCTTGATGTAAAACCGCACAGATTCGATGGGCGTCGGGCCGCGGTTGACCACCGAAAAGACCAGGGCGTTGCCCCAGCAGGCATCCTGGCGGAGCAAAGTGACCGAAACCGCGGCGGGCGGGGCCGGGGGCGGGGTGGCCTCGGGGAGGGTTTGCGGGTCGCCGGCGATGTTGAGCCAGCGCCCCCAGACCCAACAGGTTTTCCCGTGGGGCGTTTGGACCAACCAATAATCGTCGCGGCCGGCCGCGCGGGCCAAAATCACAACCTGGTCATCCGCGTGCATGGTGTCAATGGCAGGATAATAGGGGGCAGGGCCGGTGCGGCAATACAAATTACCCCGGGCCTGGCCTGGCAGGCCCTCCTCCGGCGACGTGGTGGGCGAAACGGCCAAGGTTGCCGTAGCCGTGGGCTCCACGGGAGTTGCCGAGGGCGCCACAGTGGCTGTGGCCGTCGGCGCAGACGACGCGGCTTGTACGGTGAGCTGCAACGCCACTTGGGTTTGCTGTAAGGCCACCGCGGTTTGGGTCAAAGCTAAATCTGAAACAGCGCTTGAGGAAGGGGCAGCCTGAGGCAAAGCGCACGCCAGCAAAAGCACGCCCACACCCCAAAGCACCCCCCAACGGAAACGGACAAAACGATTCACAAAACACCTCCTTACAAATGAGCACAGGCAAGGATAAAACACGCTCCAGCGCTCAGCCAACTTTACGGATAGACGACAAAAAAGGCTTCTCCGTTTCCGCAGAGGGCCAATTCTGTACCTCTTCCGAAAGCGCCAAACTCGCGAAGCGACACTGTCAGTGTACCATTTTTGCAATCCCGGCAGGGCCAGGAAACCCGCCCCGCCCTGAGCTCGCCACCGACCCCCCCACAAAACAGCGCCTTCCCAAAGCCGCCAGCCCCAAAAGCCTCTCTCGTTGACTTGCGAGACCCTTCCCCAACGAAAACCGCACCAAGAAAATCCGTCAGGGCACGAGTGCAAATTTTGGGCTAAATTTATATCTTGTTTTAGATTTTCGCGGTTGACAATCCCCACCCAAAGGCTTATACTTGAAACATCCCTTCTGGAGTGCGATGCCGTTATGCGAGTGTCAACCCCCCTTCCCGTTTGAGTTATGCGTCTCAGGCACGCCCGCGCGTGCCTGTTTGTTTTTACCCTCACAAAGGAGTGACCTATGGATTCTGGGATGATTCGCAAAATCGAAAAGGCCAAACGCTATGCTCAGGAACGCGATCGCATCCGTTTCGATGGGCTCAAAGTGACCTTCCAAGGCGCCAACAATCCGCACACGGTCACTTTTGAAAAAGGGCAATGGCAGTGCGATTGCGATTTCTTCCAACTTCGGGGGCGCTGCAGCCACACGATGGCGCTGGAATACATTTTTGAGGAATGCCACCTCACCTTGGCCGAGGGGGAATAATCGCCCCTTGACGGGTCCTGAAAAACAACCAAGGCAGCCGCGCGGCTGCCTTGGTTTGATTTTGGCGGAGAGGGTGGGATTCGAACCCACGGTGGCCACAAAGGCCACAGCGGTTTTCGAGACCGCCCCGTTCGTCCACTCCGGCACCTCTCCGTAGGCAGGCCAAATTATACCAGAGTTTCTGGTTTGTCAACCTTTTGAAGAGCAACCATGGCCCGATGTTCCAAGGCCAAGGCTTCGCGTTCCAAAGCGATGCCACGGATGGGGTCGTGGGTATCCACCCCTTCGCGGCGGGTACGCAGGTAGTCCTTGAGATATTGCCACACAAAGCGGAAGCCTCCCAATTGCTGCCACTGCCGCACATGGACCAACTCGTGAGCCAACAAAGCCGCTCGCTGGCGAGGGCTCAAGGCCGCATAATGGGAAGCAGAAGGCACCAAAATTCGTCGGCCGAGGGTCACGGCCAAAGGCGGGTGGTCAAAACGGGCCATGAACCAGCCCACCCACCGGGCAGCGCGCGTACCGATTTCCACGACCACGCGCGGAGGCACGGGATAGCCTATCGCCTCCAACCAGGCCTGTTCTTGGGGGGGCAGCGGGCGGTAAACCTTTCCGGTCATGACAATCCTTCGTCTTCAGCGCCTCGCGCCAGCCATCGGGCGGCCACCGAAGGCAAGCGGTGCATCGGCCCTTGATGCTGGGTGCAAGGGGGAAGCGACTCCAAAAACAGCGTGCCATAACGCTTTGACAACAACCGACGGTCGAAAACAGCCACCAACCCGCGGTCGGTCTTGGTGCGGATGAGCCGCCCAAACCCCTGCCGAAACGCCAAAATGGCTTCAGGCAAGTGGTATTGGTGGAAGGGGTCTTCAAAGGTCTCTGCCCGAGCAGCCACGATGGGGTCGGAAGGGACGGCAAAGGGCAATTTGACGATGACCAAAGCCGAGAGCGCCTCGCCGGGGATGTCCACCCCTTCCCAAAAGGCGCGGGTTCCCAAGAGCACCGCGCCCTCGCTGGTGCGGAATTCGTCGAGCAATGCTTGCGGGGCTGCGCCGCTGCCCTGTTCATACACGGCCAAGCCTGCTTCCAGCAAGGCCGGGCGAATGGCCCGCGCGGTGCGCTGCAATTGAGCATAGGAGGTGAAGAGGGCCATCAAACGCCCGCGGGTGGCGATGGCCAAGTCAATCAGCCCTTGCTCCACTGCCCGTTGATAGCGTTGGCGGTCGTTGGGCTCGGGGATGTCGTTGACCACATAGAGCAGGGCTGCTTGTTTGTAGTCGAAAGGGGAGCCCAAAATCAGTTCGTCGGCGTCGTATGCTGCCAGGCGGCTGCGGAGATACTCCAAATCGCCGCCGATGGTCAGCGTCGCGGATGTGAGGATGACCGACGATTTGGCGTACCAAATATGATGCTGCATTTGCGAGGCCACTTCCAGGGGCGCGGCGTGTAGCGAGAGCCCCCGCGACCGCGGCTTCATCTGCACCCAATAGATCATCCCTTCGCTCGGCTCGGCAATCAGAGCGTGGATTTGGGCCGCGGCTTCGCTCAGCCGAAAGCGGAGGTTTTCGACTTCGCTGGCAACATCTTGAATTTTGGGGTCTTGTGCGGGCAAGCCCATATCGAGCACGGCGGCTCGCAATTGCCGCAAGGTTGTGTCCAAATCGCTGAAGGCCTGCGCCGCTTCTTCCCAAGCCGCGTTCACCCCATCCCAATAGGGCAACGTGCGCACGGCCGGGGTAATCCGCACCTGCTGAGGATATTGCCCCAGCGCCCGCCCTTCTCGTTGGTCTTCCAGGAATTCATGCAAATTGGCGAAGACGGCTTTGAGGGCTTCCTCTGCCAAAAAAGCATAAGTGGTCGCCGTTTCGACATGCTGGGCCAGGCGTTGGTAGTCGGTTTTGTCGGATTTGCGCGCGGCCGAAAGCAGGCGCCCGAGGAAGCCAGTGCGAGGGCTGCCCAATTCCGAAAACATGCGGCGCAGGTCAGCCTGGGTGATGGTGAAACTGAGGGCCTGGGTGGTAGCCGATTCCAAATGATGGGCTTCATCCACAATGAGATAATTGTATTCGGGAAGCACCCGACTGCCCGACGCGACGTCGCTCAACAAAAGGGCATGATTGACCACCACAATATGGGCCTGCTCAGCGGCCTGGCGGGCCTGCTGCAAGGGGCAAAGCCCGTGGGTATGCCGCACACACGCCTCGGCCGTGCAGGCTGGCGCATCGGCAGAAAGCCGTTGCCAAACCGCGTTTTCCGCCGCACCCCGCAAGGTGATTTCGCTCCGGTCGCCGCTGCCGCCCTGATGCAGCCAGACCAACACTTTCGCGAGCACCCGGGCTTCTTCGGGGCGGCGCACCTTTTGCTCCAGGAAGCCCTCCAACCGATGCGGGCAGAGATAGTTGGCCCGCCCTTTGAGCACAGCAGCCCTCAGGCGCTCGCCCACCACGGCTTTCACCGTGGGGATGTCTTTTTGGAGCAGTTGGTCTTGGAGGTTTTTCGTATTGGTGGAAACCACAACCCGCGTGTTGTTTTCCAAGGCAAAGCGCGCAGCCGGCAGCAAATAAGCGATGGATTTTCCCGTGCCCGTGCCGGCTTCCACGATGAGGTGATGGGGCTGGGAAAGGGCCTGGGCAACCGCGCGGGCCATGGTGACTTGCTGCGGGCGGTGCTCAAATTGGGGGAAGTGTTGCGCCAGCGCGCCGCCGGGCTCCAACATGGCCGCAACTTCGTCGGGCGAAAGAGGTTTGGTCGCCTCAGGCTGCGGGAGGGACGACTCAGAGGGCGGCCGCGGCCTGTGCGGATAAAGAGGCCGTGGGCTGGGCTTCTCACCAGCCCGCTGTTTGCGAAACAGCACCTGTTGAAACAACCAGGTGCCATCCCACTGGGCGTCAACCCCCAGCCGCACAATTTTGGCCACCAAATCTAATGGCAAATCTTCGGCCAAGGCGGCCAGCTTCAAATAAAGGTGTTGGTTGACCCGCGCGTCATCCAAGGCGCGGTGCGTCGCACGCAGGGGAATGCCCAGCATGTGCCCCAATGCACCCAGGCCATAACGGCTGGCCCCCGGCAAGAGCACCGACGCCAATTCGTAGGTGTCCACAACCGGATTGTCGAGGAAGAGGCCGGCTTGCTCCAAAAAGCCCAAATCAAAGCGGATGTTATGCCCCACAATGACCGCATCGCCGATGAAATCGCGCAGACGGGGGAGCACCTCGTCAAGGCTCGGCGCCTGCTGCACCATGTTGTCGGTGATGCCAGTCAGGTTGGTGATAAAAGCCGAAATGTGCCCCCTGGGGCGCACCAATGTGGTCATTTCCGCTTCTGTGCGCCGAGCGGTGAAACGCACTGCACCGATGTCAATGATTTCATCCGTCGTTGAGTCCAGGCCGGTCGTTTCCAAATCTAAGGCGACAAAAGTGGTCATGGGCTGCCTTTCAGGGAATTCTCGGGCAGATGTTCGGATATTATAACCCAGTTAGTGGGGTGGTTGCCTGGGCGCGGGTCGCAGGGATTGGGGATTAGTTACTTGGTTACTTAGTTACTTAGTTACTTGGTTACTTGGTTGCCTGGTTACTTGGTTGCTTGGTCGTTTGGTGCCCCCTTGCAACGCCTTTTGGGCGGTAGGGGTGGCGCGCTGCTCCGCTTTGGGATGCACACGGAGGCACAGAGGGCACGGAGAGGGGATAGGGCGAGGCACGCCTTGCCCCTACGCAAAAAATCGGCGCAAATCGGTGCAATCGTGGACCCATCTGCGTCCATCCCCTCCCATCTGCGTTCATCTGCGTTCTTCTCACCACAACCCCAAACTCACCCCCACCCCCCAACCCGCAATTCCTAATTCCTCATTCGCAATTTCGTCCGCACACCCACACGGCAGACCGAGCCCTGACCAGCCGCGGCGCTCAAACGCGGGATTTCCCCAGCCGCGCGCTCTGCTTCCTGGTCAGGCTGATTAGGCCAGCCGCCTTTGCATGAATGGCTATACGAAACGCGCACAAAAAGGGCTTATCAGCCTCGCATCTCCTCTGCTCCTAACCGCTGCCAAGGGGCGCTGCTCAAATATTTGTAACCCGCATCAGGAAGCACCACAACCACCAAACCTTCCCGCAGCTCTGAGGCAATTTCGCACGCTGCCCAGACCGCAGCCGCAGCCGAAAGCCCTACAAACAGCCCCTCTTCCCGGGCCAGACGCAGCGCCATGGCTTGTGCTTGCGCCGCCCGCACATAACGCACCACATCCGGAAACGCGGGGTCATAAATGCCAGGTCGCCGACGCGCACTGGCCATGTGCTTCAAGCCATCAATCACCTCGGCGCCGTCCGCTGGTTGCACGCCAATCAAACGCACCTCAGGGTTTGCTTCCCGCAGGTAACGGCCTGCCCCCATCAGCGTGCCGCCCGTGCCGGTACCCGCAACGAAATGCGTTATCCGTCCTTGGGTCTGCCGGAAGATTTCAGGCCCCGTGCCTTCATAATGAGCCTGCCAATTGGCCGCGTTGTCATACTGGTTCGCCCACCAATAGCGTTCAGGATGACGCTCAGCCTGCCCCTGGACCCAACGCATGGCGCCGTCTACCCCCTCTTCCGGTTCGGTCAGCACCAGCTCAGCGCCCAAGCCTTGCAGAATTGCAATGCGTTCAGGGCTCGCATTCGCCGGCATGGCCAAAGTCAAGGGAAGGCCCAAGGCCGCAGCAAAAGTAGCGTAGGCAATGCCCATGTTCCCGGAAGTGGCATCCAGCAAGCGCCGCCCCTCCAAAGCCCCCTGAACCAAAGCCTGGCGCAAAATCGCCCAAGCCGGGCGGGCTTTGACCGAACCCGAAGCATTGAACCATTCTGCCTTCACCCATACCGAAACCTTGCCCCCACAATGGCGGAGCATCCGCCGCAAGGGGAGCAAGGGGGTGTTACCGACCAGGCTCTCGATGCCGCCGACGGCCTTCACAGAAGGCCACACGCGCTGGCGAGAAGAGAGGGAAGTAAGCATCGCAAATCCTCCTCCAAAGGCTTGCTTGAGTCCTCAACGAAGGTTGGGCAAAAGAAAAAGCGGCCTCACCTAAACGAAAACGGTACGGCCGCTCAAAGCGAGATCCGTACCGCCGATAGGTGAAGCCGCGAACGTGCCAACAGCCAAAGGCGGTTACGGACCCCGCCTCTGGCAACAACAAAATTGGGCTACCGAACTATGACGCAAGATCATTGTGACCTCACACCCAGAAGTTGGGAGTATTGTACCTCACCGTGCGTCAGTGTCAAGATTGAATGAAGAACGGCGAATGGCGGGCTGGGGGCGGGCGCGCGGAAATTGCGAATGAGGAATTGCGAATTGCGGGTGGGGGTGACTTTGGGGCGGTGGTGAGGAGAACGCAGATGGACGCAGATGAGGGCAGATGGACGCAGATAGGAAAGGATGGACACAAATAAATCCACCGATTGGCACCGATTTTCACTGATTTGGCGTTTGAGGTAGGGGTGATTTTTTGGGTGTGGTGAAGAAAACGCAGATGGGCGCAGATGAGGGGGGGGGATGGACGCAGATAAAGCCACGATTGCACCGATTACTGCCGATTTTTTGTGTAGGGGCGAGGCGTGCCTCGCCCTATCCCCCCCGTGCCCTCTGTGGCTCTGTGTGTCTCCCAGCGCGGAGCAACGCTCCGCCCCTACTGCCCACAAGGTGCGGCGAGGGGGCGCCAGGCAACCAAGTACCCAATACCCAATACCCACTACCTGTGCCCGCGCCCCGCCCCTGAGTAACCAGCCAACCAGGTAACCAGGCACCCAAGTAACCAATACCCAATACCTAATACCTAATACCCAATACCCAATACCCAGTACCCTCACCTCCCGCCCTCACCTTTCCCCCCAGCCCCCTTTCCTTGTATGATTAAGTAAGCGTAGGCGACAGCCCGACCCGCTCCTGGGTAGCACCCCGTGGGAGAGATGGGGCGTCGCCTACGCCATCCTGAGAACCAAGGACCTCGGATTAAGTTGTCAGGGCCCTCGTGAGCCCGAATACAAGGAAGAAGTCCCCTTGGTTCCCCTTTTGAGGAGGGTA
>CAYLRJ010000023.1:0-8371 GCA_964386185.1 uncultured Anaerolineaceae bacterium
CGGCCCGGTCACACCCGAAAAAGTGTGGCGTGCCACTCGGCAGAAAGAAAACGAGTAACAACACCCCCGCCCCCTCCCAAAAGAGGGGGCGGATTTTTTGCGTTGGGGGCGGGGGTGGCTTTGGGGCTGTGGTGAGGGGAACGCAGATGAACGCAGATGGATCCACCGATTGGCACCGATTACCGCCGATTTTTTGCGTAGGGGCGAGGCGTGCCTTGCTCTGCTCCCCTTTCGCCCGCGGAAGAACGCAGATGAACGCAGATGGGAAGGGATGGACGCAGATGAATCCACCGATTGACACCGATTTTCACCGATTTTTTGTGTAGGGGCAAGGCGGTGCCTTGCCCTATCCCCTCTCCGTGCCCTCTGTGGCTCCGTGTGTCTCCCAGGGCGGAGCAGCGCTCCGCCCCTACCGCCCAGGCAAAGGGGCCCCAAACGCCCAGGTAACCAAGCAACCAGGTAACCAAGTAACCAATACCCAATACCTAATACCCACTACCCAATACCTTCGCCCCGCCCCCAAGCAACCAAGCAACCAGCCAACCAAGTACCCAATACCCAATACCTTCACCTCCCGCCCTCACCTTTCCCCCCAGCCCCCTTTCCTCTCCCAAAGGGCGAGGCAAGGGGGCGCCAAGCAACCAAGTAACCAAGCAACCAAGCAACCAACCAACCAATCCCCAATCCCCCTAACCAAAACACCCCTTGGGAGCGTGGCTTCCCAAGGGGTGCTGGGTGGCATACTGCACAGCGGGGGTTATTCCGCTTCTTCTTCCTCTTCGGCCTTGCCCTTGGCAATGACCTCGGGCTCTTCGCTTTCTTCGGCCACACCGCTGGCCGCTTCGACCTCTTCTTCGCTGCGCGGCGCGGTAATCACGACAATGGTCTCGTCAGGATCCTCTAAAACCTTGACATTGGGCGGCAAAACCAGGTCAGACACGGTGATGCTGTCGCCGATTTCTTCCAGGCTGCTCAAATCAACAATCAAGCGCTCAGGCATATCGCCAGGCAGGGATTCCACCTCGACGGATTCCAGGGTATGCACCAAAATGCCGCCGTAGGTCTTCACTGCCGGGGCCTCGCCTTCCAGCTCAATGGGCACCTCGGCCCGCATCTTTTCGGTGAGCGACAAGGCCTGGAAGTCCACATGCAGCAACTTGTTTTTGATGTAGTCTTTCTGCCGCTCGCGCACAACGGCGGTATGGCGTTGCCCTTCCACCTCCAAAATCACCAACGTGGAGGTGGAAAGCCCCCGCAAAGCCTTGGAGGCTTCGCGATAGTCTAAAACCAAGGGGATGGGCTCAATGTGTTTGCCATAAAGCACTGCTGGCAGTTTGCCTTCGCGACGCAACTGTTTGACCTTTTTGCCAATCACACGTCGTCGTTCGGCCTTCAAGACAACTTGTTCCATCTTTTCCTTCCTCGGGGCGCCTCTCACCCCAGCGCGGGGTTACCTTCGCCCCTCTGATAGGTTTGGTGCCAGAGCAACAAAAATCGCCCTGGCGGGCGAATAAGCCCCACCATTTTAGCCGCGCGGCCGCAATTCGTCAATGCTTCGCCTGAAGTTGCACGACGCCGCGCCGGGCAAGCCTACACGGCGCAGGAAACCGCCACGCTGGACGCCTCACGTCAACAAAGGCGCGGCTTGCACCGCGCCTTTGCATCTTCCTTGGTGTTTTGGCGTTTTCCTTTGTGGCTTCCCCAGGAAGAGGGCCTTAGCCGACCTGTTCGCGAGCCATGTTGCGCAACACCGTGTGCAAGATGCCGCCGTTGCGATAATACACCACTTCCATTGGCGTATCCAGCCGCACGATAGCCGAGAACACGGTCTCGCTGCCATCGTCTTTGACCGCGCGCACGGTCACTTCGCTCAAGGGTTGCAAATCGTTGTTCAAGCCCTCGATGTGGAACACCTCGCGGCCGCTGAGCCCCAGGCTCTCGACGCTCTCGCCTTCTTTGAATTGCAAAGGCAAGACGCCCATGCCCACCAAGTTAGAGCGGTGGATGCGCTCAAACGAGCGGGCAATCACGGCTTTCACGCCCAAAAGGGCTGTCCCTTTGGCTGCCCAGTCGCGGCTGGAGCCAGTGCCATATTCCTTGCCGGCCAACACCACCAGCGGCACACCTTCCTCTTGGTATTTCATCGCGGCATCGAAAATCGTCATCTGTTCGCCGTCGGGCAGGTGGATGGTGTAACCGCCTTCGACGCCCGGCACCAGTTTGTTGCGCAGGCGGATGTTGGCAAACGTGCCGCGCATCATCACCTCGTGGTTGCCGCGGCGGGAACCGTAGGAGTTGAAGTCTTTGGGCTGCACGCCTTTGGAAATCAGGTATTTGCCTGCGGGGGAATCGGGCGGAATGCTGCCCGCGGGCGAAATGTGGTCGGTGGTGATGGAATCGCCCAAAACGGCCAACGCACGGGCGCCGTGAATCTCTTCGATGGGCGGCTCTTCTAAGCCCAACCCCATGAAAAAGGGCGGCTCTTGTATGTACGTGGAGTTGGGGTCCCAAGCGTAGAGCTCGCCGTCCGGGCTGGGGAGTTGATTCCACATTTCGTTGCCGGTGAAGACGTCGGCGTATTTTTCCTTGAAAAGTTCCGGGCGGACGTATTTGGCAATCGTCTCTTGAATTTCGGCCGCGGTCGGCCAAATATCCCGCAGGTAAACCGGATTGCCGTCGGGGTCATAGCCCAGGGGGTCGGTTTCCAGGTTGATGTTTACCGTGCCGGCGATGGCATAGGCCACGACCAGGGGCGGCGACATGAGGTAGTGCGCTTTCACCAGCGGGTGCACGCGGCCTTCGAAGTTACGGTTGCCGGAGCTCACCGCCGAAACCACCAAATCGCCTTCGGTGATCGCGCGCGCCACTTCGGGCGGCAACGGGCCGCTGTTGCCGATACAGGTGGTGCAGCCGTAACCCACGACGTGGAAGCCCAATTCGGCCAGAGGCTCCAGCAGCCCCGATTGGCGCAAATATTCGGTCACCACGCGCGAGCCCGGGGCCAGGCTGGTTTTGACGTAGGGCTGGCTCATCAGGCCCTTTTCGCGAGCCTTCTTGGCGAGCAAGCCCGCGCCTACCAGCACCGAGGGGTTCGAAGTGTTGGTGCAGGAGGTGATGGCCGCGATGACCACCGAGCCGTGGGTGATTTCGGTTTCCTGGCCATTGCGCACCAAGGCGACCTTCTTCTTGGTTTCCTCTGGTTTGAGGCCAAAGCCATGCAGGCCTGCTTCGCTGGTCAACGCCTTGCGGAAGGCCGCGCCCAGTTCGGGCATGGGCACACGGTCTTGCGGGCGTTTGGGGCCGGCCACGCACGCTTTGACCGTGCTCAGGTCCAGTTCCAAAGTGTCGGTGAATTCGGGAATGGGCGCGTCATCGGTGCGGAAGAGGCCTTGTTCCTTGGTGTAGCGTTCCACCAAATCAATCAGTTCCTCCGAGCGGCCGGTGAGGCGCAGGTAGCGCAGGGTTTCCTCGTCCACCGGGAAGAAGCCCATAGTGGCACCATATTCCGGGGCCATGTTGGCAATCGTTGCCCGATCAGGAAGGCTCAACGCAGCCACGCCGGGGCCGTAGAATTCCACAAACTTCCCAACCACGCCTTTTTCACGCAGCATTTGCACCACCGTCAGCACCAAATCGGTGGCGGTGACGCCTTCTTTGAGTTGGCCATACAGTTTGAAGCCAATCACATCGGGGGTCAGCATGTAAATGGGCTGCCCCAAAATCGCGGCTTCGGCTTCAATGCCGCCCACGCCCCAGCCAACAACGCCCAAGCCGTTGATCATCACGGTGTGGCTGTCGGTGCCGACCAGCGTGTCGGGGAAGGCCACCACGTCGTCGCCTTCCTGCGCTGTCATCACCACCTTGGCGAGGTATTCCAAATTGACTTGGTGGATGATGCCCGTATCAGGCGGCACCACACGGAAGTTGTCGAAGGCCTTTTGCCCCCAGTGCAGAAACTCATAGCGCTCGCGGTTGCGCTGGAATTCCACCTCCGCGTTCCGCAGGAACGCGTCAGGGGTGCCGAAGAAATCTACCTGCACCGAGTGGTCAATCACCAAATCTACAGGGATCAGGGGATTGACCGTTTTGGGGTCGCCCCCCAGGCGTGCCATCGCGGAGCGCATGGCGGCCAAGTCCACCACCGCGGGCACACCGGTGAAGTCTTGCATCACGACGCGCGCGGGCTGGTAGGGCAAGGTAGGGCGGTGGGCGTCTTGCGGTTTCCAGCCGGCCAGGTTGACCACGTCTTGTTCGGTGATTTCCACGCCGTTGGCTTGGCGCAGCACCGATTCCAACATCACGCGGATGGAATAGGGCAATTTGGCCAAATTGGTGAGGCCTTGTTTTTCCAGGTAATCTAAGCGATAAATCACAAACTCGCCGTGGGGCGTTTTCAAAACGTCACGAGCGGCGGCAAAGGGATTGCTCATCGGTCACTCCTTAGGGGGGAATTCTCCCGCGGGGCGGGTTGTGCTATGACAAAGTGGTGTGTTGAAATTATACTACGCCGCCAACACCCCATTGTCGCCAAAACGCCACCCTCGCAGCCTTGACCAGGGCCCAAAACATCAACGCCTCCGCGAGGGAGGCGCTGATGTCAATGGATGGTTGCCCAAGGATGCTATTTGAGAGGCTCGAGGAAGTAGCCTGTACCGTGGATGGGGGCTTCAGCAGCCCAGCCGGTTTGCCCATCAGGAAGGCGGACTTCCCACCAGCGATAGGCGCCATCGCCGTAGGGCAGGCATTGAGGCCCGCCAATAACCTCCACCACGGTGCCGGCCGGCATGGTCAAAATCCAGTTGTCGGCGATGCCAGGCGAGCGACGCAGGTTGAGGTTGGTGAGCACTTTGGCCGAGCCGCCCACGGTCAGGCGAGGGGGTTTCACCCGCGCACACGCGCCGGTTTCGGCGGTTTCGGTGGTGTTTTCGGTGTTTTCGGCGGCTTCGATGGCCTCCCAGGTGTGGGTGGCTGCGTTCCAGCGGAAGAGGGCTGTACCGTCGGGGGTGACGATTTGCCATCCGCCATCTACCCACGCCACTTTGGCGCCGTCGGGCAGGCCGCTTTGTATGTCGTCGGGGATGATGGGCACCCAGCGCTTGCCTTCCTCATCCAGCCGATAGCGCGCCACCCCATCGGGGTCGAGCAACACCCCCCGCTGGGCGTCGAATTGCCAGCTGAACTCGGCTGGCGGAAATTCCGGCAGCGGGACGGTGTTTTCGGCGATCTCGATGGCCTCCCAGGTGTAGGTGGCTGCGTTCCAGCGGAAGAGGGCCGCACCGTCGGGGGTGACGATTTGCCATCCGCCATCTACCCACGCCACTTTGGCGCCGTCGGGCAGGCCGCTTTGTATGTCGTCGGGGATGATGGGCACCCAGCGCTTGCCTTCCTCATCCAGCCGGTAGCGCGCCACCCCATCGGGGTCGAGCAACACCCCCCGCTGGGCGTCGAATTGCCAGCTGAACTCGGCTGGCGGGAATTCCGGCAGCGGGACGGTGGTCACGGTCGGGATAGCCGTCGGCGAAGGGGCAGGCGGCGGAGAAGGGGAAGCGGCCACCGCGGGATGGGTCATCGCCGTAGCCGTCGGGATGAGCGCCGCTTCGCCTTGGCCACTGCTCTGCGCGCCGCGCAGCCATAACAACAATGCAATCAACGCTAAGATGACAGCCACGATGAATTTAAATCGGTCATAAGAGCGAGTATCTTGGTTCATTTCTATCCCCATCTTTCTCATTTTTTGAATTTCGCGGCGAGTTCGCGCGCCTGGCGGAGAATGGCCTCTTCATCGGCCAGGCGTTTGATGTCTTCCCCTACGATGGCTTCCAATTCGGCCACAGTCAAGTTGCCCAATTGGGCAAAGGTGAAGATGCCGGCCTCATTCAATTTTTGGGCAATGACTGGGCCAATGCCTTTGATGCGCTGAAGATCGGTATCGCTGCCTTCCACGGCTACGTGCAAGGCGGCTTCCATCTGCCGGCACTGCCGCCGCCAATAGAACCAATCAATGAGCCACTCAATGAGCCAGCCTATTAACAGGCCTACGACAAAAGCGAACCAGATTGTGGTATTCATGTCCCAACCTCCACAAGGTATAAAATTGTCAATATTGGAAAGATTATACCATAAACACGGCAATTTTTTAATTTTTGGAGCAACGCTGATGGGAAATTCACCCTGCGCGCGCCACACCCTGCCCCCAAAGCCACCCCCGCCTCTCAACACAAAATCGGCGCAAATCGGTGCAAATCGGTGGACCCATCTGCGCCCATCCCTTTTCATCTGCGTCCATCTGCGTTCTCTTCACCACTGCCCCCAAAGCCACCCCCTACCCCAAACGCAAATCAGTGAAAATCGGTGCCAATCGGTGGATCTATCTGCGCCCATCTGCCCTCATCTGCGCCCATCTGCGTTTTCTTCACCACAACCCCCAATCTCACCCCCGCCCCCAATCCGCAATTCGCAATTCCTCATTCGCAATTCCCGCGCTCCCGCCCTCATCCCCCTGTGTCCCCCTTCTCCCAAAGGGCGAAGGGGGAGCAGGGCAAGGCACGCCTTGCCCCTACCAAAAAATCGGCGAAAATCGGTGTAATCGGTGGACCCATCAGCGTCCATCTCCCCTTCATCTGCGTGCATCTGCGTTCTCTCTCACCACAACCCCAAAGCCACCCCCTACCCCAAACGCAAATCAGTGAAAATCGGTGTCAATCGGTGGATCCATCTGCGTGCATCTGCGTTCTGCCCTCATCCCCAGCCCCAAACTCCTAAGTAACCAGGTAACTAAGTAACCAAGCAACCAAGTAACTCCCTCGCGGTAAAATAAACCATCGCTCGCGCCGCTCACCCTTGGGAGGAAAAACCATGCGCCGCATTCTCGCCCTTTGGCTCTTGGCCCTGCTGCTGGCCGCGTGCAGCCAGGCTTCCCCGCCCGTGCCCACCTCGACACCCACTCCTCCGCCGCCCACGGCCACCCTGACCCCAACCTCAACGCCGACCCCGCTTCCCACGGTCACCCCAACCCCCACCGCCACGCCGCGTCCCCTCGGTGTCACCGCCGCCGAAGAGGTGGCCAAAGCCTACGTGGGCGAAGAAGCCGTGCGCGCCAGCCAAGATAAAAGCGGCGCCTGGATAACCCAGTTCACCACCGCCGAGGGGCAACAGGTGGAACTGAAAGATGTCAGCGCCGAACATCGGACCGTGGAACCCCTAAACTGGGTCGAAAACTACAACGGCGCCAAAATCCTGGCCGAGGGCCACGACGAAAGCGGCACCTTGTGGCGAGTGGTGGAGAACGAACAGGGCGAGCGGATGTTGATGTACGAACAGAAAACCCCCATCCGCATGGATGCGTTCCCTTACTGGTGGTGGGGCGGCGGGCCAGAAGGCAAAGCCGAAATCAAAGTCCCGGGCGACGGTCAGTTGGAATGGCTCAAAATCACCCGCACCGACGAGAAAAACGAGCGGGGCTACCATGTGTGGGTAGATGAAACCGGTCAGCCGGTGGAACTCTCGGATTTAGGCTACCTCTATCTGGAAAAAATGTACCCGCGCCAGGGCATCAACCTGACCGAGCTCGAATTGCCGGTGGTTGAGTTGGTTGATTGGCAAGTGCAATCTCTGGAAGCGGCGGACGGCCATGAGTATGTGGTCAAAGAGGGCAAGTTGCTGATTGATGGGGAAGAAGTGGAGATGCCGACCACCAAGAGCCAAGTGCCACCAGAAAGTTTGATGTTCAACACCAAAGACGGCCAATGGTATGTGGGTTGGGAAGGCATTGCCCTGTGGCAGATCGAGAATGGCCAAGTGGAGAAATACAATCGGCCGGTGTGGTTTACGGATATGTATATGACCAAACAAGATCGTGCAGACCAATTTCGAGTGTGGCACAATGACCCCAGAATTACCGGCGAGTTGGATTACAACCTTTTGGCCGATAAATTCAAAGTGTTAGGGGTAGAGGCGCCGGTGGGCAAGCCTATGGGTGGGGTGGCTTCAACCTCGTGGAACGACGCGGCTATTTATGTATTCCCAAGCATTATGGTGGGTACTTATGATTTCAAAACTTCTAGCGATTTGGCAGTGCGAATTCCGCAACCATTTGACGATGTGGTGATGCGCTATAATTTGGGATGGAAGATTGTTTGGGATAACTATTTGGTTGTTGGTGATGAGGGTGAAGTGGCTGAGGGAAGAACGCGTTCGGATGCAGGCCGGCCGGTGATTGAGTGGGTGCAAGAAGGAAAAAATTTGCCAGTGCTTTATTTTGTCAATGATAGTGGTGAGGATTATATGTTGAGTCCTTTGTATGGTCAAGAGCCGGTGATGACCGAAGAAGAAGCCAGAAAATTGGAGATGTTTATTCAACAAGCTATGGCAG
>CAYLRJ010000024.1:0-37652 GCA_964386185.1 uncultured Anaerolineaceae bacterium
CTTGCCCTATCCCCCTCCGTGCCCTCCGTGGCTCCGTGTGCCACCCAGAGCCGCCCCTACCACCCCAAGGGCGAGGCAAGGGGGTACCAAGTAACCAGCCAACCAAGCAACCAGGCAACCAAGTAACCAGGTAACCAATACCTAATACCTAATACCCAATACCCAATACCTGCACCCCGCCCCCAAGCAACCAGGCAACCAAGTAACCAAGCAACCAGCCAACCAAGCAACCAAGCCCCACCCTGCTGTGGTACAATCCACAAAGAGAGGTTTGGAACCACCCTTTAGTTGTTAAGCCTTGGAGAACTTCAAACCATGAATGCGTCTGCTCCTCCCCCTTCCGTTTCCCCTTACCGTCCTCCGCAACCCAAAAACACTGGTTCGCGCAGCGCCCTTTGGGCCCTTTTGGGCGTTGCCATCGGCTTTCTGCTACCCGTTATCGCCTGCGGTGGTCTCATGCTGGTAGCGGCTACCAGCGCCGCCATCGCCGGCGGCTCAAGCGCCGGCGCAGCCGCCCCCCGAGAACCCATCCCCCAACACGTGCGCGGCCCACTCACCGGCCCCGCCGTCGCTATCATTACCGTAAACGGCCCCATCGTCGAAGGCCAAGCCTCCCCGTGGGACGCAAATAGCGTGGCCGCGGCCGACGACATCATCGCCATGATCCACGCAGCCAAACACGACGACAGCGTCCAAGCCGTCGTGTTGGAAGTCAACAGCCCCGGGGGCGGCATCGTGCCCAGCGACCGCATCTACCAAGCCCTCCAAGACCTGGACAAGCCCATCGTGGTGCTCATGCGCGACCTCGCGGCTTCCGGCGGCTACTACATCAGCATGGCCGGTGATTACATCTACGCCAACCCTTACACCCTCACCGGCTCCATCGGCGTCATTAGCGAGTTCCCCAACGCCAGCGGCCTGATGGAAAAACTCGGCATCCAGATGACCATCATCAAATCGGGCAAAGCCAAAGACTTCGGCAGCCCCTACCGCGAGATGACCCCCGAAGAAAAAGCCTATTGGCAACACGTCATTGACCAAGCCTACGACAACTTCGTCAAAATTGTTGCCCAGGGGCGCCACCTTCCCGAAGAAACCGTGCGCAAACTGGCCGACGGGCGGGTTTACACCGGCATTGACGCACGGGACCTGGGCCTAATTGACGCCCTGGGGAACGAAGACGACGCCATTGCCAAGGCCGCCGACCTGGGAGACATCCGCGATGTGCCACGCGTGATACGCTACACCCCACCCATGACCCCCCTGGAAGCCCTCTTCAGCGAAGCCGCGCAAGGGCTGGGGCTCAAGTTGAGCCTGCCGGGCTTCTCCTGGAATCAAGCCCTGACACCTTCCCTGGAATATCGCTGGCTGCCCTAAGCAGCCACCTCCCCGCCGCCCTCTGCAGGGCGGCTTTTTTCTCGGAGGACGCCATGAACCGCCTACCCCGCTTCGGATTAGCCCACCTCCCCACCCCCATCGAACCGCTGCCGCGGCTGAGCGAGGCCCTGGGCATCCGCCTCTTGGTCAAGCGCGACGACCAAACCGGCCTGGCCTTCGGCGGCAACAAAACCCGCAAACTGGAACTCCTCTTGGCCGACGCCCTGGCCCAGGGCGCCGACACCGTACTCACCACCGGCGCGGCCCAATCTAACCACTGCCGCCAAACCGCAGCCGCGGCAGCCAAAGCCGGCCTGGCTTGCCGCTTGATTTTGATGGAACCCAAGCGCTCCTCCGGCAACCTGCTGCTGGATGCCCTGCTCGGTGCGGAAATCCGCTGGACCACCCGCGACCAACGCGACGCCGAGCTCCAGCGCGCCTTTGAGGAAACCGCCGCGCAAGGCCATCGCCCCTACCTCATCCCCTATGGGGGCTCCAATCCTTTAGGGGCTGCGGCCTACGCTTACGCACTGGAAGAGCTGCTCACCCAAGGTATCACCCCCGACACCATTGTGTTTGCCACCTCGTCGGGCGGAACGCAAGCAGGGCTGGTCGCGGGCGCCCGCCTGCTGGGCTTTCGCGGCCGAATTGTCGGCATCAGTGTGGACGAGCCCGCCGACGTCCTCCGCCCGCGGGTCGCGACCTTGGCCTCGCAGACCGCGGCGCGCTTGGGGGAACCCGCGACCTTCCGAGCAGACGAAATCTGGGTCGAAGACGCCTACGCGGCACCTGGCTACGGCGTGCTCACCGCCGCCGAAGCCGAGGCCATCCTGCGCTTTGCCCGCAGCGAAGGGTTGCTCCTCGACCCGGTGTACACCGGCAGAGCCGCAGCCGGCCTTCTCGACCTGGCCCAACAGGGCTTCTTCCGCCCAGACGAAACCGTGCTCTTCTGGCACACCGGCGGCACCCCTGGCCTATTCGCACACGATTACGCCCAACACCTCGCTCGGCTCACAGCCCTTGCCGAGCCATAGCCCCGCGCCAGCCAGGCCCGGCGCCCTCTTGCTCCCGTGAGGTAAGATATAATTGAGAGGCACCTGCGCAGCCCAAACCGCCTGCTACTCAACCCACCCGCGTCTTCGCCCCACGGCAACCGTGCGGGCGAAAGGGTGAGGCGCGCCCAAGCGCCCCAACCAAGCCGTTGGGCGGCCTTCCTGCGCAACGTGCCCCCAAGTTTGCTTTCCGCTGCCTTACCCCATCTCTATACAAGGAGAGCCCGACATGAAACTTCGTGATGTTCCAGGCCCCAAAGCCCAAGCGATCATTGCCCGCGACAAACGAGTGATTACCCCCGCAGTGGGCCGCGTCGCCGACTTCGTCATGTCGCATGGCAAAGGCGCCGAAGTATGGGACGTGGATGGCAACCGCTACGTTGATTTGATTGCAGGCATTGCCGTCAACGCCACTGGCCATAGCCACCCCAAAGTGGTCAAAGCCATCCAGGAACAAGCCGAGAAATTCCTTCACATCTCCGCGGATTATTACCATGAGGTTTGGGTTCGCCTGGCCGAACGCCTCACCAGCATCGCCCCCTTCGAAGAGCCTGCCATGGTCTTCCTGGCCAACTCAGGGGCCGAAAGCGTCGAGGCCGCGCTCAAAGTCGCCAAACACTACACCAAACGCAAATTCTTCATTGCCTTCCTGAGCGCCTTCCACGGCCGCACCATGGGCGCGTTGGCCTTCACGGCCAGCAAATCACACTATCGGGCCAACTACTACCCCTGGATGCCCGGCGTGATTCATGTGCCCTACCCTGACGCCTACCGCCCTATTCTGATTTCCAAACCCGGCGAAGATTACGGCGAAACCGTGGTGCGCTACATCGAAGAACAAGTTTTGGGCAAATTAGTGCCCCCCGACGAAGTCGCAGGCATCATCGTCGAACCCATCCAAGGCGAAGGCGGCTACGTGGTCCCGCCTGATGGGTTCTTCCCCGCGCTCCGCGCGCTGTGCGACAAATATGGCATCCTGCTGATTGACGACGAAGTGCAAGCCGGCATGGGGCGCACCGGCAAGTGGTGGGCCATCCAACACTGGGATGTCGAACCCGACATCGTCTGCACAGCCAAGGGCATTGCCTCGGGCATTCCCATGGGCGGCATCATCGGCCGCAAACACATCATGGAAACCTGGCCGCCCGGCGCCCACGGCAACACTTACGGCGGCAACCCCATTGCCTCGGTAGCCGCGCTGACCACCATTGACCTCATCGAACAAGAATACATGCAAAACGCGGCCGAAATGGGCGCCTACACCCTCCAAGCCCTGGAAAAACTGGCCGAGCGCCACCCTCACATCGGCCAGGTGCGCGGCAAAGGGCTGATGTTGGGCATTGACTTCGTTCGCGACCGCGAAAGCCGCGCCTACTACCCCGAATTTCGCGACAAAGTGGTTGACTATGCCTTCCGCCTGGGCGCACTGATGATGGGCTGCGGCAAGAGCACCCTGCGCCTGGCACCGCCCCTCAGCATCACCAAAGACCTGATAGACGAAGGGCTCGAAATCTTAGAAGAAGCCATCCGCCTGACCGAACGCGACCTCGCCTAAACCACCCCAGCAGGATGCGGGGCGCGCCCACGCCCTGCATCCTGCCTTTGGATTAAGGCCTCATGCTCCCTGATTTTCGGATTCATCAACGCGACTATCTCTTAGAAATCACCCGCGCCCTCACCCAAGAGCTGGAGCTGGACAAACTTCTGGCGCGCATCCTCCGCTTTGCGGTCGAAATGCTTGCCGGGCAAGCAGGGCTGATTGCGCTGCGCGACGAGCATCACGGCTGGGCTGTAGCCGCAGCCCACGGCATCCCCACGGCGTTTCTGCGCCACGTCGAGACCCTTTTGGAAGACGTCCCCCTCCAGGAAGACGCCGCCCGCCACGAGCTCCCCGAAGTCTACCGTCGGTTGGAAGCCGTCACCCGCGCGGCCAGTTTGGGCTTACTCACGGGCGTGGGGCTTCCCTTGATCTTTCACGACCAGGTCATCGGGGTCATCTTCATCTTCCGCAGTTATGCCAGTGTCTTCTCCGCCGACGACCGCCTGCTGCTCCAAAGTTTTGCCGACCAAGCCGCCATTGCCGTGCGCAACGCACGGCTCTATGAGCAAGTCCGCCAGGAAAAACGCCGCCTGGACGCCCTCCTCGACGCCGTGGCCGACGGAATGCTCATCCTCGCGCCCAACCACGTCATCGAACGCTGCAACCCGGCCTTCGCGCGGCTCTACGGCCAGCCCTGCGCCCAAATTTTGGGGCGCAAACACGAAGACATCATCCGATGGGCCAAAGTCGAGCATGGGCTCACCCTGGAAGCCGCAGAAGCCGAAGGCTGGCCGCTCACACCCCGCGCGACCCTTTACGTCCAAGGCGACCTCCTCCGCCCCGCCCCCCATCCCCCGCTGCCGGTGGGCATCACCTACGCCCCCCTCCTCAGCACCGACGGCACCCTGCTCAACATCATCGCCACCGCGCGCGACATCACCCACTTCCGAGAAGCCGAAGAACTCAAATCCACCTTCATCTCCATTGTCAGCCACGAACTCAAAACCCCCATCGCCCTCATCAAAGGCTACGTCAGCACATTACGCCGCGAAGATGCCCACTGGGACCCGCAAATCGTGCAAGAAAGCCTGACCGTCATCGAAGAAGAAGCCGACCGCCTGGCGCAATTAGTAGAAGGCCTGCTGGAAGCCTCGCGCCTTCAAGCCGGCGCGGTAGAATTACACCTCAGCGAAGTCTCCCTGCGCCACCTGGCCGAACGGTTGGTGCATCGCATGGCCGTTTCTGACCCCAACCACACCTACGAAGTGAACCTTCCCCAAGACCTGCCCATCATCCAAGGCGACGAACAACGCCTCGAACAAGTGCTTTCCAACCTGCTTTCCAACGCGGCCAAATATTCGCCGCCTGGCACCACCATTCGGGTCGAAGGGTGGGCGCACCCCGACCGTGTCATCCTCTGCGTGCAAGACGAAGGGCCAGGCATCGCCCCGGAAGACGCCCCTCACATCTTCGACCGCTTCTACCGCTCCCGCGACGCGGTCCGCCACACCAAGGGCGCAGGGCTGGGGCTCTATCTGGCCCGTGCCATCGTCGAAGCCCACCACGGCCGCATTTGGGTGGACCCCAGCGACCGTGGCGCCAGAATCTGCTTTTCCCTTCCCCTCCATCTATCCCATCCTAAATCTTGAGAGAAACCGATATGCCAAAGCGTCAAATTCCCTGCCCTCGTTGCGGACGGCCCATTGTCGCCGACATCCGCCAAGTATTCGACCTCAACGAAGACCCTCAAGCCAAGCAAACGCTGCTTTCGGGGGCCTTCAACCTCATTCAATGCCCTTATTGCGGCTACCAAGGGCAAGCCGAAGCGCCTATCGTCTATCACGACCCCGAAAAAGAGCTGCTCCTCACCTATTACCCGCCCACATTGGGGCAAAGCCGCGATGAGCAAGAACGGGCCTTAGGCACCCTGCTCAACCAAATCATCAACCGCCTGCCTCAAGAAAAGCGCAAGGCCTACCTCTTGCAGCCGCAAACCATGCTAACCCTCCAGGGGCTCATCGAACGCATTTTAGAGGCCGACGGCATCACCAAAGAAATGCTGCAAGCCCAAGAAGAGCGCTTGCGGCTCATCCAGCGCCTGCTCAGCGCCTCGGGCGACGACGTCCGAAAGACCATCTTAGAGCAAGAAAAAGAACGGGTTGATGCCGACTTCTTCCTCCTTTTAGAGCGCCTGCTGGAAGCCGCCGCCCTGGGGGGCGACCGCCAAAGCGCAGAAGCCCTGGCCGCTGTGCATCAACTGGCCGTCGAAAACACCCCCTACGGCCAAAAACTCAAAGCCCAAAGCGAAGCCCTCAAAGAGGTCGAAAAAGCCCTGCAAAAATTGGGGCCGCGCCCCACGTTAGACCAAGTGGTTGATTTGGTAATTCAAACCACCGACGATTTCCAACTTCAGGCCTTGGTCGGCGCCCTGGCGCCCGTGATGGATTACGCCTTCTTCCAGCGGCTCAGCGAGCGCATCGACGCGGCCCAAGGCGAAGAAAAAGCCCGCCTGGAAGCCCTCCGCACCCGCCTGCTGGAATTGCGGCAAGAAATGGACAAGCTGCTGGCCGCGGAGATGGAAGCCCGCCAAAAAGCCGTCGAGAAAGTGCTCCAAGCCGATGACGTTGAAAAAGCCCTGCAGGAAGTGCTCCCTTACGTGGATGAAGTCTTCCTTTCTCTGCTGGAACAAGCCCTGCAAGAAGCCCGGCAGAAAGGCGACCTCCAGCGCAGCGCGCGCATCAACGAAGTGCTCCAAGCGCTGGAAAAACTCCTTGCGCCACCGCCGGAACTTGCGCTCATCCAAGCCCTGCTCGACGCACCCGATGCAGACGCGCGGCAAAAGCTTTTGGAAGAAAACCGCAACCAAGTCAACGAAGCCCTGGTGCAGCAAATGGCTGCCCTGGTAGCCCAATTGCAGCAGCAAGGGGCACCTGCCGAAACCATCCAACGGGCTCACGATGCCTATCAACAAACGCTGCGCTTCTACACCAGCCACACCATCCACCTCTAACCCCCCAAAAAACGCCAAAAAAACGCCCAGGCGCAAGGTCTGGGCGTTTTTGTTTTATTCGAGGCAGCGGCTTGGTCAGGGCCACGGGGGGTTGTCTAACCGCAGGCCGTGGCCGCGGATGGTCACCACATAGGCATGGTAAGGGTCGGCTGCGGCCAAACGGTCGCGCAGGCGCCGCACCAACGCATCCAAGGCCTGGTTAGAAATGCCCACTGCGTCTTCGCCCCACACCGCGCGGATGAGGTCCTCGCGCGGCACGACTTCCCCCTCACGCTGATAGAGCGCCAGCAACAGGCGAAACTGAGCGGCCGAAAGCGGAGGGAAAACCTCCGCGTCTTTGATCCATACCTGATGGGTGGCCGGATCCAGCCGCAGCGCCTTGCTCGTTTCGGCGCCCGCGCCAGGGCCCATCTCACCCAGCGGCAAGGTCGCGTCTGTGCTGGCGACCAAAAAGCGCTGGGCCAGAGCAATTTGAATCACATCGCCATCACGCAAGCGCACCTTGGTGCCAGGCATTACCCGCTGGCCGTTGTGATGGGTGCCGTTTTTGCTGTGGAGGTCTTCCAAAACGGTGCCCCGCTCCGTCGGCTGCACACGCGCGTGGCGCCGCGAAACCTGTCGGTCGGGAATCACCACATCACAACTGGGGTCGCGGCCAATAGACAACGGCTGCTCCACTGTCCAGCGCATGCCATCCAACGGGCCACCTTGGGCAATGAGCATGATGAGGATGCCACTGTCGTTTTTCCGATTGGTTGCCATTGCGTCCCTCGCACCTCAAAGTTGAAAGGCCTCGCCACGGCCGTCGAGGCGCAAACGCCGAAACACCCACGGTGCGCCTGCGGTAATCCAGACGCCTCCAATCGCATAGCGGACAAACCGAGCCCCTTCAGCCACCACGCTTTCGCCGCCGGGGAAAAGCCGCTTCAAAAAGCCAAACAGCAACACCAAACCCACCATCCCGACCACAAAACGCAGCAATCGGGTGCGCGGCCGCCGAGGGGGCTGGGGCAAGGAGGTCATCCATGCCACACCCAACAGCAGCCCAAACAAAGTCCCTGAAACGGCTAAAGCAGTATCCAGGCTAAAAGGAGCAATCGGCTGACCGGTCGCGGCCACGGCTTGCGCGCCCCACTGCGGCGGCAAAACCCACGACCGCGCCACTATAAATCGTACCACAACTGCGGGCAAAAACACAGCCATCGAAATCCACCACGCGCCCCAAATTTTCCGCGCACGCGATTGACGCTGCCACCAAGCCACGGCCGCGGGTTCCAAACGGGCAAAAAGCCCCAACCAAACCAAGCCCACCAGCCAGCCGACCAACACATCTTGAGGGAAATGCGCCCCCAGCGTCAGGCGCGAAAGGCCAATCAAAAAGGCCAAGCCGACGGCCAAAGCCCAGGCCCACGGCTTCTTGAGCCCACGGGCAAACTCACCCCAAAACGCCACCGCGTTTTGGGCGTGGCCCGAGGGCATCCCAAAAGAAGCCTCCGCCGCGGCCGGCCGCACAGCCGGGCTGACCCAGCCGGGGCGCGGGGTGTGCAACGCCATTTTCAAGACGCTGTTCAGGCCCGTGCTGGTCATGAGCATGATGGCCAACCGCAACCCCAGCCCTGCATCCACGCTCCAATAAATCAGCGGCAGCAACAAAAGATAAAACGTTTCTGTGCCCAAAAACGAGAAAAAGGCCATCACCCCATGCCACCAGGCTGGGGTGTGCTGTAACCATACGACGAGGTCCAAAGTCCAGGACATGGCTCCTTCCACGAAGCGGGTCAGGGGAGACGGTAAGCCTGCTGCACCAAATCAGCGAGCGCCGCCAAGCCGGCGTTCAAGGGGGTGGTGTAAATGAACTCTTCGGTGGTGTGTGCGCCGCCGCCGTGGGTCAAGCCCAAACACACCGCCGGGAAGCCCAAACTCAGCGGGACGTTCGCGTCGGTGGAAGCCACCGTGGTGCGGGGCTGCACGCCTTGGCGCCGCAAGGCAGCCAACGCGGCCTGCACCAAGGGGTGCCCCTGCGGGATGCCGCCTGCAGGGCGCTCGCCAATCACTTCCCACGAAGTGGAAACCCCATCTCTTTGCAAGCGTTGCGTTTCGGCCTCCACGGCTTGGGCGAGGGCCATGAGCGCGGCTGGGTCTTCGGAGCGCAAATCAACCTCGGCCACGGCCTCCGGGGCAATGGTATTGATGGAAACCCCACCCCGGCAGCGGCCCACGTTGAGGGTGGTGCGCGGGCGACGCGCAAGGGGCAATGCCGTCAGCCGATGGATCAACGTCGCCATTTCGTGCACGGCCGAGGGCGTGCCCGCATCAGCCCACGCGTGCCCCCCAGGGGTGCTGATTTTGAGCGCGTAACGCCGCACCCCCAAACCACGATGATAGACCCACCCCAACCCCAAACCTTCCAACACGAGATAGGCCTTGGGCTGGGCGCCAAACCGGGCTACCACGGCTTTCATGCCTTTGAGATTGCCCAACCCCTCTTCGGCGACGTTGGCCACCAACCACAAATCGCCAGGGGGCGCAAAGCCCTGCGCCTGCAACCACCACCACAAACCCAACAAGGAAGCCACCGCCACGCTGTTGTCGCCAATGCCGGGGCCAAACACCTTGTCGCCCACGCGGCGCACCGTCAACGGCGTTTCAAGGGGAAACACGGTATCCAGATGGGCCGAAACAACCACCGGCCGCGCCCGCGGCGTCTGCCCAGCCACCCGAGCATAGACGTTGCCCACTGCATCTCGCGACACTTCCAAACCCTCGGCCAAAAAACGGCCCTGCACAAAAGCCGCCCGCTCAGCCTCGTGCCCCGTTGGCGCGGGAATCTGCTGGATGGCTATGGCCAAATCAATCAACCTGGTGAGAAAATCCATACGCGCCTCGTTTCCCGTGGTGCTCACACTTGCTGCACCGACGATACCACCACCTCGGTGCGCCGCTCGACCAAAGCGGGCAATGTTTCCAAAAGCGCCAAGGCGCCGCGGGTTTCCACCGCCAACGACGCGGCAACCACGCCGCGCGCCAACGCCTGCACGGGATCCAGCGTTTCCCGGTAGCCGACCAGAAAACCACCAGCAAAGGCGTCTTCCGCCCCCGTCGGATCCACCAGCCGCGCAGGATACCCCGGCACCACCCAACGCCGTTGCCCCACCGCGTCGTACAGCCACGCTTCCCCTTCCGGCCGCAAAATCACCACATGGCGCACTTGCCATTGCCCCAGGGCCGTGGCCATCTCCCAAAGGTCGTTGGTGCGTTCCCGAAAGACTGCCCGCAATTGGGCTTCGGGCACCACAAACGCGGTCAAGCCGGTCAGGAGCCCAGGCAGCCGGTCGTAAAACAAAGGCGTCATATAGGCCGGGTGGGGCGAAAGGGTAATCACGGGCACGCCCGCGGTGCGCAGCGCCGCGGGGAGCAAACTGTGGGAAAGGAAGTCGAGGGGGCAGAAATGCGCAGCCCGCGTCTCACCCAAACCAGGCGGAAGGTCGCTAATGCGCAGCGACGTCGGAAGGGGTTTGTCAAGGTTGGCGCGTTGCGTCGGCGGCGGGGTGTAATTCAACAACGATTTCGGGAAGGTCAACCCCCGCCGCGCGAACGCGGCCAAGGGGGGCTGCAAACTCAACTGCCCGGACGGCTCATAAACCAACACCCGCCGCGTTTCCAACGGCTCGGCCAGTTGACGCACCCCTCTCACATCCCAGCCTCGCGCGGCCAGGTCTTCCAGCCAATGTTTGGGGAAATCTTCCCCCACCCGCGCGACCACCCCTACCTCGCCGCTCCACAGCGCCGCCCCCGCTGCCGCGTAGAGCACAGGCCCGCCGGGAGCGTCTAAAAGCGGTTTCCCTTGAGGTGGCAAAATGTACTCACGATACAAGGGGCCCAAAAACAAATAAGTGGCCATAAACCCTCCCCAATCTCATCTCCTCCCCACCCCAAGGTCCGCGATGTTTTACGGCAAATCAATCAAGTCGCCGCGTTCGTAGCCCTCTTCGCCCAGGCGCATGCGCACGTAAGAGGCGTAACGCTCGGGGTGAATTCGCCCCTCAGCCACTGCCTGGCGGATGGCGCATCCGGGCTCGTGGATGTGGGTGCAATCGCTAAACTGGCACAGGGGAACCAGCGCCCGAAACTCGGGGAAGTAGCCGTCCAGCTCTTCGGGCTCAATATCCCACAACGAAAGCGCCTTCAACCCCGGCGTGTCGGCCACCCAGCCGCCGCCTTCCAAGGGGAACATTTGCCGCACCACGGTGGTGTGGCGCCCTTTGCCCGTGGCTTTGCTGATTTCCCGCACGGCCAACCCCAGGCCTGGCTGCACCGCGTTCAGCAGGCTGGATTTGCCCACCCCCGACGGCCCGGCAAACACCGAAACTTTGCCCTGGAGCTGGGCGCGCAGCTCGGGAATGCCTTCGCCCGTGGCCGCGGAGGTGTAAATCACCGGGTAGCCAATTTGGGCGTAATGCCCGAAGATTTCTTCCGCGCGGGCGCGCCCTACCAGGTCCACCTTGTTGGCCACGATGAGGGCTGGGATTTCTTGTTTTTCACTGATCACCAAAAAACGGTCGAGCATCCGCAAGCGCGGCTCCGGCTGGGCGCAAGCAAAGACAAAGACCGCTTGGTCGGGGTTGGCAATGATGATTTGCTCGTATTCTCCCCGTGGGGTTGGGGCCAGGCGCGAAAGCTTGCGCGTTCGCGGTTCAACGGCCTCGATGAGGCCGCTGCCATCGGGAAGGCGGCGAAAGCGGACCCAATCGCCCACGGCCACGATGTCGCCGCGGCGCGGGCCGCGCTTGAGTTTGCCCCGCAGGCGGCAAACCACCTCGTCGCCTTCTTCAGGATGCACCGTATAGAACCCCGATTGCGAGCGAATGACCAACCCACGGGGCAACGTTTCAGAAGCAGGTTGTGCCATGTTAGGGCTCCGGTGTTGGGGTCACTTTGGGGGTTGGGGTACGGGTCACGCCAATTTGCGATTCCCACGGATAGACCGTGCGTGGCTTGCCATAGAAATAAATTTCAACCACGCGGCGCAAGATGGGTGCGGCCACGTCTGCACCCTCGCCGCCGTATTCCACTACCACGGCCACTGCGATGTCGGGCTTGTCTTCCCGTTGCGCGTCGGTGTAGGCCACAAACCATGCGTGGGGTTTGCCTGCCGCGGTGGTGGCCGTGCCGGTTTTGCCGTAGAGGGGGATGGCAAAGTTGAGGAAGCGCCAATACGCGGTGCCGCGCGGGCTGTTGACAACCAAACTCATCCCCTTGCGGATGATGGCCAAATTTTCGGGGCTGACGGGCAGTTTGCCTCGCACCTTGGGTTCAAACTGCTTGATGACGGACCCGTCGGGGCCGACGATCTTCTCAACCATCTGCGGCACGTAAAGGGTGCCGCCATTGCCTACCGCGGCCACGTAATCTGCCACTTGAAGGGGGGTCACCAACGTGGTGCCTTGGCCAATGGCCTGCTGGACTGCTTCCCGCTCGTTGGTGGGGTCGGTGATTTGCCCTGCTTCGTCGCCAATCTCAATGCCGGTGGGGCTTCCCAGCCCAAACCCGCGCGCCATCTCGGCCACGGCGTTGGGCTTGTAGTGGAGGTAGAGGTCTAAGCCGATGTGCCAAAAATAGGGGTTGCAGGAACGCATCAGCCCTTCCGGCAAATTGAGTTTGCCGCTGGGGGCAAAGCCGTGGTCGTAGGTCCAGTCGTAGAGGGTCAGGCCTGGGATTTCGGTAAACTCATAGCCGCAGTTGTAGATTGTGTCTTCTTTGAAACGGCCGCTTTCCAGCGCGGCGGCCATGGTGATAATCTTAAACACCGAGCCAGGTGGATACAAGCCGTGGGTCGCTCGGTCGAGCAAGGGGTTGTAAGGGTTGTTGAGTTCTTGTAGCAGGGCGGGGCTGTTGAAATTGGCCGTTTCAAAGGCGTTGGGGTCAAACCCTGGGGATGAAACCAACGCCAACACCCGCCCGGTATCGCGCTCTAACACCACAATGGCGCCCACAAAGCCCCGCATGGCTTCTTGGGCTTGCAGTTGCAAATCGCGGTCAATGGTGGTGTAGAGGGTATCGGCGAGCTGGGGTTTGGCGCTCCCCAAGGCTTGCACGATGTTGCCGTCGGCATCTACGACGTAGAGCGTGCCGCCGTTCTTGCCCGCGAGATAGGGTTCGCCCCACCGCTCCAAACCCATTCGGCCCACTTTCTCGTCAATCCGATAGCCTTTGCGGCGATATTCTGCCACCTCGTCGGGCTGCAACACGCTCACATAGCCCACGCCGTGGGGCGATACTCCACCGCCGTAATACCAGCGACCGCTGTAACGCCGCAGCACTACCCCCGCGTAGCCCACCAGGTCTTCGTAATATTTGTCGGCAATGCTGGCCGGCACTTCCGCGACCGGGATATACCCTCCGGGCGGCGGCGATTCGTACGCGTTCCGAATGATGTTGGGGCTAATGCCTGTGACCCGCCAGAGTAAGTTGAAGAGGCTGTCGGCCTGGTCGGGGTCCACCTGCCCTGCCATCAGGCCAATGGCCATCGCCTCGGTTTGCATCGCGATGACCTGGCCGTTGCGGTCGTAAATTTCGCCACGCGCGGGCACTTCAATGTCCATCGCCAGGTGTTTGCCGCCATGCAATTCCGGCAAAATCAGGGCTTCATCCCACTGCACGCGCCACACGCCGTTTTCCAGGCTCAAGTTCATCACAGTGTCACGGGTAATATCGCCAATCACCGCGCTCTGGAGGGTGACGGTGTAGGCCACTTGAGCGCTATGGGGTTTAATCAACGAAGAACGCAGGACGTAATCCACCTTTTGCAAGGCCGCGTTTTCGGCCACGTCTTCGTAATAGGCGGCAAAATCTTCCTCTGTGATGGCGTCTTTGCTCACCTTGGTCAAGAGGCGATACATCGCGGGGTAATCTTCTTGCTGCCAAGCATGCAAATAGGCCTCGGCCACGGCCTGAGGGTCAGGAACGTGGGTGGTGGCAATTTGCGGCGAAGGCAACGCCGTGGAAGTAGGCGGGCTCACCGGCGTGGACGGATGGCAGCCTGCCAACGCCCAGGCCACAGCCCCCAACATCAAAACAACAATCGCCAAACGCTTCGAGGCCAACATAGGCACTCCCAAGGGGAAGAGGTCATACTTGTGCTTCGGACAAACAAGCCGAAAGATTGCCGTCACAATTGTACCCCAAAGCCGCTGTGCAGCGGGAAGGGACATCGTCGGCCGGGGTCGCGCCCAATTGGCGCAGCAGACAAGCCAGCATGCACAGAGGCAAGCCCACGACGTTGGCGTAGCAACCCTCAATATGGGCCACGGGCGCGAACTCGCGGTTTTGGATGGCATACGCGCCGGCCTTGTCTAAAGGGTCGCCGCTGGCCACGTAGGCTGCGATTTCCGCGTCGCTCAAAGGGCGCATCACCACGACGGTGCGCTCGACCGCGGTTGCCCAGCGGCCGGTTTTTCCATCCCAGACGGCCACCCCAGTGAGCACGGCATGCTCCCGCCCCCGCAGCCGACGCAACATAGCCACGGCTTCGGCGGCATCTGCGGGCTTGCCCAGAATTTCGTCGCCATCCACCACCGCGGTATCGGCCGCCACAATCCAGCGGCTGCCTTGCGGCTGCCTCGCGGCCAACGCCCGCGCCTTGGCCTCGGCCAACCGCCGCACATACGCTGCGGGCGCTTCCCCGCGCCGAGGCGTTTCATCCACATCGGCCGACGCAACCTCCACCGGCAAACCCAGCAAATTGATGAGCGCTCGCCGCCGCGGCGATTGCGAAGCCAACAACACGCCTTCCTTCATGCAGCATCCTCCAGCAACAGCCGGGCCGCGCGGCGGCCGATTTCCACCGCAAAGTTGGTGCCCCGATCCCACGGATACACTTGATACATGCTCGCCAAATAAAGCCCTGCCACCGGCGTGCGAATCGGAGGAATGTTGCGGCTGTGGTTCACCTCCGGCACCGGCTGAGCATAGCGCGCTTTGTAAAGCCAGGCCCCTTGCACCCAACGCTCGTCAAAATCTGGGTTGATGCGTTTGAGCGCGGGCAGGTAAATGCGCAGCAGTTCCTCTTGGGTGAGGTTGAAATATTCATGGTCCAAGGGCAGATAATCGCCCACGTACACAATGTGCGCGCCGCCAAAGTTTTCGGGCGGCACAAAGTGCGTGTGTTCGACCAAAATCAAAAACGGGAAGCCCGCTTGCTTGGGGATGTTATACCAATAGTAACCCTTGTCAGAAAGCGGGCGATCAAGGGCCAAAGCCATCGCCAGCGCGCCCATGTTTTTCAACTTTCGCAAGCCGGCCAGGTAAGTTTCGGGCAGGTCGGGGGCAATTTCAGCGAAAATTTGCGGCGGCAGCGCGGCCAACACACGGTCGTAGGTTTCGCTGCCTCCCTGGGCTTCAACCCGGAAGCCGCCTTCCACCGCCTGGACACGCGTCACGCGAGCGCCATATCGGAACGTCGCACCCCGAGCCCGAAGGTGGGCGGCAAAATCATCGGCAAACGCCTGGAAACCGCCTTCATAAGTCCCCAGCCGCGGGGTGCGCGCATGAATGCGCGCCCAAAACCACGCCATGTTGACTTCTTGATAATAGGGGCCAAACTTCCCAATGAGCAACGGTTCCCACAAGGCGCGATAAGCCCGCTCGCCCAAAGCACGCCGCAACCACTGATGGGCTGTGTGGCGTTCCAGCGGCTTCCAGAAGGGCGTCAGCCGCAAATACACGCCCACCAAGCCAAACCGAATTTTGTCCAACCAATTCATGCCCGGATAGGCCAAAACCGCCCACGACGAATCGAAAGGATAGAATTGCCCCTCATGATAAACCACCGTCACCGGGCGGGGAAACCGCACCTTGTCTTCCAGGCCGAGTTCCCGAATGAGGCCCAAGACGTGCCGGTCGGAAGCAAACCAATGGTGGTAAAAATATTCCAGGCTCCAAGCCCAACCGGGCTGACGGAAGCCCGAAGCCAAACCGCCGGGCTTCTCTGTGGCTTCGTAGAGGGTGACATCGTGACCTGCGGCCAGCAGGTCGTGGGCTGCACTCAAGCCCGTGAAACCAGCACCTAAGATGGCAATGCGCATGGTAAACCTCGAAACGGTCGAGATGGGGGAAATCAAGCCAGGCAGGGGAACGAGCAAAGCAGGCCGAGGGCGGCTACCCGCTCACGCCTCGCGGGCGGCAGCGCTGCCGAAAAAGTGCCACACAAAGCGGCGCGGGTCAGCCCGTGGGGTGTCGAGATTGCCAAAGACGTGGGCTGCGTGCTGCTGCAGTTCGGCCACTACGGCCGCATGTTCGCGCGCGGGCAAGCCCCAATAAGGCGTAAACTGACGCTTGCTGACGCCTTCCAACACTTGCGCAGGGGTGACCTGTTTTTGCCAGCGGGCTGCCACCACAGTGTGAGGCTGGCCAAAACGACGGGTGAGAGCCTCGACCACCTGGGGGTAATCGCGCCACATCGGCTGGCTCAAATCATACCCTCGCTCAGCCAGCGCGCGACGCCACGCGGCCAGGGTCCAGCCCACCGGCCCCTGGAGGGCATGGTCAATATAGCCCAACGCAAACAAACCACCGGGGCGCAGCACCCGTGCCAATTCATCCAGCGTGCTTTCCAAATCGGCAACCAAATGCAGGGTATGCACGCTGAAAATCGCCGGGAACACCCCATCGAGGAAGGGCAAACGCATCGCGTCGCCCAACGACGGCAAAGGGAAAAGCGCGCTGCGGTCTTTTTTCGCTTGGAGGTGTTGCAACATCTGCGGTGAGAGGTCCAAAGCCAACACCGGAATACCCCGCTCAGCCAAAGGCAAGGCAAAGCGGCCGCTTCCGGCGCCCACGTCTAACACCATTTCACCTTGGGGGAGCCTCTCGACCAAACGGTCAACAATCGCTTGCAACACCTCGGGCGGCAACGCGCGGGTGCGGTCGTAATGTTGAGGGTCGCCATGAAAGGCCGTATCGTGGGCCATCGCGGGGGTTACTCCTCAGCGGGGGAAGCAGCGGCCTCGCGCGTGCGCCGCCAGCGCCACAGCCCCAACACCGGGCCAGAAAAGGCATACGCACCAAACAACAGCGGGAGCACAATCTCTGGCCGAGCGGCCACAGCCGCAAAGAGCACCACCACACCCACCGTGGCATAAAACGCCTGTTTGCGGCTCAAACGCACGGTCTTGAAACTGTAATAGGGCAAACTACTGACCATCAAAAACGCCAACAATGGCACTGCCACAAAAAATATCACACCTTTGGTGGCTGATCCCCAGGAAAAATGCCGCGCCAACAACACCAAACCGGCCAGGGTGCCCGAAGCCGTGGGGGTGGACATGCCCTGGAAATACGCGTTGGCCTTTCCCGGCTTGGCCTTGGTGTTAAACCGCCCCAAACGCAACGCCGCGCCAGCCGCAAACAAAAACGCCACCAGCCATCCATAGCGCTCGTAATGCGAAAGGGCAAAAAGATAAGCCAACATCGCCGGTGCAACGCCAAACGAAAGCAAATCGGCCAACGAGTCATACTCCACGCCAAAATGGCTGGAAGCGCCCGTAAACCGCGCGACTGGTCCATCGGCAAAATCAAAGAGCATCGCCACATAAATCAGCACCGCAGCCCGCAAAAAATGCCCATTGACCGCCGAAATTAGCGAAAAAAAGCCCATAAACAAGTTGCCCGTGGTGAAGAGATTGGGCAACATTGCGTAATAACCTTGTTGAGAAGCAGAGCGCCGTGAACGAGGCATCGCGCTCACTCCTCCAAGGAGAGCAAAGCCAAAGGCGTCTCTCCTGCACGCACCCGATGGCCTATGGCCACCAACGGCTGAGCACGCAACGGCAAGAAAACTTCCACCCGTGACCCAAAACGAATCATGCCAATGCGCTCACCCAAGGTCACAGCATCACCAGGGGACACAAACGGCACAGTGCGCCGCGCCAACGCCCCCGCCACCTGCACCATCAGCACCTTGGCGCCATCAACACGGCTCAGGTAATAGTAACGCCGCTCGTTGCGCTGCACCGAATCCAAATCATAAGCCGGCACAAACTCACCAGGCTGGTGCTCAATGCCTTCCACTGTGCCTGTCACCGGCGCGCGATTGACGTGGACATCCAACACGCTCATAAAGATGCCAATCTGCCACGCTTCGCCCTTCAGCCAACGCGGCTCAAACGTCCGCTTGACCACAATGATTTCGCCATCCGCGGGCGAAACCACCACATCGCGGCGGTAAGGAGGGTGACGCTGAGGGTCGCGGAAAAAATAAGCCACGCCTGCCGCGGCCAGCGCCGAAGCAGCCGCAGCCTTGCGAAACCCCAACGCGCCTAACACGCCTGCCAATGCCGTCGGCGCCAAAATGTAGGGTTTGCCTTCAGGATTCAACCGCATCACACGACCTCCTTTTGACAGCGCCTGCACACTACGGCAGCACTTGAGGATAACGCACCACCAACATCGCGGTAAAAACCGCCACCGTGATCACCGCGCCCAGGAACACATCCCGATATGGGCGGTGGTCGCGCAGGCTAAAATAGGCAGCGCCATAGTCATACACCTTGCCGCCAATATCGCCCCAACGCGGGCCGGCCAACAGGGAAAACAACATACCGCCCAACAAGCCGCCCACGTGCCCCCAGAGGTCAATGCCGCTTTGCATCACACTCCAAAGCAAATTCACCACAATCCAAAACAAAGCCTGCGAAGCCACGCTGCGGGCGGTGTTCCCTAAATAATCTTGATTGGTATAAAACACCACCAAATAAGCGCCCAACAACCCAAAAATCGCGGTCGAAGCCCCCAACGACGCCTGGGGCGTAAACACCGTGGAAACCGCGTTTCCTGCATACGCGCTGATGAAATAGAGCAACGCAAAACGCCACGGCCCCAGAAGGCGCTCCAAACTGGGGCCCAACACATACAAGCCCCACATATTCAAGCCGATGTGCATGAGGCCCCCATGCAAAAACACCGGCGTCAACAACCGCCAATATTGATGGGCTTCCACAATCAACGAGGTGTATTTCACCCCCCAAAGCACCGGCCAATCTACACCGGTGAGGGCTTCAGAAAGTATTTGAAGCAAATAAACCAAAACCGTGACCGCGCCAATCAAGGCCGAAACCCAAGGGAAATCAGCCGGCAGCCGCTGCTTCCAGGCCTGCCAGCCCCGGGCACGACGAGGGGGTTGATAAGGGGTGTAGCTCATAGTGAAACCTTTCGATGAGGCATGCGATGATGCTCGGCTTGGATGATGGCCACAATCGTGTCCACGGTTTCTTCTAACGCATGTTCACGGTTGACCACCACGTAATCGAATTCGTCCATCCGTTTGAGTTCCTGGCGGGCGGTGGCAATCCGCAATTTGAGGTCTTCCGGCGATTCGGTCTTGCGGCGCTGGAGCCGCCGCACCAGTTCCTCTTCGGTCTCCGTGGTCAGGAAAATCAACAACGCCTCCGGGCAAATCTTCCGCACCGTGGCCGCACCTTGGACGTCAATCCGCATAACCACGTCCTTGCCGCTGGCCAGCGCCTCCCGCACCTGCTGTTTCGGGATGCCCTTATAGTCGTTGTACACCAAAGCATATTCCAACAGCTCGCCCTCATCAATCATCCGGGCAAACTCTTCACGACTGATGAAAAAATAATCCACACCGTGGCGTTCCCCCGGCCGCGGGGGGCGAGTGGTTGCAGTGACCACAAAATGGATGGGCAAACGGCGCTCTTTCATGCGCTGAATCACCGTGTCTTTTCCCACGCCCGAGGGGCCCGAAATCACAATCAGCAAAGGCGAAGGCGGAGGAGGAGAAAACGAAGTCATAAGCATGGCTCCTACTTCCGAAGTGGGTATAATTGTAACATCACCCGCATCTTCGGAGGCCTCCGATGCCGGCCTACACCTACCGTTGCACCCATTGCCAACGACACTTCACCGTGCGCCTGAGCTATGCGGAATACGACACCGCCACCGTGACCTGCCCCCATTGTGGAAGCCCAGCAGTGAGGCGAGTGCCGTCGCGCGTGCGCGTCCTCCGCTCTGACGCCGAACGCCTGGCCGCCTTGGCTGACCCCAACCGCCTGGCCGCGCTGGAAGACGACCCCCGCACCTTGGGCAAAATGATGCGGGAAATGGAAGCCTCCCTGGGGGAAAACATGGGCCCCGAATTCGACGAAGTGGTCGAACGCCTGGAAAAAGGCCAAAGCCCCACCGAAATTGACGCGGCCCTGAGCCCCTCCGACACAGCCTCTTCCCCACCCACACCCTAAGCAGCACCTTTCCTAAAAGAAACGCAAAAAAATGCTCAAAAGCGCACCTTCGCTTTTGAGCGGGGGTTTTCTTTAATCGGAAATATGTGATTAATGTAACTTACTCCCAACTCCAAAGCAAGGCATAATATAAAAGTCCCTCTCAGGCACGTTTTGACCGGCAGGCGGCGCTCCGCTCGTTGGCCAAAACCTTCGCCAACGATCCATTTCATGGTGAAAGGAGATACCGTCCTATGAGCAAGAAAATCACCCGCGAAGAAGCCCTGGAATACCATCGGCTCAACGGCAAACCAGGCAAAATTGCCGTTGTTCCCACCAAACCGTTGGAAACCCAACGCGATCTCAGCCTGGCCTACACACCGGGTGTCGCCGTTCCCGTCCTGGAGATTGAAAAAGACCCAGAGCTGGCCTACGAATACACCTCCAAGGGCAATCTGGTAGCCGTTGTCTCGAACGGCACAGCCATTTTAGGCCTTGGTGACCGTGGCGCCCTTGCCTCAAAACCCGTAATGGAAGGCAAGGGCGTGTTGTTTAAACGCTTCGCCGACATTGATGTCTTTGACATTGAGGTAGACACCCACGACCCCGACGAGCTCATCAAAGTGGTAGCCGCCATCGCCCCCACCTTTGGCGGCATCAACCTGGAAGACATCAAAGCGCCTGAGTGCTTCTACGTGGAAGAAAAGCTCAAAGAAATGCTCGACATCCCCGTCTTCCACGACGACCAACACGGGACAGCCATCATCTCGGCAGCAGGGCTCCTCAACGCGTTGGAACTGACCGGCAAGAAAATTGACGAAATCAAAATCGTGGTTTCGGGGGCCGGGGCGTCGGCCATTGCCTGCGCCAACCTGGCCATCACCTTAGGCGCCAAACGCGAAAACATCATCATGTGCGACAGCCGCGGCGTAATCTACAAAGGCCGCACCGAGCGCATGAACCCCTACAAAGAAAAATTCGCCGTCGAAACCGACGCCCGCACCTTGGCCGAAGCCATCGTCGGGGCCGACGTGTTCTACGGCCTCTCGGTCGCCAACATCCTCACCCCCGAAATGGTCAAAACCATGGCGCCCAACCCCATCATCTTCGCAATGGCCAACCCCGACCCTGAAATCCCCTACGATGTGGCCAAGGAAGTCCGCCCCGACGCCATCGTCGCCACAGGGCGCTCCGACTACCCCAACCAAATCAACAACGTCTTGGGCTTCCCTTTCATCTTCCGCGGCGCGTTAGACGTGCGGGCCAAAGCCATCAACGAAGAAATGAAAGTCGCCGCGGCCAAAGCCCTGGCCGCACTGGCCAAAGAAGACGTCCCCGACAGCGTGCTGCGCGCCTACGGCTTGGACAGCCTGAAATTCGGCCCCGACTACATCATCCCCAAGCCCTTTGACCCGCGCGTCCTGCTCTGGGAATCGCCCGCCGTAGCCCAAGCCGCGATGGAAACCGGCGTAGCCCGGAAACACATTGACATCGAAGAATACAAAGAACAACTGGCCCTGCGGCAAGGCAAAGGCGCCCAAGTGCGGCACTTCATCATGAACAAAGCCAAAGCCGCCAAAGGCAAGAAGCGCGTGGTCTTCGCGGAAGGCGAAGAAGACAAAATCCTGCGCGCCGCCGTGCAAATCATTGACGAAGGCATCGCCGAGCCAATCCTCATTGGCGACCCCATGATCATCAGCGAAAAATCCAAACGCTTGGGGCTGAAATACCAACCCAAAGTGGTGGACCCCCACAATTTCGAACGCAAAGACGAATACGCCAAAGCCTACTACGAACTGCGCCAACGCAAAGGCGTCACCCTGCAACAAGCCTACAAACGCATCACCGACCCCAACATCTTAGGGCCGATGATGGTCAAAATGGGCGATGCCGACGCGTTCGTCTCCGGCCTGACGTATGAATACCCCGAAGTCATCCGACCGGCCTTGCAAATTCACCACACAGCGCCGGGCGTATCCAAAGCCGCGGGGGTTTACATCATTGTGGTGGACGGCAAAGTCTATCTCTTCACCGACGCCACCGTCAACATTGACCCCTCCGCCGAAGACCTGGCCGAAATTGCCATCTTGGCGGCCGATTTTGCCAAACAACTGGAAATTGACCCGCGGGTGGCCCTGCTTTCCTTCTCCAACTTCGGCAGCACCCCCCACCCCGAAAGCGAAAAAGTGCGCAAAGCCGTGGAAATCATCCGCGAAAAGCGCCCCGACCTGGTGGTGGACGGAGAAATGCAAGCCGATACCGCGGTGGTCGCCGAAATTGTCGAAAAGCGCTACCCCTTCAGCCGAGTCAAAGACGCCAATGTTTTGGTCTTCCCATCGCTGGAAGCCGCCAACATTGCCTACAAACTGCTGGCGCGGCTGGGCAAAGCCCAAGCCATCGGGCCTATCCTGCTGGGCATGGGCGCGCCGGTGCATGTGCTCCAGACCGGCGACGAGGTCAAAGATATCGTCAACGTGGCCGCAGTAGCCGTCATGGACGCCAACAGCCGCGACTAACAACTTTGCTTCCTCCCCCTTTTGAAAACCCCGGTGGTTGCCCCGCCGGGGTTTTGCTTTGCGGTAAAATTCCCCTATGGCGCGCTTCCAACGCTTGGGCTTTTTGTGGATCGTGGCATGGGCCATCCTCCTGGGCGGCTGCCAAACCAGGCCGCCCGCTTCCCCCACGCCGACCCCAGCACAGCCCACCGCCCCTTCACCCACCTTGGCCCCCCGCGCCACGGCCACCCCACACCCCCACACCACACCCACCGCCACAGCCACCCCCACCCCTTCCCCAACCCCCCAAGCCTTCCACCCGCCCCATGTCCGCTTTGCGGTCATTGGCGATTACGGCCAAGCAGGCTACCCCGAAGCCCGCGTCGCCCGCCTGGTGCATTCTTGGCAGCCCGACTTCATCCTCACCGTGGGCGACAACAACTACCCCGAAGGCTCGGCCGAAACCATTGAAGCCAACATCTTCCAGTATTATGGCGCTGATATTTACGCCCAGCGCTTCTTCCCGGCCTTGGGAAACCACGATTGGGGCTATGGCGACATCAGCCCCTACGTGGCCTACCTCCATCCCCCTGGCAACGGCCGCTACTACGATTTTGCCTGGGGGCCGGTCCATATTTTTGTGTTGGACAGTTGCCCGCCCGAACCCGACGGCATCACGGCCAACAGCAAACAAGCCCAATGGCTCCAAACACGCCTTGCCGAAGCCCGTGAGCCGTGGAAAATCATCGCCCTTCACCGCCCGCCCTACTCTTCAGGCCCCCACGGCAACACCCCCGACCTCCAATGGCCTTTTGCCCAATGGGGAGCTACAGCGGTGATTGCCGGGCACGATCACGATTACGAGCGCATCGTGCGCGATGGCATCGTGTATTTCGTCAACGGCTTGGGCGGCCACCCCAGCCGTTACCCCTTCCAAGACCCACCCGTCGCAGGAAGCGCCATCCGCTTCCGCGACGCGCACGGCGCCATGCTTGTCAGCGCCAACGCCCAACGCATTGTGTTCCAATTCATCACCACCAATGGCACCCTCGTTGACACCTATACCCTCACCACGGAGCAGCCATGACGAGCTCAAACGCCCCCTCTGCCTCTAAAACCCGCTTGCTGTTCGTGTGTTTGGGCAACATCATCCGCAGCCCGTTAGCCGAAGGGCTCTTCCGCCATTTGGCTGCCGAGCGCGGGGTTGCCCACAAATACGAAGTGGATTCCGCCGGCGTTGGCCCCTGGCACGTGGGCGAGCCGCCCGACCCGCGCATGCGTCAAACCGCGGCCAAACACGGCGTCCATTACACCCACGTCGCGCGGCAGTTTCAACGCGCTGATTTCCGCAACTTTGATTGGATTTTGGTCATGGACCACGACAACTACGCCGCGCTTTTAGCCTGGCACCCCAGCCCTGAAGAAAAGGCGAAAATTCGCTATCTCCGGGCTTTCGACCCCGAAGGCGGGCCAACGGCTGACGTGCCCGACCCTTACTACGGCGGGCTGGAAGGTTTCGAGCGAGTCTATCAGGTCATCGCCCGTTCCGTCCACGGCTTGTTGGATGCACTCGAAAGCGGCGCCTTGCCGCCCCATCCGCCTGCCGCCTAAGCGCCCTTCCTCTATGCCCCAAGCGAGGCACCGATGACGCGCATTCCCCCTGAAGTCCAACAATGGCTTGAAACGCACGGCTACGGCAAAGTGCGCCACATTCGCCCTGTGGGGGGCGGGTGCATCAACAACGGTGCGCGGCTTCACACGGCCAGCGGGGCGACCTTCTTTCTCAAAACCAACACCGCCGCGCAGCCCGATATGTTTGCCCGAGAGGCCGAAGGGCTGACCGCCCTGCGTGTTCCCGAGGGGCCGCGGGTGCCGCAGCCGCTGCTCTGGGGAGCCGACTTCCTCCTGCTGGAAGACCTCGCCCCCGCCTCACCCCGCCCCGATTTTTGGGAAACCCTCGGCCAACGCCTGGCTGCGCTCCACGAGCACATCGGGCCGGCTTTTGGCTTCCACCACGACAACTACATCGGCAGCACCCCCCAACCCAACCCCTGGACCGACGATGGCTACACCTTTTTCGCCACCCACCGCCTGGGCTTTCAGGCGCGGCTGGCCTTCGAGCGGGGCTTGCTCGAGGCCGACGACCTCCGCCGCATTGAGCGCCTGGCCGCCCGCCTTTCCGAATGGATTCCGCCGCAGCCACCGTCTCTGATTCACGGCGACTTATGGCATGGCAACGTCATCCCCGACGCGCAGGGGCAGCCCGCTCTCATTGACCCCGCAGCCCACTACGGTTGGGCCGAGGCGGAATTGGCCATGACCGCGCTGTTTGGCGGCTTCCCAGAACGGTTCTATCAAGCCTATGAGGCCGCCCGACCGCTGGCTCAGGGTTACCGCCAGCGATTTAGCCTTTACAACCTCTATCACTTGCTCAACCATCTCAACCTGTTTGGCACGGGCTACTTGGGGGCGGTGCGCCGTGTGGTGCGCGAATGGCAAGGCTAAACCTGCCAAGTGGTATAATTAGCATACGCCCGCCCGCCTGCCACGGGCGGGCCGTTTTGTATTGCTCGCGACCTCTGCTTTTTGGGAAGAAGAAGGCTTATGACCATCGGTAACGTGATTCCGGTTGACATCAACGATGAAATGCGCTCCGCGTATTTGGACTACGCCATGAGCGTCATCGTCGCGCGCGCCCTGCCCGACGCGCGCGACGGGCTCAAGCCCGTTCAGCGCCGCATTCTCTATGCCATGCACGACATGGGCCTGCGCGCCAACTCGGCTTACAAAAAATCGGCTCGTATCGTGGGTGAAGTGCTGGGGAAATATCACCCCCACGGCGACCAGGCCGTCTACGACGCGATGGCCCGCATGGCGCAAGACTTTTCCATGCGCTACCCCTTGGTTGATGGCCAAGGTAACTTCGGCAGCATTGACGGCGATTCGCCCGCGGCCATGCGCTACACCGAAGCCCGCCTCAGCCGCATCGCCGAAGAAATGCTGGTAGACATTGACAAAAACACCGTAGATTTCGTAGATAACTTCGACGGCAGCCTCCAGGAGCCCACCGTGCTCCCCGCCCGCATCCCCAACTTGCTGGTCAATGGAGCCTCGGGCATCGCCGTGGGGATGGCCACCAACATCCCGCCTCACAACCTTTCCGAGGTGATTCAAGCCCTGGTGTATCTCATTGACCACTACGACGCCTTAGACGATGTGGGCGTAGATGACCTCATGCAATTCGTCAAAGGGCCCGACTTCCCCACCGGCGGCATCATCGTGGGCACAGAGGGCATCCGCCAGGCCTACACCAACGGCCGAGGGCGCATCATCGTGCGCGCCCGGGCAGAAATCGAAGAGAGCAAAGGCGGGCGACATCGCATTGTCATCACCCAAATCCCCTATCAGGTCAACAAATCGGCCTTGCTGGCCCGCATTGCGCAGCTGGTCAGAGAAGGGCACATTGACGCGATTTCCGATTTGCGCGACGAGTCGGATCGCCGCGGCATGAGCATCGTCATCGAACTCAAACGGGGGGCGCAACCTCGCAAGGTGCTCAATCAGCTTTACAAACACACCCCCTTGCAATCCACCTTTAGCGTGCAGCTCCTGGCCTTGGTCAACGGCGAGCCTCGCCTCCTTTCCCTCAAGCGGGCTATGCAGGTTTACATTGAACACCGCCGCGAGGTCATCCGCCGCCGCAGCGAATACGAACTCAACAAAGCCCGCCAGCGCGCCCACATTCTGGAAGGGCTGCTCTTGGCCCTGGCCCACTTGGATGACATCATCCAGACCATCCGCCAATCGCGCGACGCCGAGCAAGCGCGCGAGCGTCTGATGCAGCGCTTCCGCCTCACCGAAGCCCAAGCCCAAGCCATCTTAGAAATGCCCCTTCGCCGCCTGGCCGCGCTGGAACGCCAAAAAATCGAAGACGAATACCGCCAACTCAAAACCCGCATCGCCTACCTGGAAGATCTCCTGGCTCATCCCAAGAAAATCTTGCAAGTCATCAAAGAAGACCTGCTGGAAGTGGCCGAAAAATACGGCGACGAACGGCGCACCCTAATTGCGCACGACGCCAAAGCCGAAATACGGGAAGAGGACCTGATAGCCGACGTGCCGGTGCTGATTACCCTGACCCAGCGGGGCTACATCAAACGCATGCCAGCCAGTGCGTTTCGGGCTCAAGGGCGCGGGGGGCGCGGGGTGGCAGGCCACACGACCAAAGACGATGACGAAGTGGTGCTGCTCATTCCCGCCCGCACGCTCCACACCATGCTCTTCTTCACCGACCGCGGCAAAGTCTATTCCACCAAGGTGTACCAAATTCCCGAAGCCCGGCGGGCCGGGAAAGGCGTCGCCATCATCAACCTGCTGCACCTGGCCCCTGGCGAGCGCGTCACCGCGGCCATTGCCGTGCCCGACTTCGAGCAAGCGGAATATTGCTTCATGGCCACCCGCCAAGGCATGGTCAAACGGGTTGCGTTGCAGGAATTTGCCGCGGTGCGCCCCTCGGGGCTCATCGCCATCACACTCAAAGAGGGCGACGCGCTGGAATGGGCTCGCCTCACCCACGGCAACGACGACATCCTGCTGGTGACTGCGCAAGGGCGAGCCCTGCGCTTTCGGGAAGACGAAGTGCGCCCCATGGGGCGGCAAGCTGCAGGGGTCACCGGCATTCGCCTGCGCCCCGGCGACCGGGTTGTCTCCATGGATGTGGTGGAAAAAGGCGGCTTTTTGATGGTCGTGACCGAAAAAGGCTACGGCAAACGCACCCCCTTGAGCGAATATAGCCGCAAACACCGTGCGACCCAAGGCGTCCGCACCGTCGCCGCGGGCGCCATTGAAAAAGTAGGGCCGGTCGTCGCGGCCCGAGTGGTACAAGAAAGCGACCACCTCACCCTAATCTCGGCCGGCGGCATTGTGCTCCGCACGCGCGTGGCCGATGTTTCGGTTATGGGGCGCGCAGCCCGAGGGGTGCGGCTCATGCGCCTTCAGGAAGACGACACCGTGGCCTCCGTGGCCAGACTGCGCAAATAAATTTGCCTATGGACTTGCTCGCTGCCCGCGCGCTGGCCTCCCCCCACCGCTTGGCTTTGATCTGGGGCCAGCGCGCCTGGACGTATCAAGACCTTCACACCCACGCCTTGGCCCTCAGGCAACGGCTCGAGCAAGAGGGCCTCAAGGCCGGCACCCGCGTGGCGGCGCTGCTTCCCAAAAGCCCCGAAGCCGTCTTGGCCTTCCACGCGGTGGTGCAGATGGGGGCTGTGCTCGTTCCCCTCAACCTGCGCCTCACCGACGGCGAAATGGCCTCGCAAATCCAACGCAGCCAAGCCACCCATGTGCTGACCACGGCCAGCACTGCCGCGCGGGCCCGCAGGGTCGCCAAGGGGCGGCCCGTGGTCATGGTGCCTCGTGCCCCGGAGCACCACGCGGCCCCAGAGGCGGCCTCCTTCCCCACGCCCCCGGCCGCCCCCACGCCCGAAGGGCTCGCCCCACACGCAGCCCACACCCCCCTGGCAATGCTCTTCACCTCTGGCACCACCGGACGCGCCAAAGCCGCTTTGCTCACCCTGGGCAACTTCTATTGGAGCGCCATAGGCTCGGCCTTTCGCCTGGGGGTGCATCCCACCGATCGCTGGCTTTTGACGCTGCCGCTTTACCACGTGGGGGGGCTGAGCATCCTCTTTCGGAGCGCGCTGTATGGCACCACGGTGGTTCTGCCCACCAACGACGCCCCCTTCGACCCCGAAGGGCTATACGAAACCCTGCAGACCCAACGCGTGACCTTGGTCTCACTGGTGCCGACCATGCTCTATCGTCTGCTGCAAGCCACCACCGCACCGCCCCCGCCCCACCTCCGCACCGTGCTGCTGGGCGGCGCAGCCACGCCTTTGCCCACCCTCCAAGCCGCCCAAGCGCGCGGCTACCCCGTAGCTCTCACCTATGGCCTCACCGAAGCCACATCGCAGGTGGCCACCGCCACCCCCGCGGAAGTCCGCCATAAACCCGGCAGCGTGGGGCACCCCCTGCTCTTCACCCGCGTGCGGGTGGTTGACGACACAGGCCGCCCCCTGCCCCCCGGTGAAATCGGCGAAATCACCGTCCAAGGGCCCACCGTCTTCGCCGGCTATGACGACGACCCACGCGCGACGGAAGCCGCGCTTTCGGGGGGCTGGTTACACACCGGCGATTTGGGCTACCTGGACCACGAAGGGGCCTTGTGGGTGGTCAACCGCCGCAGCGACCTCATCGTCACAGGGGGGGAAAATGTCTATCCGGCCGAGGTCGAGGCCGTGCTCCGACGCCACCCCGCAGTGGCGGATGTGTGTGTGGTGGGGCTCGACGACCCCGAGTGGGGGCAGCGGGTCGCTGCCGCGGTGGTGCTCCGCCCTCACCAGCAGGTAACCCCCGCGGCGCTGGAAGACCACTGCCGCCGCGCTCTGGCAGGCTATAAAATCCCTCGCTTCATCCACATTGTGCCCGACCTGCCCCGCACCGCTTCGGGAAAAGTGCAGCGCCCCCAAGTCCGAACCCTTTTAGAAAAGGCCCTGCACCGCTAAAACCACAACCCAGGGCACCGCGCGGGCGTGCCCTGGGCTGACTTTGGCGGTAACCAAAGGGAAAACGCTGAGGCGCACCGTGGCCTGGTTGCCGATGAAGACCCAGCCAAGCCACGCGAGCCTCCTTCCTGCCCGCAAAGCGCTTGGATGCCGCTGCTTCGGGCTTTCCAGGCGCTCAGCCTTTACGGTTCGTAGTCGGTGAGGCACGAAAATTGCCAGCCGCCCAGGCCTTCGTCTTTAATCAAAGCCGAAATGCCCATCTGATTGGCCTGCGGGCAGAAATCGTCGGGGGTCAGATCGTATTCCACATCGAAGACCGCCAGGTTGCGGCGGAGGAATGGTTCCCAGGCGTCGCATGTGTTGTTGGCGAAACAAGTTTCAGTATAGCCCCAATCGAATGTAGGGACTAAATCGGCCACTTGCTCGTCGTCTTCGGTGAGGCCAATGCTCAGCTCCCGCTCATGGGCTTTGGAAGCCAGCCACTCGTTGAACGCCAGTTGGTCGGCGGGGGTCAAGGGGAAGCCAGTTTCGTGCCGATAGCCATCCATGCCCACGGGCAAGACACCGCTGCACCCTTTGCTCACGGCCAAATCCAGGCGGGCTTCCAAAATAGGGGCCAGGGTATCTAAAGCCCGAATATCAACCCAGCGTTGAATATCCAGCCCCAAGTAAGGGTTACCAAGGATTTCGGGGGGAAATTGTGCGGCGTCGTCGCGCCAACTTTCATAAATGCCTGCGCTGAAGTAGCACATCACCTCACGGCCATCCGAGCGCAAGGTCTGGATGGTTTCCGCGGGGGTGAGGAACAAATCTACGATATACATTTTCACGTCGTAGGATGTGTCAATATAACCGCTATTCAACTGGATTTGCCATGTGGTTTTCAGCGGCGGACGCCACCACGGCACCGGCGGCAGGGTGGGCACCGGTGTGACGGCAGGGGTGGGCGTTGGATGTGAAGCGGTCGGGGGCGGGGAGCCGGTCACGGTGGGTGAGGCGGTGGGGGTGGGCAAAGGCGTGGGGGAAGGGGGCAAGGGCGTTCGGGTTGGGGTGGGGGCGACGGTTAGCGCCGGCGGGCGCGTTGCGGTGGCCGCAGCCAACTTGGGCACAGTGGGCACCCCTGGCGATGTGGGCTGTGCGCGCTGCGGGGTTGCTCCACCGCCACAGGCCACCAGCCCCACACTCAACAAAAGCACCAAGGCGATGCGCATCCTCATCGCGTCCCAACGCGGCTGCATTTTACGCATGACTTCCTCCTTTTGTCTTGTTTATGCTTTTGGCGGCTTGGTGGCTCGACGCCGTCGGGTCAACGCCCAACCCAAGCCCATTAGCCCCACCATCGCCAACAGCCCCCCGGGCGCCAGGGGGAAGCGCTGAGGCGCGCCTGTGACGGGTAAATCTTCGGGGAACACCACAAACACGCCAAACGTGGTGAAGTGTGTGGTGGAGGCCCAAACAATCCCTTTCTCGGGCTCAGCCACGGTGGGCAACAAACGCCACGTATACGCCGTGGGGTCGTAATAGGCAAAATGGAAATTCTCTGGATTGCCGCCGGCTTTTGCTAAATCGGCTTGAGTGTAGGCATAACACAAATACATGGGGGGAGAAAAACGGGCTTGCGGGGGCGAAAGGGTCAAGCGCAGGTATTTCCCTAACGCAATCCACGATTGAGGCGCCACAGGAGCATAAGCCAAAGGCTCAGCATATAAGGTGCTGGTGGTGTGCAACGTGCCTTGGGGCACGGTGAGGCAAAACGGGGCGATTTTCCACCACCCCCCTGCCTCTGTCACACGAATGCCTTCCGCCGCGGGCGTGGGGGCCGGCGATGCCGCTGGCACACATTGATCCACCAGCGAAGGGGCGTTGGCCGGCCGCGGCATAAAGCGGATTGCAAACTGGGTGCGTAGGCTGGGCTGGTTATACGAATACTGCACGCCATCCCGCCCATCGAGGTATTCCAAGCCCACCGTCGCGCTGGACCCCAACGCGGCTGGGCCTTTCAATTTGGCATATTGCAAGGTGATGCTTTGGTCGGCTTCCGAAAGCACAATCTCAAATGTCAAACCACTCAAAGGGTTGCCTTCCAGCGCCACATTCTGCCATTCAACCACCCATTGGCGATTGGGGGCAGTGCCGAAAGTTTTGGTAAAGATGAGGCCTTTGACGGAAGGCGTCAGGTTATCCCAAAAAGCAGCAATAAAGTTATTGGGCTCGGCAATGCCAGGGATGAAGAAGTTTTCATGTTCACCCCCGTAACCTGTAAAGGTCACGTAACCGTTGGCGCTGACGGTCACCTGGTTGTATGTTGCGCCGCCGAACGTAAAGGGGAAGGGCAGGGGCACGGTGGTGTAGCCATCATTGCCGAAAATAGGCAGAGCCAAGGTTGCGTTGGTGCTGGTGGCGTCTAACCAATGATAGGAAACCAAATTGGCGCAGTGAACGGAATCCATCATATCGTAGGCGAAATCAGGGGGCTGGGGCGTGGGGGTCGGCGTCAAATGCGGGGTATAAAGCAAGGCATCATACAGTTGCACCAAGCCCCATCCGGTTTCGTCATCCCGACCAGGGGTGTTCAAGTCCAAGGCCGTGGATGTCAGGGCCTGATAGATGGCGTCAGGGGAATTGAACAGAGGTGAAGAAGCCAACAAAGCTGCTGCGCCGCTGGCAAAGGCCGTAGCCATCGAAGTGCCACTTAATTGGCCATATTCAAAAGCCGTGCCCAAGACATCGTGATAATAAAAATCGTCACGCGGGGTTGTGGAGAGAATATCCACCCCGGGCGCCATGAGATCCAACTCCGGGCCCGTATCCGAAAATGACGCTCGCTGATCTAAACTATCCGTTGCCCCAACGGCCATGACCCAAGGATAGACCGCGGGGTAGACAATGGCATTTGTGCCGTAGTTTCCCGCGGCGGCAAAGACGGCCACCCCATGCTGATACGCGTAAAAGGTGGCATTTTCTAACAACGAGGAAGCACTATAAGACCCCAAGCTCAAATTGATGATTTTTGCGCCGTGCTGGGTTGCCCACACAATGCCTGCGGCGACGTCAGCCACCGAGCCGCTGCAATATCCACCCAAAACTTTGACCGGCATGAGCTGCACCTGCCAGTTGACCCCGGCGACGCCCAGTGCATTGTTGGTATTCGCGCCAATAATACCTGCCACGTGAGTGCCATGCCCACAACGATCATTCGGAACGGTATCGCCTTCGACAAAATCATAACCTTGAGTCAACTTGCCCGCTAAGTCAGGATGGGTAAGGTCAACCCCCGAATCAACCACCGCCACGATCACTGAAGCGCTGCCTGTGGAAACATCCCATGCTTGCGGGGCCTGGATGTGCGTTAGGCCATATTGCTGCCCCCACAAAGGGTCATTGGGCACTACCATCGGTTTGACCACATAATTAGGCTCCACCCAACGCACGCCCGACGCATTGAGCAAGATGTTTTGAGCCTCTTCTTCACTGCCCAAAGGCACTTTCACCAACACCGCATGCAACGCGTCCAAGCCGGGCTCCTCAACGACTTCGGCCTGCGGCAAAAGCGTCTGCCAGGGGATTTGATCAGCCGTCACCGAAGCATCCAAAAGCACAATCAATTCTCCCGGCACTTCTGGCGAAGCCCCCTGGACAGGGCTCGGGAATAGAAACACCAAGCCCCCCAAACCGACCAAAGCCATCAGCAATACAGCCCACCCAAGGCCAAGCCAACGATGTGAGTGCAGACGCGGTGGTTGCATAATCACCATCCCTCAAAAGGCAAAATCGGTACGGTTTATTTTATCACTTGCCTCATCACCACATTTGCTGCGGGAACGCAATAACCATTACCCGAGAAGTGTTGTTATTTGGCGGCCAACAAGAAAGCAAAATCAGCCGTGGCCCCGCGGCATTGCGCAAAGCACGCGCCATCCTCTGCATTCCTGCTTCATCATCCACGGCAATGATTTGCACTGAATCCACGATGTAAGTCCATTTTTGGGTGCCATCACCGGTATAAAGGTAAATTTTATCCCCGCGGGAAAGATGCCCGAGTTCCCGAAAAACCGCTTGATACATATTGTTGTGCGCATACAAAATAATCGTACCTTCCCGGTCATCAGGAAGCGCGCTGCCAATCACCCACCCGACCTCCGCTTTTGGAGACTCCCAGGAAGGCACATTGCGGATGTCGTCCCAATGCCAGGTAATAGGAACCACCAAAGCACGCACCTGAGCGGCTGGGATGTATAAACGGCGGATGAGGCGCTTGCCATAGGTTTGGCGGGCCCATTGGGCGCCCGTTAAGGCGGGGGTAGGCGAAGCGCTCTTCCGGTCAGCAGGCGCCGAAGGGGCTGCTCTTGTCTCCAACGGAAGCACGGTTACCCCAGGCGGCGGAAGCACCGCCGCGGGACGCCTTTCCCCTGGGGCAAAGGCCTTTTCCCCAAACGCGATCCCGCCTGCCCCTAATAAACCTATCACAAGAAGCACCAAAAACAACTTCTCAGCCCTGCGCATCTCGCTCCACAATTTACAATGGGGCGGCCGCAAGCGGGCCGCCCCATTGGTTGCAGCATGTCAACCTGCTACTTATCCGCTACTTCTTGATCCCGTCACTCCCAGGAATGCCTTGCAGCGCGTCCGCAGAAGCATAGGGCACGGGGTCACTGCACGAATTGAAGCCTACGATGCCGCCCGTGTCAAAGGACAACACGTGCCACCAATCTCCAGGGGTCACCGTGCCTGTCGTGGTATCCACACTCCAAGGCACGCAATTGTTTTGCATCTCACCGCTGTTGTACACCAAGCGGCCGCCCTTCCATACTCTCACAATCGCATCACCGCCAGTCCAAGGCTGCAGGAAGACCTCGTAGGTCCCTTTAGGATCACGGTAAGAGTAGTAAGGCTGCCCGCGGTAGAGCTTCACGGTGATGGATTCAACGCCGACTGCGTCTGTAGCGCCACCCTCACGATAGTAGCGGGCCCACGGATAATCGCGGAGGCTACCGATTCCCATGTAGCTGGCTAATCCAGCAACATTTTGCGGCCCAATGATGCCGTCAGGCGAACCGCTCGGCAACCACAGGAACAAATCCATATCATCGTACCAGCCATCAAACTGGGTCACGATGGTCATGTCCCGCCGCGGGGGCACGGCCACATCATAGGTGGGTTCCAAATTATACACACCAGGGGACGTCACCGCGTCACTGACATACGACGCAGCACCGTACGTATATCCGCTGCGAGCCACCTTCAAGGTATGCGGGACACCGGCTACCAAGTCGAGCAAACTAACCAAAGCCGAACCACTGCCATACGACCAGGTCACCTGGGCTACAGCCCTCCGACTGCGGCCTTCGTACGCATACACGCGAGCCTTATCCAACGGCAAGCCAGTGGTCGCATCCCACACGTGAGCCCAAATTGCACCTCGGTTCATGGAAGCCGCAACGTTCAACCGCCGTGCGTACGCCGGCATGGTCGTGGGCCAGCAATACGGCGCATCCCCCGTATAAGTACCATTCGTCGCCCAGTTGGGGTCTTCAGCAATGTTCAGGCCCCAATAAGTTCCATCGGTTGCCAACAAGGCCGCTTTGATTTGGGCGTTCGTTTGATAGCGATCCAGGCTCCAAATTCGCGCTGCCGCCGCCGCGACGTGAGGTGCGGCCATGGAGGTGCCGCTCCACCAATCGTAATTTCCCTTGCCCAACCAAACACCATCGCCGTAGAAATAACCAGTGTAAAAGGGATAACTGGTCGGCAGGGTGGAGAAAATATCTTCCCCAGGAGCCACAATTTCTACCCAATCGCCATAGTTAGAGAAGTCAGTCGCACAGTGGTCGAACAGCTCGTCATAGGAAATCACGCCATCGCCGTTCGTATCAACCCACGTTCCCCGCACATAGGCCGAAGTATCAGCGACACCATCGCCATCGGTATCAAGATTATCGGTCCACCAAGAATAATCCTGCACGGTGGCGCCTACCGCAATGGTGGCCTGGGAAATGGTGTTGGGGTCACCATCGGGTTGATTGACCGCCGCCGATGCCCACGCAGCAGGATACGAATAGGCGCTCGTCCCTTCATTCCCAGCTGCTACAACCACAAACGCCCCCTTCACATTCACTGCATAGTCCAAGGCGTCATATTCAGCCTGCGAGCCCACCGGCCCTCCCAGGCTCATGTTGATCACTTTCGTCCGATGATCGGCGCAAAAACGGATGCCCGCAGCAATGTCGTAAGCCGTCCCCCAACCTTGCGCGGTCAACACCTTGACAGCCAAGACCCGGCCGTTAGAAATCCCGCTCAGCCCTTCGCCGTTATTGGGCCTCGCCGCAATCACGCCGGCTACATGGGTACCATGCCCATTATCGTCGTTGGCAATCCGGTCGTCGTTGGCAAAGTCGTAGCCATTAATCACCCGACGACGCAAGTCCGGATGCCGGCCATCGACGCCAGTATCCACCACGCATACCGTCGGGCTGGCATGGCGATCCCGCCAAATAATATCGGCTCCAACATCCCACCAATTCCAACTCGTGCTGTCGTTGGGGTAAGTTGAGGTCGAGCCCTGGATGCGCTCTTGCAGCAAGTCGTTGAGGGAAAAGGTCTTCCACTCAATCCCATTTTCACCCGCAAAAGGCAAACGGACTTCTTCCAAAGTCTGCTGTTCGCCCTCAGGGTTGTCTTCAGGGATCCAGTAAACGTAGTTCGGCTCCGCATACTTGACCCCATCCATCGCTGCAATCTGCGCGGCCACGGTCTGAGGATCCGCACCCGGCGCTAAACGAAGCAAAGCCATGCTTTGGTATTGGTCTACCACCTGAGCACCAATGCTTTGCGCCAAGGCCTGCGCCTGGGCCCGATACAGCCGAGGCGCCAAACCGTCCTCAAAGCCAACAACCACTTCTCCCGGGATATACAGAGTATCGCGCGTAATTCCCCCATCATCGGCCGCAGGCGCTGCCTGAGCCTGGATGTACGCCGCTCCGCCGCTGACCAACATAACGGCCAAAGCAACCAATACAACGAACCATTTACGTTTGAGCATTTTGCCCTCCTCAAAATAAAAAACACGACGGGCCCTATATCCCTATAAGGGATATACACCCCTTTACAACCCTAAGGCAAAGCAATGCCCCATCGCCAATAATTCAACCACCGCCCATCTCCACGTTAGAGACCTTTGGCTTAGTATAGCATCTTCGATAAAAAAAAGCAAGTTTCCCCCCGCGCCCCCGCGGTCCCGCGCCGGGGGGTGGATCCCCCAAAGGTTGTAGAGACCCAAAGCCCAAAGGAAGCATCCCCAGGATCCCGCGTCCAAAGCCCGGTCGGCGGCTGCGTCGGCCCGGTGCTACAACAACCCATCGGTTTCTTCCATCCTCGCCCAGCCTCATCCACTCCCTAAGTATAAAGGGACTGACAAATCCAAACCATAAAGATCGCCGCCAAAAGCCTTTTTAGTATCCCATCAAGTGGATTATTTGTACGAGTGACGCGTTGGCATAACGGAACGCAAGGATCGTAACGAGCACCCAGAAAACGCCGCCTAAAAACCATAAGCCCCATGTCGTTCTTCCATATGCGACGGTTTGCCTAAATTTCATCAAGATGAAGCCACTTGCCCAATAGGTAGCACTCACTACAACCAAGAAGTATCCAACGCCTCCAAACGTTAGCAGGAGGCAAGCCATAGTAATCACTGCCAAAAGTATCATAGGCGCGTTGTTGTTCATGCGGCCTCCTAAAATTATTTCTCGAAAAGACACTTGCTATCACCTATCATCTTAATTCCCAAAATATTTATCGGTAAAACCACAGCAATATCCAAGATCTCAACGGCCTTCATGGCTATTGGGGTTAAAGGCTCAGCGCCTGGAATTAGTAAAGGGGCTAACATTGCCACATGAGCAGGGATAGCAACATAGAGGTCGGTAAACATTATCAACACAGTGCCCCCTAACATTTTGCCTATGTGACATCTCATACTGGCCGGCTGAGAAGAGGTTGAGGGCTCTATGCCCACTTCCGCGTCGAAAGCCCGGTCGGCGGCTTTGGCGGCTCGGTGCCGGGCCAGGCGCTGGTAGTCGGCTTGTTTCCACCGCGCCAGGTTGGGCGGGGGAAGAAGTGAAGTGGGACGGCGCCGAAGACGGCCTTCGCACTGGCTCAGGCAAGGCTTGTTCGTTTGTGAGGCAAACAGCGTTTCACTACTCACGCTATGCTCCCTGCAGTACGAGCCTCCCGCACTTGTCTGCTACCGTTGTGTGTTTAAATGCACCTTTCCACAAGCAACTTTACCGCCGATAGGACGAAGTACCAAAACAGAATCTCCAAACCAATACCTAATCCGCCAAGCAGGATCGTAATGCTCACCACAAAGAGCCGGTTAATGGTG
>CAYLRJ010000025.1:0-50606 GCA_964386185.1 uncultured Anaerolineaceae bacterium
GAAGAAAGGCGACAAATACAGGGCCTACTACTATGCAGGCAAGCAGGTCTGCAGGTATGAAATAGCAAGCACAGTTGCCATGATTATGGGAGGAAATGACAACATGAATCGGAAATACAGCGGTTATAAATCCAACGGTTATATTTCGCTTCACTGCAGGAACACAACTGCAGAAGAGTGGAAGGCCTGCGAGCAAGGGCCTGAATGGAGCGGAAAAACAGCCAGGTTCCTGTGCGAATACAATGAAACAGGCCGGCCGTCAAAAGTCATGTGCAAATGGGAAGGGAGCGGGTGCAACACATGCCAGAAGCAGGTTGCCACCAGCATTCCAGCACCACTGGTCACTGCTTACACCTCAAAGGCAATTGTTGGGTCTGCAGAAGATGTTGAAGTCAACTTCACAGCAGTCTCCCCGCTCTACATCAAGTCAATTGTTGTGAATGCAGGCGAATACAGGCATGTCATAGACCTGAGCGGAAAGAAATACCTCAATTATTCTGGCATGGTCAGGTTCCAGCTTCCTGATGGCACGCACGAGGTTGAGGTTGGGATGGTTGCAAATAGATCCACCGATTTGCACCGATTTTCACTGATTGTGTGTTGAGAGGCGAGGGTGATTTTAGGGACCGGGGTGAGGGGAACGCAGATGGACGCAGATGGATCCACCGATTGACACCGATTTTCACTGATTTTCTCGTAGGGGCGAGGGCGGGCGCGGAAATTGCGAATGAGGAATTGAGAATTGCGGATGGGGGCAGGGGTGACTTTGGGGCCGGGGTGAGGGGAACGCAGACGGGTCCACCGATTACACCGATTTTCACTGATTTGCGTTTGGGGTAGGGGGTGACTTTGGGGCAGAGGTGAGGAGAACGCAGATGGACGCAGATGAGAAGGGATGAACGCAGATGGGAGGGGATGGACGCAGATGAATCCACCGATTGGCACCGATTACCGCCGATTTTTTTGTGTAGGGGCAAGGCGTGCCTTGCCCTATCCCCTCCATGCCCTCTGGCTCCGCGTGTCTCCCAGGGCGGAGCAACGCTCCGCCCCTACTGCCCAGGCAAAGGGTCCCCAAACGCCCAGGCAACCAAGCAACCAGGCAACCAAGCAACCAAGTAACCAAGTAACCAAGACCTAACACCCCCCACCCCAAAAGCAGCCAGACGCGGACGAAAACCTTGACACCCATCGCGTTTTCCTTTATAACTTGCGCCAACAATTGCACAGTTGCAAAGGCTGTGAAGAGGACGAGTAAGCGCCGAAACGGCGGTACAGAGAGCCGGGCGAGGTGAGAGCCGGTCCGCACGCCGACGCTGAATGGGCCTCAGAGCCGCAGGGCGAACCCGAAGGGTAGTAGCCCTTGCCGGAGTTGCCACCGTTATCAGGGCAAAGGGTATAAGCGTGGCTTGATGCCCGCCGTACCCGAAACGAGTGAGGCTGGCTTGCCCAGAACTTGCGATTTTTCCCGTCGCTTCACGACGGGCTTTTGTTTTAAATCGCCGAGGGCTGCCGCCTAACCGGGGTGGCACCGCGGACGCTATCGCGTTCGTCCCCATGAGGGACGGACGCTTTTTTCGTTAACGCCCTATTCCCGTCCGTCAAATCCATTTCACGCTTGGAGGTGTTCCATGTCTGACCAAAATCGTTTCTTGCTTGGCGAAGCCGACTTGCCTAAGTTTTGGTACAACATCGCAGCGGATTTGCCCACGCCTTTGCCGCCGCCTTTGCACCCCGTGACCAAAGAGCCGGTCACCCCCGACTTCCTGGAAGCGCTCTTCCCCAAGGCCGTGATTGCCCAGGAAGTGAGCACAGAGCGGTATATTGAGATCCCCGAGCCGGTGCGGGAGGTCTATCGGCTTTGGCGGCCGACCCCGCTCATCCGCGCGCGGCGTCTGGAAAAAGCCTTGGACACGCCGGCCCACATCTACTTCAAATACGAAGGCGTTTCCCCCTCGGGAAGCCACAAACCCAACACCGCCGTAGCCCAGGCTTTTTATAACAAGGCCGAAGGCGTCCATGCCCTAACGACCGAGACCGGCGCTGGGCAATGGGGCTCCGCGCTGGCGATGGCCGGGAATTTCTTTGACATTGATGTGGAAGTGTACATGGTGAAGGTTTCCTATCAGCAGAAACCCTATCGGCGCATTTTGATGGAAACCTACGGCGCGCAAGTCTTTGCCAGCCCCACCGGGCGGACGGAATTCGGCCGCCGTATTTTGGCCGAAGACCCCGACAGTCCTGGCTCGCTGGGGATTGCCATTTCCGAAGCAGTGGAAGCCGCCCTCACATCCAACGGGAAGAAAAAATACAGCCTGGGGTCGGTGCTCAACCATGTTTTGTTGCACCAAACAGTGATTGGGCAAGAGACCATGAAACAAATGGAACTCGCAGGCGAAGAACCCGACGTGCTCATTGGCTGCATTGGGGGCGGGTCTAACTTCGGCGGCTTTGCCTTCCCCTTCTTGCAGGCCAAACTTCAAGGCAAGAAAGATTATCGGGTCATCGCGGTTGAGCCGACGGCTGCTCCGACCTTGACCAAAGGCCTCTACGCCTACGACTATGGCGACACGGGCAAAATCACCCCCATCGTGAAAATGCACACCCTGGGGCACGACTTTGTGCCGCCGCCCATCCACGCCGGCGGGTTGCGCTATCATGGCATGGCGCCTACCGTCTGCGCGTTGTATGAGCAAGGCGTCATTGAGGCCGTGGCCGTGCATCAGCGCGCGGTTTTCGAAGCCGCGGTGTTGTTTGCCCGCACCCAAGGCATCATCCCCGCGCCTGAAACGGCCCACGCGGTCAAAGTGGCAATTGACGAAGCCATCAAGGCTCGGGAAGCCGGCGAAAAGCGGGTCATCGTCTTCAACTTCTCTGGGCATGGCCACTTTGATCTCAGCGCTTATGAGGCCTATCTGAACGGCAACTTGCAAGACTATAGTTACCCTGCCGAGGCCATTCAACAATCGTTGAAGAACCTGCCGGAAGTCAACTTTTAGGATCGTCAAAGCCTCCTGGGGGTGCGGTGGGAGTTGTGCCTCCAGGAGGCTTTCGTATAGCCATACAGAAAGGCGAGGGGACAGCGAGAGGGAAGCGAGAGAGAAACGAGGGGGAAGCAAAGAAGGCAGCGAAAGGACAGGAAGGGAGGACCAGGGGAAAGGACCAGGCCGGCAAGCGCTGCAATGCAAGCACGCGCGTTGTTAGGAACCCCCTGGCATCACGCGTCACAGCGACTTGGAGCGGTGAGCGGCACCGAAGCGCGCCAAACAACCCCTGGGGGAAAAGCCCCCCAAGGCCTCGAGACCACGGCCGGAGAGAAGCGATGGTGTCCACGCCGCGGCGGTTTCCCCGCGGCATGGGGCAACGCGGATGGCGCGTTTAGGTGGAAAGGCTGGGGTGGGCTTCCCCGGGGTGTTGCCTGCGAAATGCCCCCTAAGACGCTGAAACATCTTCTTCTGCGGCGCAATCGCGCAAAAGGGAGAATTCTTCGATGTTGGAAAGGACAAATGAGTGCTAACGAAGCGAGAATGAAAGCGTCGAGCGATGTCGAGCGTCTGGGGGAAGCGCACCCGGGCGGCACTTAAGAGCTCTTGAGCGCTCGGAGAATTTGCCCCAGCCTCTCGCGGTTGTCAACCCATACGAAGAGGCTGTTGACCACCATCGGATTGAGCTGGGCTTTGGGATTAGGCTTGCGTGAATCTTGGAGATAGCCAATGATGGGGCCATCGTGAGAGGCGTAGAAATATCCCATTTCCCACGCTGTTCCCGAATCCACATCGTCGCCGTTGAGCACCGCCACCAGGACATCGGCCTGTTGGAGTTGCCGCAAGTCTTCTTCAAAGAAAAAAGTCGAATCGCTGTTGCGGTCAAAGATGCCTGCGTCGCGGTGGGGGAGATATGTCTCAAAGCCCGATTGGCGGCACACTTCGTCAATGCGTTCCAAAAGCCAGCGTTGTTCTTCGGTGAAAAGGGGACCGGCGATATAAATTTTCTTTTGTGCCATAGACATCTCCTGCGCAAACGGAACTCGTTTTGTTGCCTGCCCCGGCATCTGTCTGGGCAGTGGGGGGTGCAGGTGGGTGACGGGCCCGTTTTTCCTCTTGCTGCAGCAAGCGGTTTGCGCATGGCAAGAGCACCCGGAGCAGACAAACCACACAACTTTAAAACTTCTCGATGGAACTCCATGCCGGCAGGGCATGGAGCCTTGGCTAAACCCGAGTTTTAAGGCTCCAGTGGCGCCACAGAATGCCGCCCAGCAAGCCGAGCAGGGCGCCGCCCAGGGCCAAGGTGGGGGAAAGCGCGTAGCCCCAATGGAGCAGCCACGGCGCGACTCGGTGGCGTCCCAAAGCCAGGATGAGGTAACCCATCATCCCGCCGCTGAAAGCGAGCAGCCCCCAACGCACGCCCCAACGTGCCTGGCCGCGTTGAAGGGCCAGCCGATAGGTCGTCCAGGCCACAGCGAGGCTGGTGAGGAGGGCCAGCAGGTAATCCAGCCCGTTGACTTTGTCGTGTTGCGTAGGAGAGATGGTGCTGGTCGGGGGTGGAGTGGGGGTGGCGCTGGGGGGCATTGTCGCAGTTGGGGTTGGCGTTGTCGGGAGCGGCGTGCCATTGTTGGTTTCGCTCGGGATTTCCACGGTGAGCACTTGAGATTGGCGGGCAGGATCGCTCTGTGCGCGGATTTCCCAAAGCCCAGGTTGTTCGGCCTGGAAGGACGCGCGAGCGATGCCGTCGGTGGTGGTGACCTCAACGCTTTGTTGCACTTGATCGCCGCCCGGCGTGGTCAGCAGGAAGCGTACCACAGTGCCGTCGGGCACGGGATGCCCGTTGTGGTCAATGATAACACCCGTGCGGACGGGAAGGCTCTGGCCGGGCGTGGCGCGGAGTGGCTGATTGGGCTCGGGGGTGATGGCCGCTGCTGCGTCTTGGGGCGGGGGGAAGTCCCAAAAGAGGGGGATGACCTGCTGGGGGTCGGGTGCGGTGGCTGCGATGAGGTCGTAGCCCACGCCCGAAACCGACACCGGCAGTGCGCCCAGAGGCGCCAATTCGCGAAAGAGCAGTCGGGCCGCGGCTTCGACAAAGGGCGAAGTTTTGCTGTAGAGCCCATAGTAGGCCGATAGTTTGGAAATATCGGTGGCATCCAGATAATAGGGGGCGTTGAAGGCAAAAACCACCACGCGTTTGTCGCGTAACAGGCCGGGGTGCTGGTCCAGCAGATGGCGGAAGGCCAAGGAGGTTGGGCGTTGGGGGTTGACTTCCAGGAGGCCGACGACCACCCATTTGGCCCAGCGCAGTTTAGAGCCCACGTCGGGGTGGGCGTCGGGGTCGTCCAGCCAGTTTTGGAGTTGCGCGAAGGTCAAAGTCGAAAGGTTTTGTGGCATCACCTGTTGCCCCCCCTGCGGCCCATAAAGCCGCAGCACGGCATCGCGAAACGCCTCGGGTGAGAGCGCCATGCGTTCAGGGCAGGCGCTACATTGGCGATAGGGCACGGTGTCTGCCACGAAGAGGATGCGCTCGTAGGGTTGCGGCGGCGCGGGAAGCACGGCTTCCAAATCAGTCGGCGAAGGGCTAATCAGGGTTGCGGCTTGTTGGGCAACCTGGAAGGCGACATCTTGCCCTTGCCCCAGCACCGTCAGGGCGCCCGGGTTGGGCGTGGCCTCGGCGTAAGAGAAGCGCTTGAAAAGGCGGCACTTGAGGGTCAGCACGCGCAAGGCTGCGGCATCAACCCGTTGGGCAAAGGCCGGGTCGCTGAGATATTTTTGGACGAAGAAATCCAGCGTGCGGATGACGGTTTCGTATTGGGTGGCGTCGCTAGGGTCGTGGAAGCCCAGCCCCAAATAAAGGAGGTCGTTGCCAGCCAACAGCGCATCGCGGGCCACCAGATGGGCGGGGAAGGTTTGCTCCGTCGGGTCGTAGAATTTGCGAATAGCCTGACTGCCTAAATCGTCGGTGACGGCCACCCCGCCGTTGTCGCGCCAGGCGGCAAAGGGTTGCAGCGCCATGAGTTGGGCAAAGGCTTGGGGGTCGAGGCTGACCGGCCGCGTGGTGGCGCGGATGTTGCCCTGGAAGCCTTGATAGCGAATGTGAGAGACCAACAAACCGTCGGCCATCCAGGCGGGGTCGCTGGCGTTGCCCGTGACGGCAAAGAAGGGGGCTAATTCGATTTGTTTGAGCTGTTCCAGCGATTTTCGCACGGTCGCGACCTCTTCCGCGGGAGAGCGGTCGGAGCCGCTATAGCCCGGGAAGTGTTTGACCACCACCGCCACCTGCCCGCTGCTGCCCTGATGCACGCCTTGGATGTAGGCTTGTCCCATGCGCCCTACCCAGTAGGGGTCGCCGCCAAAGGTGTTGGTGCCCAGGTCGCCGGGGCTGCCGGGGTGAGGGGTGGCTGAGACGTCTAAAGGCGGCCCCAAGAGCAGGTTGATGCCCAGCGCGGCCATTTCACGGCCCAAAACTTGCCCGACCGATTGGGCGAGGTCGGGGTTCCACGTCGCGCCGATGGCCAAGGGGCTGGGCAAGGGGGTGAGGCCTTCGATGATTTGGTCGCTGGGGTAACCGTCGCCATCTTGGGCGGCGGCGATGAGCAGGGGGACGTAGGCCGGCTGATAAGTAAGGCCGTGGATGTCGGTGCGGGTTTGCTGGGCGCCTTCCCACGCGGCGCGTTGGAGGGCCGTGACCTCGTCTTGAAGGGCTTGTGGGTCGGCTGGGATGTTGTCGTTTTCCCTCAGGAGCACCACGCCGCCGACCTGCCTTTGCGCCAAGAGGTCGTAGATGGGCGTTTCGGGGGAGATGTCGTGGCCTTGATAGGCCACCAGAAAGAGCTGCCCCACCCGCTCTTCGGGCGAGAGGCGCGCCAAAATTTGCCGAGCACAGTCTTCGGCTGTGCCGTCGGCGTGGCGGGAGGCGCTGCTTTGGGCTGAGGCCCGCGTGGGCGTAAAGAGCAATGCCACCAGTGCCAGTAGGGCAATGCCGGCCCACAGGCGGGAAGGGCGCATTTCTCCTCCAATTTGGGGTTGAAAAAGGCGGCAGCGGGGTGGCGAAAGCCGCCTTTTTCAACGGGTTAGGCGGTTTCCAGGGTGGCGCGCACTTGTTGCGCCAGGGGGGGATCGTCGGTGTAGATGCCATCCACCCCCCAGCGGAACAGGCGGCGCATGGCGGTGGCTTGGTTGACGGTGTAAACCAACACGCGTTTGCCCTCTTGGTGCCAGCGGGTGACAGCCGAGGCGGTGACCAGCGAAAGGTGAGGTTCCACGGCTTCGTGGCGCACAAAGTGTTTTGCCAGACGGTAGAGCCACGGGTAACGCTGGTCGAGCAGGAAGCCCACAGGCACGCTGGGCATGCGACGGGCAAAGCGCCACAAGGTCAGTGGGTTGAAGGATGAAATCCAAACGCGGTCTTGCACCCCCAAAGCGGTGATGAGGTTGGCAACCTTGTCTGGCAGGGCGTCGGTGGGCGAGGCGTAGTTGGTCAGTTCGATGTTGACCATGAGGTCGGAGGCTACGGCTTGGAGGACGTCGGCCAGGAGGGGGATGGCCGTGTCGGGGTCGTGGGGGTCGCCACCGGCGCTGAGTTTTTGGAGGTCGCGCCAGGCCATTTTGCGCACCGCGCCGTGGCCGTTGGTGGTGCGGTCCACGGTGTTGTCGTGCATGACGACCACGCGCCCATCACGGGTGAGTTTGGCGTCTAATTCGATGGCGTCGGCGTGTTGAGCAACGGCCAGGCGGAAGGCGGCCAGGGTGTTTTCGGGGGCGTAGTGCGATGCCCCTCGGTGGGCGATGATGGTCGGGCGAGGAAGCGTCTCCCAGGTGACGGGCATGGTTAGAGGTCCACGAAATAGGCTTCCGCGGCTTGGTCAATGAGTTCCCGGCTCATGGTGGGTTCAATGCCGCGGTAACGGGCAATGTCTACGATTTGGTCGCAAATGTCGCGCGGGTGCGAAGCGCGCAGTTTGCGCCCGCGTTTGATGTACCATTCTTGGAGGAGGTAAGCCAAACCTTGATCGCTATAGACCACGCCTTTGGCTTGCGCCACGCGGCGGAAGATTTCGCGATAGTCGCTGTAAGAGGGGTCGCCGATGTAGATTTTATGGCGTAAGCGCCGCAGGAAGGCTTCGTCCACCAGGTCTTTGGGGGGAAGGTTGGTGGAAAACACGACCAACACGTCGAACGGCACTTCGATTTTGCGGCCAGTGTGGAGGGTGAGGTAATCAATGCGGTTTTCTAAGGGGACAATCCAGCGGTTGAGCAGGTCGCGTGGGCGCACTTGCTGCCGTCCGAAGTCATCCACCAGCAAAATACCCCCGTTGGCTTTGACCTGCACAGGGGCTTGATAGAATTTGTTGACGTCATCAAAGATGAGGTCGAGGTTGGCCAACGTGAGTTCGCCGCCCACCATGATGAAGGGCCGATGGATGCGTACCCAGCGGGGGTCGCGGCGTTTGCTCGCGCGCAGGGAGCCTGTGCCGCGGGAGGTGGTATCGTCTTCGGGGGCGCGTTTGTGGTTGACCGAGTCGTAGAGGGTGACGACTTGGCCGTCAACATACAGCGCGTAGGGGATGTAGATGGCCTCAGAAAGCACCATGTTGCCAATCGCGCGGGCGATGGTGGTTTTCCCGTTGCCGGGCGGGCCATAGAGGAAAATGGAGGTGCCCGAGTTGACGGCCGGACCAATACGGTGGAAGGTTTTTTCCGAGAGGACCAAGCTGGCCAGGGCTTTGCGCATCACCCGCGGCGTCACCAAGGTGCGCGAGCGGCTTTGTTTGCGCATGGCTTCGTTGTAAACGTGGAGCGGCACCGGCGCGGGCCCCGCATATTGACTGCGGGCCAGGGCTTCGCGCGCCCGACGGAGCCCGGCTTCGGTAATGGCATATTCGTACACCCCCGCTCCTAAACCCCCGCGCGAAGAGCGGACTTCGACCATTTTTTCCCTTTTGAGAGATTCCAGCAGTTGATCCACCAAGCCTGTAAAAGGCAGGGCCATGGCCTCTGCAACGTCGTAGCCGGTTAGGTAGCCTTGAAAATAAAGGATTTTCAAAGCCAAATCTTGCAGCCAGAGGGCAGAGAGCCCTGTATCTTCCAGGCGGGTGATGGGCGGGGGCACGTATCCCCGCTGGGAACCAGCAACGCTCATGCTTACCTCCACGAGAGATAGCGGCTGTGTTTGGCTCTTTCATTATAGCACCGAGCAGGAACCTGCGGGAGTTTTTGGCAATTTTTTATTCTCAAAAAGCGTGCATCCATGCAGGGCTTCGGCGCCGCGCCTGCGTGGGGCGAGTGGTTATTGAGCGGAGGTTGGTGGAGGTTGTCTGATGTTTTATATCAACAATGCGGGCGATTTTTAGGGCGCCCTCATCTTCCAGCCCTGGGGAAGGGGGCTTTTTGGAGTATAATGTGGCCACGATGGATAAGCAGAAGAAGTTCCCCCGCTTGCGAGTCAGCGAGCAGTTGGCGCAGTTGGGGGTTTTGGAGTTCGTGCAGCGCTTGGGCAGCCACGCGGTCGTCGTGGTCATGGTGGCGATTGCGGTTTGGTTTTTCAACCGCAGTGGCTTGCCGCGGGTGTTGGCGGCCAACAGCCCCCAGCGCACGGTGGCCGCGGCAGAAGCCATCCCAGCGACGCCCACCCCGCAGGCTGGCGCCGCGGCGCTCCTCCCACCTTTTCGCGCGGCAGACGCTTCGCACATGCAAGCTGTTGAGCGGGAGGTCGTCTTGCATACCGACGTCCCTTCCCGCCCCCGAGAAGAGGTGGTCAAATACAAAGTGCAGCCCGGCGACACGGTGTTTGGCATTGCCGAAAAGTTTGGCCTGAAGCCCGAAACCGTGCTGTGGGGAAATTACGACATCTTGGCCGACGACCCCCATCGCTTGCGCCCTGGCCAGGTGCTCAATATTTTGCCGGTGGATGGCACCTATTACCAATGGCACGCAGGCGATAACCTGCGCGTGGTGGCCAAGTTTTTTGGGGTGACCCCCGAAGACATCATCAATTACCCTGGCAACCACTTGCCGCCTGAAACCGACCCCGAACATCCCAATATCGAACCCGGCACTTGGCTGATTATCCCAGGTGGGCATCGGCAATTTGTGACCTGGAGCGCCCCGCGCATCACCCGCGAAAACCCCGCGGTCGCGAGGGTGTTGGGCCCTGGTTCCTGTGGTGAGGTCTATGAAGGCGCGGTTGGCACGGGCACTTTCATCTGGCCGACCACGTTGCACTATTTGTCAGGGTACGATTACTCCCCGGCCATCAACCACTATGGCATTGACATCGCGGGCAAACTGGGCTATCCGGTTTACGCTGTGGACAATGGCGTGGTGGTCTATGCCGGCTGGAACGATTGGGGCTACGGCAATGTGGTGGTCATTGACCACGGCAACGGCTGGCAGTCGCTGTATGCTCACTTGAGCCAGATCTATGTCCAGTGTGGGCAGAGTGTGTATCAGGGCGACATGATTGGCGCCATTGGGAGCACAGGCAATTCGACAGGTCCGCATTTGCACTTTGAGCTCTTGCACGAGAAATACGGCAAGGTCAACCCCTGGAACTTTTTGCCGTGAGCCGGGAGGTTGGGCAGCTTGGAAGCCTCCGCCTTCGGGCGGGGGCTTTTTTGTCGCCCGAGGCGGCGGGGGCGTTGGCGTGAGCCTCGGCAAGCAACCTAAGCCCCCACGCCAAGCCCGAGATGAGGCTGGCCGCGCATCTGAACCGCACAGCACGGGTGCGCCGCGCTTCCCTCTGCCGGCGCCCAAAGCCCTTGGCGCACTTGCAGGGAGGCCACAGCAATTTGGGCAGTTTGTGGTATATTTGAAACAACACCCCTCAAAAGTAGGTCGGGTTCGAAGTTTGGGGCCCGCAAAATCGCATGATGGAGGACCTCTATGCCCCGCCTATTGCTCATCGAAGACGATGAAGGCATTGTCCGCTTCCTGCGGCGGGCACTGATTTATGAAGGTTACCAGGTAGACGTCGCCACCGATGGAGAAACCGGCCTGGCCCTGGCGCGAGAAAACATGCCAGATTTGGTGATTTTAGACTGGATGCTCCCAGGATTGGATGGCCTGGAAGTCGCCCGCCGTTTGCGGGCTATGGGCGATGTCTTGATTTTGATGCTCACCGCCAAGACCAGCGTAGCCGACCGAGTGCAAGGGCTGGATATGGGCGCGGATGACTACATGGTCAAGCCCTTCAATATGGACGAACTTTTGGCGCGCATCCGCGCGCTGTTGCGCCGCTCGCGGCACGAAGAGCCCAAAGTTTATCGCTTTGCAGATTTGGAACTGGACACCGGCACCCACGAAGCCCGCCGCGGCGACCGGAAGATCGCCCTCACAGCCAAGGAATATGAGCTTTTGGAACTCTTCATGCGGCATCCGCGGCAGGTGTTGACCCGTGAGCAAATTTACGATCAGGTCTGGAAGTATGATTTCGGCGCAGGGAGCAACTTGCTGGAAGTGTATATCCGTTACCTGCGGCGCAAATTAGAAGCCGGCGGTGAACCCCGCTTGATTCATACTTTGCGGGGCGTGGGCTACGTCTTGCGAGAGGAAGAGGAATAACCTCATGCGCACCCTGCGCGCCCGCCTGACGTTGCTCTACGTAGCCGTCACTGGGGGAATGTTTTTGGTCTTTGGCGCGGCGGTTTATGGCGTGGTGGGGGTCTTGTTGATGAACCACGTGGATCGCACGCTGCGACACACCGCCCACGTCATGATGTCGCAAGTGCGCCGCGATGAATTCGGCAATATTGTGGTGCCCATCCCCGACGATTTGGCCTTGGCCGCGGGCATGGCCGTCCAAGTGTGGGACCGCCAAGGGCGGCTGGTAGGGGCTTCGCACAACGTGCGGGAATACGCCCATCCCCTCTCCCCCCAAGGGCTTTCTGTCACCCAGCCCACCTTGCGCACCGAAGCCTTGCAAGGCCATCCTTGGCGGGTGTTGAGCGAGCCCATCTACGTGGGTGACCGCCGTGTGGCTACCCTACAAGTGGCCATGCCGTTGGAAGCCATCTATCGCGCAAAACAAGTCGTGTTGCTCTCGGTGGGGGCCGTGGCTCTGTTGGCCGTGCTTTTGGCCGCTTTGGTCAGTTACTTTAGCGTCAAAGCCGCGCTGGAACCCCTGACCCGCGTCACCGCCGTGGCCGACCAAATCACCCATGCCGACGACCTCTCCCGCCGCATCCCCGTGCCCCAGGGCGCAGGCGATGAGGTGTGGACTTTGGTGCAAGCCTTCAACGCGACCCTTTCCCGCCTCGAAGCCCTCTTCCAGGCGCAGCGGCGCTTCATCGCCGACGTGGGGCATGAATTGCGCACCCCCCTCACCGTCATTAAGGGCAATGCCCAATGGATGCGGCGCATCGGCAAATTGGATTGGGAAGCCCTGGATAGCATCGAAGAAGAAGCCGACCGCCTGAGCCGCTTGGTGGACGATTTGCTGCTGCTGGAACGCGCAGAGGCCGGCAAATTGCCCCTCCGCCGTGAAATGGTGGATTTGGGCGCCATCGCAGCCGATGTCTTGCGTGAAATGCAGGTGGTCGCCCGCGAAAAAATTCGCCTCCAAGCCGACATCCAACCCGTCATGGTGTGTGGGGACCCCGACCGCCTCAAACAGGTGTTGCTCAATTTGGTCGGAAACGCCATCAAATACACACCGCAAGGAGGTGTGGTGCGGCTGATGGTGGGGCAAAAAGGCTCATACGCGGTTGCCACAGTGCAAGATACAGGGCCAGGCATTCCCCCAGAAGACCTGCCCCATATTTTTGAGCGCTTTTATCGGGCTGACAAAGCCCGCTCACGAGGCAAGGGCTTTGGTTTGGGGCTTTCTATCGCTTATTGGATTGTAAAACACCACGACGGCCGCATCGAGGTCGCCTCTCGCCCGGGTGAGGGCACTACGTTTACCGTGACGCTGCCCATCATGCCTGAAGAAGGCTGTTTGGTTGAAGAAGACGAGACCGCCACTGAGCCCCACCCTGCTGAAATCGCAGAGTGAGCGGCCTGGCGCCGTGCAGGAGACGGAAAGCAGCCCCGTAGCCCACTTGCCAAGACAACTGTGAGACCCTAAGGTAGCCCTAAACGCCGATGGGCTTGCCGACAAAGTGAGGCTCCACCGTGTTGCAGCCAGGCTTGCAAGGCTTGGCTGTTTTGTTTTTGCGCGTGGGCATCTTGGTAAATCGGCGTTCCCCAGCGCACGTAACGGCGGGTTTCGTCTGGCCAGGCGCTTTCTGCCAGCCCGATGACCCCCAACCCGCCGTTGTAGCCAGCCAAGGTCAGCCGGACCTGACCGTGGCTCTGTTGCCAGGCCTGGCGCAGGTAGGCCAGCCCCCGCCGGGCGTTGACATTGGGGTCGAAAGGGTCTTCGCCGGCTTTGAAGTGGTAAGGCATCACCTGAAAGAGCCCCCGCGCCCCAGCCGACGAAATCGCCCGCGGATCGCCGCACGATTCGATTTGCATCACCGTGGCAACCAAGTTGGGGTCGAGATGGAATTGGGCAGCCCAGCGGACGATGTCGGCTTCCCAATGGCGCACCTCGGGCGTAAAAAAGGGAGCGAGGCGCGAGGAGGACGGCTGGGCTGCGGTGGAGCGCTGCGTGGGGGAAGGTGCGGCCGCGGCAAAGGCCGGCGCCCATGTCAAGACCGCGGCCCCCATGACGGCCAACGTGGCCATCACCGCCAGCAGCAAAAAAGGGGTGAGGTAAACTGCCGGCGGCGATGGGTGAGTAAGCGGGGAAGCGGGCTGCACGCGAGATGCCATGACTCAGTGACGTTGGCGATCGTGGGGGGCGGCGCTGGCCGAATAGGGGCGGTAGCTCGGCGTTCGCGCGGGGCGAGATGGCGTCCCCGGGCGGCGCGGGTTGGGCTGCGGCCGGGCTTTGGGGGCGGGGCGGGCTTCCGCAACGCTGAATAAACGCTCTCCGGCCACTGAAAAAGTGCCGATGATGAGCACCCGAATCAGCCATACCATGATGGCTACAAAAACAGGCACCACTTTGAGCAACGTCTCTCGACCGATGACCGCGTTGCCTAAGCTTTGATGCCCTAAAATGGCGATGGAGACCCCCCACCACGTGAGCATGGCATTCATGGTCGCGGCCAACAGCCACGCGCCGAACAGATACCACACTTCTTTGGGTTCATCGCCCCCGACTTCAGGGGTGAAAAGGCGGGCGATGCCTGCAAAATCAATGCCGCAGAAGGCAATGGCTAAAATGGTCGCCCAGCGGATGCCCGCGAAGCGGAGGTCGCCCAGCAAATCTCGGAGGGCAAAATCGGTGGTGCTGTAATTGAAAATTTCGAAGGCCAGGAGCGCAGCCAGGATGAGCACGCCGAAAAGCAGACCTCGGCGCACACGAAGTTGGGGGAGCGAAAAAGCGGCTTGCATTTCAACCTCCAAAGGGAAAAAGCGGGAAAGAAGATGTGCTGCCTTATGATAGAACATTTGTTCTAATTTGTCAAGGGCTGAGGGAGTGTGGCCTCATCGCGGCTCCGCCGTGGGGAAGCCTCTGAGGCGGGCAAGGGCCTGGGGGTGGTTTCCTGCTGTTTGGCGCCTCTGGGAAATTTTTGTGGGGAACAAGCCGCGCGTTCGTGCTGCCAAGGCTGCAAGATGAGGATATAATTATCACAGCACCGAGGTTCACCACCGCGGTGCGCATCCTCGACAACATAGAGGCCACGCAATGCACATTGGCTTCGTCTCAACCCGTTTCGCGGGGACGGATGGCGTCTCTTTGGAGACGACCAAGTGGCGGATTATCCTGGAGCGTCTGGGACACAGCACCTATTTTTGCGCCGGCGACTTGGATGAAGACCATCTCCCGGGGATGCGGGTGCCTGAGATGCACTTTCAGCATCCCGAAGTGCAGGCGTTGAACCAGGCGGCTTTTCAAGAGGCACCGCTGCCCGATGATTTCACGGCGCGTTTGGAAGCGTTGAGCCGGCAAATCGAAAAAGCCCTGTTCCGCTTCCTTGAGACCTTCCGAATTGATTTGTTGGTGGTCGAAAACGCGCTCACCATTCCCATGAACTTGCCTTTGGGCATTGCGTTGCGCCGTTTGATTGAGGCGACGGCCCTGCCGACCATTGCCCACCACCACGATTTTTATTGGGAGCGGGAACGCTTTGCTCAAAACCATGTGCCTGAGTTGTTAGACGAGACCTTCCCGCCCGATTTGCCCTCCATTCGGCATGTGGTGATTAATTCGGTGGCCCAGCGCGACCTCGAAGCCCGGCGAGGGCTTTCGAGCACGGTCATCCCTAATATTTTCGATTACAACCGTGCCGCGGTGGGCATTACCCCCTTCAATAGCGATTTGCGCACCAACTTGGGCTTCACCGACGACCACTTGCTCATTCTCCAGCCCACGCGGGTTGTCCCTCGGAAGGGCATCGAGCATGCCTTGGTTTTGGTGAGGGAACTTCGCCGCAAGAAGCGCAAACTGATGGGCAAAGAGCCCGTGTTGTTGATTAGCCACCACGCCGGCGATGAGGGCATGGCCTATTTCCAGCACATTCAGACCTTGGCGCGGCAGTGGCGGGTGCCGTTGCACTACGCCGCAGAATACTTCCAGCCGCGCCCCGCGCAGCAGGGTTCCCGCAAGGCCTACAGCCTTTGGGATGCCTACGTCCACGCCGATTTTGTGACCTACCCCAGCCTTTATGAGGGCTTTGGCAACGCCCTTTTGGAAGCCATCTACTTTCGTTTGCCCATCATGGTCAACCGCTACAGCGTCTATGTGGCCGATATTGCCCCCTTGGGCTTTGATTTGATCGAAATTGACCGCGCGGTGGATGGCGACACCGTGGAGGCCGTCATTGAAGTGCTGCGCGACCCTGTCCGTCGGCGGCGGATGGTGGAGCGCAATTACCAACTGGCTCGGGAGCATTTTTCCTACGAAGCCGTGTTGCCCATCTTCGAGCACTTGCTGACCACCAACGGTGTTGCTGCCGCTCCCTTGCGCCACTAAATGGGTTTGGAGGATGCCATGCCAGCCTGCCGCCCTTCCGCACCTCAAAAATCGTCGCTTCATATTGGCTTTGTCTCGACCCGCATTGCAGGCACCGATGGCGTTTCGCTGGAAATCGCCAAATGGGCGCAGGTGCTCACCGACATGGGGCATGAATGTTTCTACTTCGCGGGGTTGAGCGAGCAGCCGCCGGAACGCAGCATGGTGGTCGAGGAGGCTTTTTTCCAGCATCCGGAGATTTTGAAACTCACCCAAGACCTGTTTGACGATTATTGCCGCTCGTCTGAGACCACAGCCCAAATCCATCGGCTGCGCGATCACCTCAAGCAACATCTCTACCGATTTATCGAACGGTTTGACATTGACATTCTCATCGCCGAAAACGCGCTTTCCTTGCCGGTCAACATCCCGTTAGGGCTGGCGTTGACCGAAGTGATTGCCGAAACCGACCTTTACACCATTGGCCACCACCATGATTTTTGGTGGGAGCGCAACCGTTACTTGCGCTCAGCCGCGGACGATTTTTTGCGGGCTGCGTTCCCGCCCGCGCTGCATCAGGTGACCCATGTCACCATCAATACCTATGCAGCGCGGGAATTGGCCTGGCGCACCGGGCTGAGCGCCACGGTTGTGCCCAATGTGATGGATTTTGAAAGCCCGCCGCCGCCACCCGACCAGGTCACCGCGCAAGTTCGGGAGGTTTTGGAAGTGCCCGCCGGCACGCATTTCATCCTGCAGCCCACGCGGGTGGTGCCTCGCAAACGCATCGAACACGCCATTGAACTGGTGCGGCGGTTAGGGGAACCCGCGGTGTTGGTCATTACCCATGCGAGCGGCGATGAAGGCACGGCCTATCAGCGCTATCTTGCGGAAAACGCCCACCTCTTGGGCGTTGACGTTCGCTTTGCTGCTGCCCACTTTGACCATCATCGCGGGCGCAAGGCCGATGGCTCGCCGATTTTTGCCTTGCGCGATGCGTATCAGGCGGCGGATTTGGTGACATACCCCTCGGCCGTGGAAGGATTTGGCAATGCCTTTTTGGAAACGATTTATTATCGCCGCCCCTTGGTGATGAGCGCATATGGGATTTTTCGCATTGACATCCAGCCCAAGGGCTTTGACGTTGTGGTTTTTGAAGACTTTGTGGACGATCGCACTGTGGAGGCCGCGCGCGTGTTGTTGCACGACCCCGAACGGGTGGCAGCCATGACCGAGCAAAACTACGCCATTGCCCGGCGATATTTCGGCTTCCGCACTTTGGAACGCAACTTGGCCTATTTGCTGCGCCATCGGTTTGGCACCTAAGCAACGGAGCCGGGCATTGCCATGCGCGGCGGGGGGATGGACGGCAGAGGTGGGCGTGGGCGATGGCATGGTGTGGCCCAACGGGTTTTGCAGCGCCCGACGAGGCAGGGCAAAATGGGGGCAAGGCCTCAAAGGGTTGTGTTGCCGCACGAGCAAGACGGGTTGTCAGCAGGAGGTGCTATGCTTCACATCCTACACTACGCTGGTCCGCCTATCATCGGTGGCGTAGAGATTACCATTGCCTATCATGCTCGTTTGCTGGCTCGGCGAGGTTATCAGGTGCAGGTTATTGCCGGGCGGGGGGGCAAGTTTGACCCTCGGGTGGATTTTCTCTTGGTGCCCGAGATTGATTCACGGCATGACGGCGTGTTGGCGGTTTCTCAGACCCTCACCGACCGCGGCCCTGACGAGCGTTTCGAGGCGTTGCGTGCTCGCTTGCGGGCTATTTTGCAAGAAGCCATTTCGCCCGAAGACACGCTCATTGTGCACAACGCCCTGACCTTGCACAAAAACTTGCCCCTCACCGCAGCCTTGCACGACTTGGCCAGCCAAGGTTGGCATCTCATTGGCTGGTGTCATGATTTCGCGTGGTTAGATGCCCTCTACATTCCGGTGTTGCGCCCTGGCTTCCCTTGGGATTTGCTCCGAACCCCTTGGCCCAACACCCGCTATGTCACGGTGTCAGAGCATCGCCGTGGTCAACTTTCCCAATTGCTCGGCTTGCCGGCAGAAGCCATTGAGGTCATCCCGCCGGGGGTAGCGCCTGCGCAGTTGCTTCGGCTGAGCCCGACGGCTCGGCGCCTGGCCGACGACTTGGGGTTGTGGGAAGCCGACCCCTTGTTTTTGTTGCCGGCGCGCATCACCCGCCGCAAAAACATCCAAATGGCCATTCGCATCATCGCGGCGCTGCGAGCGCATTTCCCCAACCCCATGTTGGTCGTCACCGGCCCTCCAGGGCCCCATAACCCTTCCAACGTCGCTTACCTGGCTCAATTGCAAGACCTGCGTCGCGAATTACACTTGACCGAGCAGGTCCATTTCCTCTACGAGCAGGGGCGGGGGGGCGAGCCCTTGTTGGTGGATGACACCCTTTTGGCCGAGTTTTACGCCTTGGCCGATGCGCTGCTCTTCCCCAGTTTGCGGGAGGGGTTTGGCATTCCGGTGTTAGAAGCCGGCTTGTTGCGCCTGCCGGTGTTTGCGGCCGACATCCCGCCAGTGCGCGAAAGCGCAGGGGAAGACGCGACCCTCTTTGACCCCCAAGGCGACCCCGCGGAAGCCGCGGCGCGCATTGCCGCGCGGCTAAAACAGGAGCCTACCTATCGCTTGCGGCGTCGCGTCATCCGCCGTTACACTTGGGAGGCGATTGTTGAAGAGCAGTTGATTCCGCTTCTATCCTAAAGCCCCTGGGAGCGGGGCGGGCCTGAGAGGCCTTGCCGCGTGGCAGGCGCGGCCGTGCTCTCAAAAGCGAAAACACGTTCGCAAGCGTTGCCCAACGCAACGGTCACTGTTTGGGGAGGTGTTGCAATGCCGTATCATCCCGAACCCAGCCAACCGGCAGCCCCACGCATTTTGGTGGCGGTAGCCTCACCCGAAGAGGCAGAATTTTTGCTTCCTTTAGCGCACATTCTGGCCCACGGCCATGAGCGAGGGCAAATTGTGGTGCTGCTCATCAAAGACGTGCCCCACGACGAACCTTTGAGCGCCGCGGCGGGGCCTTTGAGCCGCCTGCGTGAGGCGATTGCGCCGGTTTTGCAACGCTATCAGGTGCCCGCGCTTTATGTGCATTCCCTGGCCCGACATCCTGAGCATATTTGGGATGCCCTCTGTGACCACGCCCGCGAAGAGCACATCCACACCATGTTGGTGCCCTGGCCCAACGCAGCGATTCCCTCGCTGGAAGACGCCAACCTCGATGCCTTGCCCAGCAACCTGGTCGTGGCTCGCCGCGGCCACGAGCCCACCGAATGGCACAAGGTGCAGCGGGTGTTGTTGCCGGTGCGCGGTGGCCCCTATGACGCCGAAGCGTTGCGGGTTGCCTTAGCCGTCGCGGAATATGCTTCAGCGCGAATCACCCTGCTTCACGCCACTCGCGAAGCCGCCTACGATGCGGAAGAGCGCCTGTTTGCCCACTTTGGGGCTGCCTTGCGGGGTTTGAAGGCCATCACGCGCTCGGTCACCACGTTAGACGAGATGGAAAGCGCGGTGCGAGCCGAAAGCCGCGACCACGACGTGGTGGTCATGGGCGCTTCCAGCCGCAACAACCCGCCGGGCAAACTGCTTTCGCCCCGTTTGGAACGGCTGGTGCGTGACTTGCAAAGCACCCTGCTGATTGTCAAAACCGCGGCCTCGCGCGCCCGCCAGGAAGCCGCAGAACACCAGGCCGAGAAACGCATCGCCCGCCGCCCCTTGAGCCTGGTGGTGGACCGTTGGTTTGCCGAAAACACCTTCCGCAGCGAAGAATTTGCAGACCTGGAGCACCTGGTGCAGCTCAAAGAGCAGCAGGGGCTAACCATCAGTTTGGGCCTGCCAGCCCTCAACGAAGAGGCCACCGTGGGCAAAGTGATTACCACGGTGAAAACCGCACTGATGGACGACTTCCCCCTTTTGGATGAAATCGTGCTCATTGACAGCGGCTCGGTTGATTACACCCGCGAAATCGCGGCCGAGTTGGGCATCCCCGTGTACATTCACCAGGAAATCTTGCCCCAACACGGGGCCTATCATGGCAAAGGCGAAGCCCTGTGGAAGAGCCTCTACGTGCTCAAAGGCGACATCATCGCCTGGATTGACACCGACATCAGCAACATTCACCCTCGCTTCGTGTATGGCATCATCGGGCCATTGTTGATGAACCCGAAAATCCAATACGTCAAGGGGTTTTATCGCCGTCCGCTCAAACAGGGTGATAAAATCGTGGCCGGTGGTGGCGGGCGGGTCACCGAACTTACTGCCCGGCCGTTGCTCAACATGTTCTTCCCCGAGCTTTCGGGTCTCATCCAGCCCCTTTCCGGAGAGTATGCCGGCCGCCGCACCGCGCTGGAACGGGTGCCCTTCTTTACCGGCTACGGCGTAGAGACGGGCTTGCTCATTGACCTTCTGGAAAACTTTGGCCTCAGCGCCATTGCCCAGGTGGATTTGCGCGAACGCATCCATCGCAACAAACCGCTGCCTGACCTCTCACCCATGGCCTTCGCCATCATTCAAGTGGTGGTGCGGCGTCTGGAAGAGCGCCATAAAATCCGCCTGCTGGAAGACATCAACAAAACCATGAACCTCATCCGCTATGCGCCAGGACGCTATTATTTGGATCAAAGGGAAGTGGTGGAGCGTGAGCGCCCACCGATGATTGAGATTCCCGAATATCGGGAAAAGTTTGGCCTGGCATGAAAGCGCGCACGCCTGCACACCATCCATGTCTGAGAAGCGCCCGACCATGACGCGTTTGTTGTTGATTCGACACGGCGAAACCGATTGGAATGTGGAAGGCCGCTATCAAGGGCAGGCCGACCCGCCCCTCAACGCGCGTGGGTTGGCGCAGGCGCAGGCCCTGGCCAAGCAGCTGCAGGCGCAAGGGCCGCACCCGACGGTGGTGTATGCGAGCCCCTTGCGTCGTGCCTGGCAAACCGCGATCCTTGTGGCCCAAGCCGTCCACGCGCCTCTCAAAGCCGACCCGCGCCTCAAAGAGATTCACCTGGGCGCGTGGGAGGGCGTCTTGGCGACCGAGATTGCCCGCCGGTGGCCTGCCCTGTTTCAAGCCTGGGAAACCGCGCCGTGGCAGACCCGCCCGCCCGGCGGTGAGACCATTGCCGAAGTGCAGCGGCGGGTGTACGCGGCCGTGGATGATATTGTCGCCCGCCATCCGCATGAGACCGTGGCCATTGTGGCTCACCGTTTGCCCATCGCACTGCTGAAAATTCGTTATCAAGGCTACGATCCATCCGAGGTGCGCCGCATTCCAGTAGCCAATGCCCAATATGAAATTTTGGAAGTGCCCCCTGAGGGGCCTTCCCCTTTGCAGGGATGATGATGCCTGTGCTTGCTGATTTGCTCCGTTTCCTCTATGGTCCGCAGCAAGGCGACGAAACCGCCCGAGCGTTGGCGCAGCGCTTGGAGGCTTTTCGACGCCAACACCCGCATTTGCAAGAGGCCCCGCCGCCTGCGCAGCGTCTGACCGAGCGCGACGCAGTGCTCATCACCTATGGTGACCAATTCCGCACCAGCGGCGAACCGCCTTTGCGAAGCTTGCACGCTTTTTTGCGCACCCATTTGGGTGATAGCATCTCCGCGGTGCATCTTTTGCCTTTCTTCCCCTATTCGTCGGACGACGGCTTTTCGGTGGTTGACTATCGGCAGGTCAATCCGGCCTTGGGCACGTGGGACGATATTCGGTCCCTGGAGCGTGACTATCGGCTGATGTTTGACGCCGTTATCAACCACGTTTCGCGGGCTTCGGCGTGGTTTCAGGGGTTTTTGCGTGGTGAAGCGCCCTATCGGGATTATTTCATCGTGGTAGATCCCCACACTGACCTTTCGCAGGTGGTGCGCCCCAGGCCGTGGCCGCTGTTGACCAAGGTGGAAACCGCCCAAGGGGTCAAGTATGTGTGGACGACTTTCAGCGCTGACCAAATTGACCTCAACTACGCCAACCCTGCGGTTTTGTTGGAAATCGTGGATGTGTTGCTGTTTTACGTCGCCCACGGGGCGCGCATCATTCGCCTGGATGCCATTGCCTACCTGTGGAAGGTCATTGGCACGCCGTGTATTCACCTGCCGCAGACCCATGCGGTGGTGAAATTGTTTCGGGCGATGTTAGACGAAGTGGCTCCGGGCGTGTTGTTGATTACGGAAACCAACGTCCCCCACGATGAAAACATTGCCTATTTTGGCGATGGTTATGACGAAGCCCAGTTGGTGTATAACTTCACATTGCCGCCGTTGACCTTGCACGCGCTTCGCACTGGCAAGGCCGAGAAGTTGACGGCTTGGGCCCGCACGTTGCGTACTCCCAGTGAGGCCACCACGTTTTTCAATTTTTTGGCTTCTCACGATGGCATTGGGGTGCGCCCGGCTGAGGGATGGCTGACCGCGGCCGAAATTCAGGCTTTGGCCGAGACCACCTTAGCCCACGGCGGTCAGGTTTCGACCTACGCCCGCCCTGATGGGTCCCAAGCGCCTTACGAACTCAACATCACCTGGTATGACGCGCTCAACGACCCCTCGGCGCCCACGGCAGAGGATGTGCCGCGCTTTTTGGCCTCTCAGGCTATTATGCTCAGTTTGGCGGGGGTGCCGGGCATTTACGTCCATTCCCTGTTTGGCTCGCGCAATTGTCAGGCTTGTTTTCAGCAGACCGGCCAACCGCGTTCGCTCAATCGAGAGAAGTTTTCCCTGCAGGCGTTGGAGGCCCGTTTGGCCGATCCTGCCACGCGCGAGGCGCAGATTTTGCAGGCCTATCGGCGTCTGTTAGAAGTGCGGCGGGAACAAGCGGCTTTTCACCCTCAGGCGCCGCAGGAGATTTTAGACCTTCACCCTGGCGTGTTCGCGGTGCGTCGCGGGCAAGGGCGGGAGGCTGTGTTGGCCTTGATTTCGGTGCGTGATGAGCAGCTGACCGTGCGCGTCACGGGCGAAGCCGTGGCGCTGGCCTCGCGCTGGCGAGATTTGCTCTCTGGCGAGGTTTTGCATTTGGCCAACGACGGAATCCTGCAGGTTCCTTTGGCGCCTTATCAGGTGCGTTGGTTGCGTGCGGTGTCTCGCGAGCGGTGAAATCCCAAGCCCCGGGCTGGCAAAAGAAAGCGCGGGGCTTGGGGGGCTGTTTCCCAAAATTGAGGGGCTGATGTGGTGTGACTCCTGAGCGAGTAAGGGGTGCAGGCTCAGGATATAGCCTTCCTGACGCGCAAAGGCCGAGGTATGCACCTCGGCCTTTGGCTTGGGGAAGGAGAGGCAACTACTCTACCACAAACGTTGTGCTGGCAGAGGCGGAGGTATAGCCGCTCTTGGTTGCCGTGACATCCACGGTGTAGGTGCCAACGCCGTCGCGGTTGGCGTTCACCCAGTAAGAGAAGGTCGCTTGGCCGTTGGCGTCGGTGATGGCCGTAGCGGAGGAAGTGCGGCCTTTGGCCGTGGTGATGGTCATAGCGACCGAAGCATCTGCGACGGGGTCGGTGCCGTCGGTGACGGTAACGGTGATGGTGACGGTTTCGCGATTGGTGTAGGTGTCTTTGTCGGTGGTCACGCTGACGCTCAACGCGCCCTGGTCGCCGGTGTCGTCGTCACCGCCGTCGTTGCCGCTCAGGTATTGGATGGCGTCGTAAGCCTGCACCAGGCCATAGCCGTAGGCGACGTCGCGGCCTTCAACGCCCAGGTCTTTGGCTGAGGCGTCCAGGGCGGCGCGGATGTCGGCATTGCTCAGTGAGGGGTAGGCGCTCCACACCAGCGCGGCCACAGCCGAGACATGAGGCGTGGCCATGGAAGTGCCGCTCCAGGCTTCATAGCCGCTGGCCGGCTTGGTGATGCTGCTGTAGACGTCGGCAGTTTCGCCCAGCTTGTTGGCGACCAGATATTGGCCGTCTTCTTGGGTCAGGCTGAGGGCGATGATGTCAGCGGTGTTGCCGTCGCCCAGGGTGCCGTAGAAATTGCCGGGTTCGTTGTTGTAAATCAGGGCAGCCACGCCGCCGCTGTTTTGGACGTTCATCACCTTTTCGTAGAAAGTGATGTCCCCGCGTTCGCACAGCACGACCGCGCCTTCCCAATCGCCCGTGCTGTCGCACAGGCCGCCGTCAACCAAGGGACCGCTTGCCGAGCCGCGAGCCGCGTATTCGATGTGGTTGGCCTCGTAGGTCACGCCGTCCACGGTGACGGTGTTTTCTTCCACCCACGGGATGGTGCTCAGCACGTCCACGCCAGGCGCGGCCAGTTCCACTTGGTCGTTTTGTTGGGAAAATTCGGCCACGGTGCCGGTGCTATCCACCGCGGCTACGGAGATGACGGAATCGTACGAAGCAGGGTAGGAATACGCGGTGGTGCCGTCGTTGCCCGCAGCGGCGACGAAGAGCACGCCTTGGTTGTAGAGGTCGGCAAAGGCTTGGGACTCTTTACCGGTGGATTGGCTCCCGCCCAGGCTCATGCTGACCACGTTGGCGCCTGCGTCTGCGCAGCGGTAGATTGCATCCACCAAGTCGGAAGACATGGTCCACAGGCCGTCGTTGTCGAAGACTTTGACGATATACAGCGACACCGCGCCGGGCGTCACGCCTACGACGCCGAGGTCGTTATTCGCGGCTGCGATGGTGCCGGCCACGTGGGTGCCGTGGCCTGCGCCGTCGGTATCCCACGCGTCTTCCACTTGGGAATAGCCGCCGATGATGTTGACGCCGGCGAAGTCTTCATGGTCGGTGTAAAGGCCGGTGTCAATGATGCAGACGGTGATGCCGCTGCCTGTGGCTGCGCCGCTATCCACTACGCCGTCGCGGTCGGCATCCCAAACGTCGCGGGCTTGCACCATGTCCACGCCGTAGGGCACGGTCTGGCCGATGTCGGCGGCGGCGAGGGCTTCTTGCACGGCTTGCGCGCTCATGGCGCTGCCGTAGAGGTAGCGGGGAACGTCTTCTTCAATGCTGACCACGTTGGGATTGTTGCGCAAGCCTTGCAGGGCGTTTTCAGGCACGGTGACCACATAGGCGTTGAGGCGCTGGAAGTCATAATGGAATTGTGCGCCTGCCCCTTGCAGGGCTTGATGCACGGTGTCGTGGGCACCTGCTTGGTAGGTGACCCAGACGCGTACCTTCTCAGCAGGCGCACCCGCGCCCACGCTGAGCACGCCAATGGCCAAGGCCAGGGCTAAGACAATTGCCCCCCAGATACGAAAACGAGAAGAAAAGCGCATACCATCCTCCTGGAGCAAAGATTTTGCCCCCTAACGCAAATAAGGGGGTTTTAAGTACAACGATGTGGCTTGCGGTTTGTTACAGTTCGCTTGCGATTTGTGAGGACTTGGCAAGGTTTGGGCGCGGGGTTTTTGCGGGGGGATGCCTCTACGCTGAGGAGGGCGAAGGTCCTGGGGCGCTCAGCGCGGGGGTGCAATGGGTGGAGGGGCGGGAGCGTGAGGGGGGCTGCGCAGCATTTCGCTGGTTGACGGGGCCGCTTTCCCGTGGTATCATAAAAACGCTGATTTTTAGCACTCTCATAGCAAGAGTGCTAAAAAATTTGGAGTAAATCCGATGTCGCCCCGACCCAAACAAGTGCCCCCTCCTGGCGAGGAACTGACCGAACGCCAACAGCTGATTTTAGCCCTGGTGGTGCGCGATTATGTGGACACCGCGCAGCCGGTGGGTTCGCGCCACCTGGTGGAACATTATCGGCTGGACATCAGCCCTGCAACCGTGCGCAACGAAATGGCCGTGTTGAGCAAGAAGGGCTATCTCAAGCAGCCGCATACCTCTGCAGGGCGGATACCCACCGAGAAGGGCTATCGCTATTTCGTGGGGCATTTGTTGGGGCGGAGTGACCTTCCCCCAGAGACCAAACACACGATTGCCCATCAGTTTTACCAAGCCCAACAAGACATTGACCAATGGATGCAACTGGCGGCTTCCGTGTTGGCGCAACAAGCGCGGGCGGCCTCATTGGTGACCGCCCCGCATCCTGAAAAAGCCCGTTACAAACACTTGGAACTGATCGGCATTCGTGGGCGGCAGGTGTTGATGGTGTTGGTGCTGGTAGGCGGCGAAGTGCGGCAGCGGTTGCTGCATTTGGCCGAGCCTGTGACCCAGGTTCAACTGAGCGCGGTGGCCGAGCGCCTCAACCAGCGCCATCGTGGAAGGACGCTGGCCGAGATCCAAGCCGCGCCCTGGCCTGCCGACGCGTTGGAAGCCGACATTCAACGCTTGGTCATCGCCGAGATGGAAGAGAGCACCCGGACGTGGGTCGAAGAAGTCTATCGGGATGGTTTGACCCACGTCTTGACCGAACCCGAATTTGCCCAACCTGAAGCCGCCCGAAAAGCCCTGAGCGTGTTGGAAAACCGGGCTATTTTGGAGCGCTTGCTGCAACGCGTGGCCGTAGATGCTGAAATCGGCAGCGTGCAAGTGCTGGTGGGCAGCGAAGATTGGGAAGAACTCCGCCATTGCTCGGTGGTGTTGGCCCGTTACGGCGCGCCAGGGTTGGCCAGTGGGGTGCTGGGCGTGTTAGGCCCCACCCGCATGGCTTACAGCCGGGCCATCCCTACGGTGCGCTTTGTGGCCCGCCTGCTGAGCGATATGGTGACCGAAACCTTAGCCGAATAGGGAGTAACGCTTATGGCGAAGCAAAAACAACAACCCACCGAACAACCTGAAGAAGAAGTGCAGGTTGAAACAACCCCTCAAGCAGAAACGCCACCCGAAGCGACCGCGCCTGAAGCCTCGGAAACCCCTCCTGCCGAGGCTACAGACGCCGAAGGGGACGTGGCGGCCCTGCAAGCCGAATTGGAAACCACCCGCGCCCAAATGCAAGAATATTTGGATGGTTGGCAGCGGGAGCGGGCCGCCTTTGCCAACTTCCGCAAACGCGTCGAGCAGCAACAAGAGCAAACCCGCCGCGATATCACGGCCAACATTGTGAAGCGGTATCTTGAAGTTTTGGATGACCTGGAACTCGCGTTGAAAAACAAGCCCACCGAAGGCGAAGGCGCGGCCTGGGCCGAAGGCATCGAACTGATTTATCGCAAGATGCTGGCCATTTTGGAAGCCGAAGGCGTCAAGCCCATCCCGGCTGAACCGGGCATGCCCTTTGACCCGCGCTTCCACGAGGCCATCACCCACGAACCTCACGACGAGCACGAGAGCGAAGCAATCATCGAAGTCGTGCGGCGGGGCTACATGATCGGCGATCAGGTGCTGCGGCCTGCGCTGGTGCGCGTGGCGCAATGACGCCGTCTTCCTGATGGTTTGAACCCAGGGCGCGGCCGCAAGGGTCAGCCGCGGGTGAAAAAAGCAAGGAGAAAGAGGCATGGGCAAAATTATTGGCATTGATTTGGGCACCACCAACTCAGTGGCTGCGGTGATGTCGGGTGGCGAACCGACCATCATCCCCTCAGCCGAGGGCGAGCGCCTGGTGCCTTCTGTGGTTGCTATCAAAAACGGCGAGCGCTTGGTCGGGCGGATTGCCCGCAACCAAGCCCTGGTGAATGCCGAAAATACCATTTTTTCGGTCAAGCGCTTCATGGGGCGCAAATATGACGACCCCGAAGTGCAAGAGGCCCGCAAGCGCATCCCCTACAAGGTCACCGCGGCCCCCAACGGCGATGTGCGGGTGTTGATGGGCGGCCGGGAATACGCCCCGCCTGAAATCTCGGCCATGATTTTGCAAAAAATCAAGGCCGACGCAGAGGCCTTTTTGGGCGAGCCGGTGACCCAAGCGGTGATTACCGTGCCCGCTTATTTCAACGACGCTCAGCGCAACGCCACGAAAGACGCAGGGCGCATTGCCGGCTTGGAGGTGTTGCGCATCATCAACGAGCCAACCGCCTCTGCCCTGGCGTATGGCCTGGACCGCAAACACAACGAGATCATCGCCGTGTATGACCTCGGCGGTGGCACGTTTGACATTTCCATCCTGGAAGTGGGCGAAGGCGTCTTCCAGGTGTTGGCCACCCGCGGCGACACCTTCCTCGGCGGCGACGATTTCGACCAAGCCATCATGGATTACCTCATCCAGACCTTCCTCGAGGCCGAAGGCATTGACTTGCGGCAAGACCGCAACGCGCTGCAACGCCTCAAAGACGCGGCCGAAAAAGCCAAAAAAGAACTCTCCAGCATGCTCCAAACGGAAATCAACCTGCCTTACATCACCGTGACCGAGGAAGGCCCCAAACACCTGGTGATGACCCTCACCCGCGCCCGCCTGGAACAACTCACCCACCACCTGATTGAGCGGACGTTGGAGCCCATGCGGGAAGCCCTCCAAGATGCCGAACTCACCCCCGACCAAATTGACGAAGTGGTCTTGGTGGGCGGGATGACGCGGATGCCCGCCGTCCAGGAAGCCGTCACGCGCTTCTTTGGAAAAGAACCCCACAAAGGCGTCAACCCCGATGAGGTCGTGGCGATGGGCGCGGCCATCCAGGCTGGTGTGTTGGGCGGTGAGGTGACCGATTTGCTCCTTTTGGATGTCACCCCCTTGACCCTTTCCATTGAAACCATGGGCGGCATCGCTACCCCCATCATCCCCCGCAACACCACCATTCCAACCCGCAAGAGCCAGGTGTTTTCCACGGCTTCTGACAACCAGACCCAGGTTGAAATTCACATCGTGCAGGGCGAGCGCCCCTTAGCCAAAGACAACAAGTCGTTGGGCAAGTTTGTTTTGGATGGCATCCCCCCCGCGCCGCGGGGCGTGCCAAGAATTGAGGTGACGTTTGACATTGACGCCAACGGCATCCTCAAAGTGACGGCCAAAGATCAAACCACAGGGCGCTCACAACACATCACCATTACCGCGTCTTCTGGGCTGAGCGAAGAAGAAATCAAGCGGATGCGGGAAGAGGCCGAACGGTACGCGGAAGAAGACCGCCGCCGTCGGGAGCGCATCGAAGCCCTCAACCAGGCTGAACAAGTGGCCTACCGCGCGGAGAAAGCCCTGCACGACTTGGGCGAGAAAATGCCGTCCCAAACCCGAACCGCAATCCAGCAGGCTTTGGCGGCTTTGAAAGCCACCCTGGCCGACGCGGAGGCCCCGCCTGAAGCCCTTGCAGAACACACCCGGGCAGTGCAGGAAGCCTTACGCCAACTCGGCCCCTTAGAGGCCTGACCCATTCCCCATCCTCTCATTCACCGATTGCATTATGCCACGCGATTATTACGACATCCTTGGCGTGCCTCGGAACGCCAGTCAAGAAGAAATCAAAAGCGCCTTCCGCCGTTTGGCGCGCAAATATCACCCTGACGTGAGCAGCGAGCCCGACGCGGAAGAGCGCTTCAAAGAAATCAACGAAGCCTACGCCGTGCTGTCGGACCCAGAAAAGCGGGCCGCCTACGACCGTTTTGGCCCGGCTGGGGTCGGCCGCGGCGCGGGCGGTTTTGGCGGCGCAGCCGATTTTGGCATGGGCGACTTTGCCGACCTGTTTGAGGAAATTTTCGGCTTTGGCCGTGCCTGGGGGCAGACCTCCCGCCCGCGGCCGCGGCGCGGGCGCGACCTTCAAGTCACCCTGACGCTGGAGTTTGAAGAGGCGGTTTTTGGCACAGAAAAAGAGGTGCAAGTCACCCGCAACGAAGTGTGCCACACCTGCCAAGGCACCGGCGCGGCGCCGGGCACGCGCCCCCAGGTTTGCCCCACCTGTCGGGGAAGCGGGCGGGTTCGTCAGACGCGGACCACCTTCTTTGGCACCATGGTGCAAGAAACGGCCTGCCCCTCGTGTGGCGGCACGGGGCAAATCATCATGCAACCTTGCCCCACCTGTCGCGGCCGAGGCCTGGAACGCCGCACCGTGCGAAAAGTGGTGCAAGTGCCAGCGGGGGTCGCAACTGGCACGCAAATCCGCCTCAGCGGCGAAGGCGAGCCAGGGGTCAACGGCGGCCCGCGCGGCGACCTTTACATCAAAATCAAAGTCAAGCCCCACAAATTCTTCCAGCGCAAGGGTGATGACATCATCCTGCACCTCAACATCAACATGGCCCAGGCAGCATTGGGCGCGGAAGTCGCCGTGCCGACCGTGGATGGCGAAGAGATGCTCCGCATTCCCGCGGGCACCCAGCCGGGGCAAACCTTCCGCATGCGGGGCAAAGGCGTGCCCCATTTGCAGCGCCCCGGCCGCGGCGACCAGATTGTGGTGGTCAACGTGGAAATCCCCAAACACCTGAGCCCGCGCCAACGAGAATTGTTGGAGGAACTGGCCGAAAGCCTGGGCACCGAAGCCAAACCCCAAGGCCGAGGCTTTTTAGACCGCCTCAAGGATTTGTTAGGATGAGCGACCCGACCCAATGGTTGGAACTCTCACTGGAAGTGGACGGCGAAATGGCCGAAGCCGTGGCCGAAGTGCTGGCGCGCTTTGCCCCTAACCGCGTGGTGCTCGAATCAACCCACATCGCCGACCAGCCCGACGGCGAAGGCGTGCCGACCGGGCCGGTGCGCGTGGCTGCCTATCTTCCGGTGGACGAACACCTGGAAACCACGCGGCAACGCATCGAAGAGGCCCTCTGGCATTTGCACGTCATCCGTCCTTTGCCCCAGCCATCGTATCGCTTTTTACAAGAAGAAGATTGGGCCGAAGCCTGGAAGTTTGCCTATCGCCCCATTGCCGTGGGGGAACGCCTCATCATTGTGCCCGCGTGGTTAGAAAATCCCGAGCCACGGCGGGTGCCATTGCTTTTGGACCCTGGCATGGCGTTTGGCACGGGCACGCATCCTACCACGCAAATGTGCTTGGAAGAAGTGGAGCGCTTGGTGCGGCCGGGCATGAGGGTGTTGGATGTGGGCTGCGGCAGCGGCATTTTGAGCATTGCCGCGCTCAAATTGGGTGCGGCTGAGGCCTTTGGGGTTGATACCGACCCCAAGGCCGTGGAAGTGGCCCGCGAAAACGCCAACCGCAATGGCGTTGGCGCGAGGTTTCGGGCGGCTGTGGGCTCGGTAGAGGCCTTGCGTCAGCCGCCCTGGGGGCCGCTGCAAGCGCCGCTGGTGTTGGCCAATATTTTGGCGCCCGTGTTGGTGCGCTTGTTGGATGAGGAAGGCATGGCCGCCTTGCTTGCCCCCCAAGGCGCGTTGGTGTTGAGTGGCATCTTGGAGAACCAAGCCGACGACGTGCTCGCCGCCGCCCGCCGCGCTGGGCTGACGTTGGCGAAACGCCGCCAGATGGGCGATTGGGTCGCCCTCACGGTCGTGCGGGGTATGGAACCTTGACGCGGCCGCCATGCCCCGCAGTGGGCGAAGGATGCTGCAACAAAAAAGGCTCCGCATTGCGGAGCCTTTTTTGGAGAGAGGTTGCACCACGCGATGAGGGTTGCCTTTACCACAAACCAAGCATCTCGGCCGCGCCGTCTTCCATCATGCTGCGATCCCAGATTTCTTCGCCCAGTTCAATGGTGGTCGGCTTTTGAAGGGTTTCCTCGACCTTGCGCCGCGCGGCTTCCAAAATCGCCGGGCCGTAAGGGCAGAACGGCGTCGTCAGAATCATCACCAAGTTTGCGCTCTCGTCGTTGATTTGCAGGTCGCGAATCAACCCCAAGGTGACCACGTCCATCCCCAATTCGGGGTCCACCACGGTGCGCAAGGCCTTTTCGACCGCTTCGGCCAACTCAGGGTGCGTCTGGCGGGCCTGCCAGACGGGGCGATTGGGGGCGTTTTGGGTTTCTTCGGTCATGGCGTTATTCTCCGTACGAGGGTTTCGGAATGATAAAACGGCATTGACGATCGCCGTTGAGAATGCAATGCTCGTGTTTGATTTTGTCGGGCGGAATTTCCAGCAGGCTGGCAATGAAGGTGCGGTCTAAAACGCATACTTCCGGATGGTCTTTGCCGATGCGAAAGTAAGGGCAGACCGATTCTTTGAGAATGTAGTGGTTGTCTTCCTGCTCCCACGTGACGACAAAGCCCTCTTCGTTGAGCAGCTGGGTGATGAATTGCAGGCGGTCTTCCAGGCTCATTGAGTCGGTATCGCCCTGGGCTGCGTAATCTTTGGCCATGTTGCGGGCCATTTCGGCGAAGAGCTTGGCCACCATAGGGCGGGGCAGGGTGGCTTTGAGCTGTTTCAGCAGTTGGGTCGTCAGGCGCACATATTGGGAAGGAAACTGCTCTAACCCGGTTTCAGTCAGGTAATAGAGCCGTCGTGGGCGACCGACCCCATGCCGTTCCTCTTCTGACGTCACCAAGCCTTCGGCTTCCAATTTGCTGATGTGGTGCCGTACAGAAATGGGGGTGATGCCCACTGCTTCAGCCAGTTCGTTGATGGTGCAGCGTTGTCGGTTTAACAGCGTGTAGAGAATGCGTTTCCGGGTGTTTTGCATGGTTTCCGCCAAAGGTCAAACGAAAAAAGCCGATTTTCAGCGCGGCCACAGTATAGCACGCCTGCGCGGATAAGTCAATATTTTGGATTTTTATAACGAATATTGACGCTTTTGCCTGCTCCGTGCTATAATCCCCCCGCTATCAAAAACAGCCATTGCCCTTGCTTTCGGCGGCGGAAGCCGTTGCCCCACCGCCTATTTTACCGCAATGAGGAGTTTTCGTATGTCCGAACTGGTCATCCGTAACCTGCATGTCAGCATTGACGGCAAGGAAATTTTGAAGGGCTTGAACCTCACTTTGCCCCAAGGTGAGGTCCACGCCATTATGGGCCCCAACGGGACGGGCAAATCTACCCTGGCATACACGTTGATGGGGCATCCGAATTATGAAGTCACCGAAGGGGAAGTGATTTTCAAAGGTCAAAACATTTTGGAACTCGGCCCAGACGAACGAGCCCATTTGGGGCTTTTCTTGGCTTTCCAATATCCCGTGGCCATTCCGGGGGTGACGCTGGCTAACTTCCTGCGGGCGGCGATCAATGCCAAGCGCAAGGCCCTCAACCCCGACGATGAGGGCATCCCCATTGCTGAGTTTCGGAAACTGCTGTATGAGAAGATGAAGTTGCTCAACATGGACCCGTCGTTTGCCGGCCGCTACCTCAACGACGGCTTCAGCGGTGGCGAAAAGAAGCGCGCCGAAATTTTGCAGATGGCCATGTTAGAGCCGGAAATCGCCATTTTGGATGAGACCGACTCCGGCCTGGATATCGACGCGCTGCGCATCGTTTCGGAAGGCGTCAACGCGCTGCGTGGCCCTGACTTGGGCGTGTTGGTCATCACCCACTACCAGCGCATTTTGCGCTACATCCAGCCCGACAAAGTCCACATCATGATGGATGGCCGCATTGTGGAATCAGGCGGCCCGGAATTGGCCGAGCACTTGGAAGAACACGGCTACGATTGGCTGCGTGAACGCGTAGGCGCATGACAAAGCGCACCAAGCGATTGACGAATTGCGATTGGCCTCGAAGAGGATGAATCATGGCAAAGCAAAGTGATGCAGAACTGTTGGAAGGCTTTGGCGAAGAGCGCTACGATTTCCACATGCCTGAAAACTACGTTTTCAAAGCCCGCAAAGGGCTGGATGAGGAAATCGTACGGCAAATTTCGGCCATCAAAGGCGAGCCGGAATGGATGTTGGAATATCGCCTCAAGGCCTATCGGCACTTTGTCGAGCGCCCCATGCCCAATTGGGGCCCCGACCTGTCGGAACTTGACTTCGACGACATTTACTACTACATCAAGCCCACCGACAAGGCTGGGCGCTCTTGGGATGAAATTCCCGACGAAATCAAAGAAACCTTCGACCGTTTGGGCATTCCCGAAGCCGAGCAGAAGTTCCTCGCGGGCGTCGGCGCGCAATACGAATCCGAGATGGTGTACCACCGCATTCAAGAGCAGTTGGAGCGCCAGGGCGTGATTTTCAAGAGCATCGAAGACGGCCTGCGCGAGCATCCTGACCTGTTCCGCCAATATTTTGGCAAGGTGGTGCCCATCAACGACAACAAATTTGCCGCGCTCAACAGCGCGGTTTGGTCGGGCGGCTCGTTTGTGTATGTGCCGCCGGGGGTGGAAGTGGCCTTGCCGTTGCAGGCCTACTTCCGCCTCAACAGCGCCAACATTGGCCAATTTGAGCGCACCCTCATCATCGCGGACGAGGGCGCCAAAGTCCACTACGTGGAAGGCTGCACCGCGCCCATGTATTCCACCGAATCGCTTCACACCGGCGTGATCGAGATCATCGTGCGGCCGGGCGCATACGTGCGCTACACCACCATCCAAAACTGGTCCACCAATGTGTATAACCTGGTCACCCAGCGGGCGATGGTGTATGAAAACGGCACCATGGAATGGGTGGACGCGAACATGGGCTCCAAAGTCACCATGAAATACCCCTCGTGCTACCTGGTGGGCGAAGGCGCGCATGGCGAAATCCTTTCGGTGGCCTTCGCACGCGACGGCCAAATTCTGGATGCGGGCGGCAAAATGATTCACCTTGCGCCCAACACCAGCAGCAAAATCATCTCCAAATCCATCAGCAAGGGCACGGGGCGCTCTTCCTACCGTGGCTTGCTCAAAGTGCGCCGAGGCGCCAAGAACGTGCGCTCGCACGTCACCTGCGATGCGCTCCTGCTCGACGAAGCCTCGCGTTCCGACACCTACCCCTACATGGAAATCGAAGAAGACGATGTCACCATCGGCCATGAGGCTTCGGTTTCGAAAGTGGACGAAGATCAACTCTTCTACCTGATGAGCCGCGGCCTGAGCGAAGAAGAGGCAACCACGATGGTGGTTTCTGGCTTCATGGAGTTCTTCGTCAAGGAACTGCCGATGGAATACGCCATTGAAATGAACCGCCTCATCCGCCTTCAGATGGAAGGCTCGGTAGGGTAAGGAGACCGACATGGCACAAACCCAACGCACACGACCCCGGCGTGAAGTGCGCTTGCCCTTCACCGCCGAGATGCTCCCGCAAGGCGAACCCGAGTTGCTGGCGACCTACCGGCGGGCGGCGTGGGAAACCTACCAGCGCCTGCCCATGCCCCACCGCAAAATGGAAGCCTGGCGGCGCACCGACATCCGTGACCTGCGCGGAGAGACTTTGCGCCTTCCCGCCCCAGAAGCCTACCGCACCCTGCCCCAGCCCCCCGAGGCGCTCACGCGCCCCTTGGTGGACCGCGAACACGGTGGGCAGATGCTCCTCCTCCCCGGCGGCTTCCAGCGCCACATGCAGCCCGATTTGGAAGCCCAGGGCGTGATTTTCACCGATTTGCGCACCGCGGCTGCCCAACACCCCGACCTGCTCGCGCAGGTGTTGGGCAAAATCGTGCCCGCCGACGACGGCAAGTTCGCTGCTTTGGCTGCCGCGTTTGCGCAAAATGGCGTGTTCGTTTACGTGCCGCGTGGGGTTGAGGTGGAAGCCCCCCTGCACAGCCTGGCCTGGGGGCCTGGCGTCGGCCTTGCACACATTGACCACCTGGTCATCTGGGTGGATGAGGGCGCGTCGCTTACCTACGTCCACGAGTCGGCTTCCCCCGACGAAGAAGGGCAGACCCTGCACGCTGGCTTGGTGGAAATTTTGCTGGGCGACGCCGCTCGCTTGCGCTTTGTGGAACTGCAATCGTGGGGGCGCCACGTGTGGAATTTCACCCACGAGCGAGCGCACATTGGCCGCGATGCTTCCGTAGAGTGGATTTTTGGCTCGTTGGGCAGCCACCTGACCAAAAGCTTTACCCAGGTGCGGCTGGCCAAGGCAGGGGCTTCGGCGCGGGTTTCGGGCTTTTATTTTGCCGATGGCAAGCAACACCTCGACCACGACACCCGCCAAGACCACCTCGCGCCGCATACCACCAGCGACCTGCTCTACAAAGGCGCGCTCAAAGACTTTGGGCGTTCGGTATGGCGCGGCATGATTTTCGTGGCCCCTGAAGCCCAAAAGACCGACGGCTACCAGGCCAACCGCAACCTGCTGCTCAGCGACCGAGCGCGAGCCGATTCCATCCCGGGCTTGGAAATCCAAGCCAACGATGTGCGCTGCACCCACGGCGCAACCATCGGCAAGGTGGATTTCGACCAACTTTTCTATTTGCAGACCCGCGGGATTCCCAAACCCGAAGCCGAGCGCCTCATTGTGGAAGGCTTCTTCGACCCCATCATGCAGCGCATTCCCTTCGAGGGCGTGCGTTCGCGATTTCATCGTGCCATTGCGGAAAAGATGGGGTAGAATGAAAGAGGCGGCGGTATGCCCTGCCGCGCCAATTCTTGATGCTATGGTTTGGAGGTGCTATGGCGGGCAAAGTCGTTTTCTCTGAAGAACCGCAAGACACCCGCATTTTTGATGTGGGCGACCCGGTTGAAGTCTATTGCGACCACGACAACGATGCCGGCGAGCGGGTGCAAGGTTGGCTCGCGGGCGTGGTCGTCCAAGCCGATGACAAGATGGTTGCCGTACAATTTCAGCGCAACGTGTATCTCACCAACGGATGGATGGTGCCCGATCGGGTCCTGTGGTGTCCGCAAAACTCGAAACAGATCCGATTGCTTCGGCGTCGTCGCCGCCGGCGCCGTCAGTAATCGCTCCACACCGCCTGAGGGGAAGGCGGTGTGTTTGTTTGCGTAGGAGGTGCTCATGCGGCCAGAAGCGTTTTCCTCGTCGCTCGATGTCCCTCGCCTGCGGCAGGATTTCCCCGTGCTTCAGCGGGAAACCCGCCCCGGCGTGCCGTTGATTTATCTGGATTCCACCGCCACCAGCCAAAAGCCCCGCCAGGTGGTGGACGCCATCGCAGATTTTTACCTGCACCACAATGCCAACATCCACCGCGGCATCCACACCTTGGCCGAAGAGGCCACCGCAGCCTACGAAGAAGCTCGCGCCAAGGTGGCGAAGTTCATCCATGCGGCTTCCCCGCGCGAAATCGTCTTCGTCCGCAATGCCACCGAGGCCATCAACCTGGTGGCCTACACGTGGGGGCGCGCCAACCTGAAGCCGGGCGATGTGGTGTTGCTCACCGAAATGGAACACCACGCCAACTTGGTGCCGTGGCAGATGCTCGCTGCCGAGCGCGAAATAAAATTGGCGTTCATCCCGGTGCAGCCGGATGGCACGCTGGCAATGGAAGCCCTGCCGCGCTTGCTGGCCCAGGAACCCAAATTGGTGGCGGTGAGCGGCATGTCCAACGTCACTGGCTTTCAGCCCGACGTGGCCGAAATTGCCCGCCAGGCCCATGCTGCGGGCGCGTTGGTGTTGGTGGATGGCGCGCAACTGGTGCCCCACGCGCCCGTGGATGTCCAGGCGCTGGGTGCGGATTTCCTCGCGTTTTCTTCGCACAAAATGTTAGGCCCCACAGGGGTGGGCGTGCTCTATGCGCGGCGCGCATTGTTGGAGCAGATGCCGCCGTTTTTGGGCGGGGGCGACATGATCAAGCGGGTGACCTTGGAAGGCTTTGCCACCAACGTGGTGCCCCACAAATTCGAAGCCGGCACCCCTGCCATTGCGGAAGTGGTGGGGCTGGGCGCGGCCGTTGATTACCTCGCGGCCATTGGCATGGAAGCCATCCACGCTTATGAGCAAGCGCTGGTGACCTATGTTTTGCCGCGGTTGCAAGCCGTGCCGGGGTTGCACCTCTTGGGCACAACCACCGAAAACCGCGGCGCGGTGTTCTCGTTTTGGATGGACGACATCCACGCGCATGATATTGCGCAAATCCTCGACCACTACGGCGTAGCGGTGCGAGCTGGGCATCACTGTGCGCAACCGCTGCACATCAAATTTGGCGTCCCGGCCACCGCCCGCGCCAGTTTTTACCTCTACAACACCCCCGAAGAAGCCGACCGCCTCATTGACGCCCTTTACAAAGCCAAAGAGGTATTCGCATAGCCAACCACTACCCAATACCCAATACCTAATACCCAATACCCAATACCCACCCCCCAATCCCCCGGAGCCGCTTTATGGAAGACCTGTATCGTGAATACATCCTCGACCATTACAAAAGCCCGCGCTTTCGAGGGCATTTGGAAAAATACACCTTTGCTTACGAAGACGACAACCCAACCTGTGGCGACCATGTCCACATGGAAATTTTGGTGGACGAAAACGGCAAAGTGGTCGACGCGCGTTTCGATGGGGTAGGGTGTGCCCTTTCGCAAGCCTCGGCCGATATTTTGCTGGAGCACATCGTAGGCAAGCCGCTGGAGGAAGTCAAGCAATTTTCCAAAGACGATTTGCTCAACCTGCTGGGCATCACGTTGGGCCCGGTGCGGCTGAAGTGTGCTTTGCTGCCTCTGAAAGTGCTCAAAGGGGCGCTTTATGGCCTGGCGCCGGGCGCGGCAGATGAGGATGAGGAAGCAACGTGGCCGTGAGGCGCCGTTTTGGCGTTCGCGCGTCCTTGGCTTGAAACAAAACCGCCCATGCCGTTTGGCAGGGCGGTTTATCGGTTGGGGGAAAGCGCGGCGCGCAGGGTGCGCGGCTGCGGCGGCAGCCGCAGCGGAAAGTCAGCGGGCGTCTTCGTCGTCGGCTTCGGGCGCGAGCGAAAAAGTGTCGTCGGGGCCGAACAACACTTCGCGTTCGTGCCCTGGCCCATTGGCCGGGGAGACCACGCCGACCTCTTCCAATTGTTCGATGAGGCGCGCCGCGCGCGGGTAGCCTACGCGGAGGCGGCGTTGAATCATCGAGGCGCTGGCCCGTTGCGCGCGGATGACCAGCCGCGCGGCTTCCTCTAAAAGGGGATCATAGCCAGGCGCGCCGCCTGCATCTTCCGCCAGCAGCCGTTCCCAAGGCGGCGGCTCGTCATGGGTTTGCCCATGCTGTTTTTGCCAATAGGCAATCACCCGTTCGACTTCCTTATCGCTTACCAGCGCGCCTTGCGCTCGGATGGGCGCGGGAGCATCGGGCGGCAAGAACAGCATATCGCCTTTGCCCAGCAGGTGCTCCGCGCCGGGGGTATCTAAAATCACGCGGCTGTCGGTGCCCGAAGCCACGGCAAACGAAAGCCGCGCCGGGAAGTTGGCCTTGATGAGCCCGGTGACCACATCGGTGCTGGGGCGTTGTGTTGCCACGATGAGGTGGATGCCCGTTGCCCGGGCCATTTGCGCCAGGCGCACCAGATGGTGTTCCACTTGGTCGGGCGCGAACATCATCAAATCGGCCAATTCGTCAATCAGCACCACAATGTAAGGCAAAGGCTCGCCGCCCTTGCGCCGAATTTTGCGGTTATAGGAAGCCAAATGCCGCGAGCGGGTCTTTTCCAGCAGACGGTAGCGGCGTTCCATCTCGGCTACTACCCACCGCAGCGAGGCCAACACCCGCTCCATGTCGCTTTCCACTTTGCCGATGAGATGGGGAAGACCGTTGAAGCGGAGCAATTCGACCCGTTTAGGGTCAATCATCACCAGGCGTAAATCCTCAGGGGTGTTGTTCATCACCAGGCAGGTGGTGATGGCCGCGATGCAGACCGACTTCCCCGAGCCGGTGGCCCCCGCGATGAGCAGGTGGGGCATTTTGGCTAAGTCGGCGACGACCGGGCGGCCGGCGACGTCGCGCCCCAAGGCCAGAGCCAGGGGCGAGCCCAGGCGTTGGAAGGCCTCGGATGCCATCAGGGGGCGCAACCGCACCACGCTGCCCTGGCGGTTGGGGATTTCGATGCCGACGTAAGACTTGCCCGGCACCGGGGCTTGCACCCGCAGGCGTTCAACCGAAAGCGCCAGGGCCAAATCGCGTTGCAGCGCCGCAATTTGCGCCACGCGCACTTTTTGGCGCTGCGTTTTACCGTCGCTGCCGGGTTTTTCGATATAGCCCGGCTCGACGGCAAACTGCACTACCGTTGGCCCCACCTGCACGCCTACCACTTTGGCCGGAATGCCAAATTCGGCCAGGGTCTTTTCGATGAGCCCTGCCGTGAGGTGGATGTGGCGCTCATCAGGGCGTGAGGCGTGCTCTTCCAGCAGCAGGTCCAGAGGGGGCAAGCGGTCGTCGCGCGGGCGGGCTTTGGGGGGCGGGCTTTCGGTGGTAGGCCGTGCAATGGGCACTTCTTTGCGATATTCGGCCGGCAATGTGGGGGCGCGGCGCTTTTTCTTGCGGGTTGGTTTGGGTTTGTTTTGGGCTGGGGAAGCCACCACGGCAGGCTTGGCGCGGGTTTCTTCGGGAAACAGCCAAGCGCGCAAAGCCCGGAACCCGCGTGCGCCCAACTGCGAGCCCAGCAGAGGGCCCACGAGCAAGCCCGCGACGAGAATGACCCAAGCTCCTCCGCGGCCGGTGAGCAATTGAAAGAAGGTGGCCAGGCCCCAGCCAACGGCGCCGCCATCCAGGCCTGCGCGCACCCGCTGCAGCGAGAGCCCGTGGAGCAGGCTGAGTACCCCCAACGAGGCCAGTGCGCTGATTTCCCAGGCTAAGATGCGCCCCCAGGGGAGGTCGTGGGGCTCAGGGCTGCGCCCCGCGGCCAGCCGCAGCAGATACACGCCGCTGATGGCCAAGAGGAGGAGCACATACCCTGCCCCCCATCCCAGCCACGCGCGCAAAAAGCGAAGCCCCCACGCGAGCCAGGCGCCTTGGGTCAGCCCCGCCCAACCCAAAAGCAAGACCGCAGCCCACGCAACCAGGGCGACGCCCAGGGCGTTGAGCAAGATGTTGCGGGTGCGTTGGAACCAGGTGTAGAGGTTCATGTTTCCTCTTGCCCGTTGGCGCGTGCAGGAGAAGCGGAGGGAACGTGTTGGCGGGCGCGGGCTTCGGCTTCCATTTCCAGCAAGACCCTGACCACCTCTTCCAGCGCGACGCGTTGCTTGCGGTAGAAATTGGCCTCAGAAAGAGCCAGCCGTGAGGCTACTTCCCGCACTTTGTGCCCTTGGAGGAATTTCATCTCCAGGATATTGTACAACAACCATTCGGTGGTGAAGCGCCGTTCCCCTTCGGGGCGGAGGCGTTCCACCGCGTCGCGCAGCACGGTGCGCACGGCTTGCGAGGCGTCTTCGTCGCGTTCTTGCATGGTCTGCTGGATGACCTGCAAGCGGGTCAGGGGGCTGCGTGAAAGTTTAGGGCCGCCCCAGTAATGGCTGAGGGCTTCTTTGACCCACTGGGCCAGCTCGGCCGAGGGGGGGAGTTCGTCGGGCTGGGCTAAAATTTGCTCTTGGTCGTAGCGGGCAACGGCCCGCAGCCGCGGGATGAAGTCATCGGGGTGGGCAAAAGCTCGGAGGGCTTGGGCGGCGCGATGCCCCAGCGCGTAATATTCCAAGGCCATTACAGCCCGCTCAGCCAGGGTGTGGAGCACGGTTTGGCTTTCTGCTGAGGGTTCGGCCTGGCTCGGGAAGCCCAGCACCCCCAGCAATTGGCCGTCGCGGCCGTGGAGGGGCAGCAGGCGATAGCCATCCCAACGGAGCAGCCCTTTCTGGGCGGTGATTTGCGAGAGCAGGTCGTGGGGCGGCGTTGGGGGCAGGTGGACTTCTTCTTCGCCTACGCTGACCAAAAGGCTCAAGCGTTGCCCTTCGACGCCCGCGATGAAGGCGTGGGTGACGCGCAATTGGTCGCAGAGCGCAGCGAGGATGGCTTCCAGAAATTGCTCTAAATCTTGGCGGGTAAAGAGGCGCTCTTCCAGGTGGTGGAGGGAGGTGATGAGCTCGTCGTCTTGCCAGGAGGTGAGCAGGCGCTCCCAAAGAGGGGCTGAGGCGCTGATGGTGTGTTCGATGAGGAGGAAGCTGAGCACCATTGTCAGCGGCACCAGCACGGTGTAGGGCTGGCCGTAATGCTGCCCCAGGCGGCGCATGGCCGTTGTCAGCGCCAGCACCGCGGAAACGGCCACGGGGCCGCGCAGCAACCAGCGGAAAAGGCGCACGCGCACCACGCGGTCGGGCCAGGCCACGCCGAAAAACGCCACCGCGTAGGCCATCAGCACCAGGAGGAAGGTGCTCATCAGGTTGCTCAGCGTGGCCAAAAGCCAGAAAAAGAGCGGGGCGCGGCTGGTCACCGGCCCCAAGAAGGTCGCATAGGGGAAAGCGCCCAGGGTGGGAGCCAGGGCGCCCAGCAGCAGGTAGGTCATCCGCCGCCGACTGGCCCGCACCACCGTGCGGCGGTAAGCCCGCAGGAAATTGACCCAGGCCCAGCCCATCACGGCGAGGTAATAGAGCGCGAAGAGGCCGGTCCAGAGGGTGGCTTGGTGATAGGGCAGGGGGGCTTGGGCGTGGAAAGGCCCCAGCAGGTCACCGTGGAGCAAGAGGAAGGTGAACCCCAAAGCCACAATGTAGGCGGCCATGACGGCCAGGCGACGCCGGCCGCGCGAAGGACGCCCAGTGGTGGCCAGCAGCGCATCGGAAAAATGCAAATAGGCCGCAGGCAGCAAGATGACGCCCAGCCATTGCAGCTGAAACCAGAGGTTCGCCATCCAAGCGCTTTGAGCGGCACTCCCTAAGGATTCTCCCCCGTAGGCAGCGGTGAGGGCCAGCAGGATGATGGAATAGGCCAGGGTGACCCGATTGCGAAGGTTGAAGGTGAGGGTGTAGAGCCACAGCGAGAGCGCAGTGATGCCGATGCCTGCGGCTAAAATTTGATTGAGCGCGCGGAACAGGGCCAGAGTCATAAGCAGGGCCTGGTTACGTCAGCGGCAGGGTAAAGAAGAGGGCGGCATCGCCGTTGGGATAGTAGTTGTATTGAAAGCCGCTGAAGTTGAAGCCTAACTTGCGGGCCAGGGAAATCGCCGGATGGTTGCGGAAAGACGTTTCCAGCACCATTTGGCTCAACCCTTGCTCAAGGCCCCATTCCCCGGCCGTGAGCACCAAAGCGCTGGCCACACCTTTGCGGCGCCAGGCTTCATCAACCACCAAGTCGGTGAGCCAGAGGGTGCCATCCACGCGTCGCGTGTCACCGCTGAGGTAGGCGATGGGCAGCCCGTCGTAATCGGCCACCAATACCAAGCCGCGCTGCCGCCATTCATCCAACAACTTTTGCGGGTCGCGCGGGTAGGGCAGCGTCAGTGGGCGGGGCAGGGGCACGGGTTGAAAATAGGCGCCAAACGTGCCGTTTTCTGCCCACGACATGCGCCAGACGGTTTCGGTTTCACTTTGATGTTCGATGGCCGGGAGGTGGGGAATATCGGTCGCGATGGCGGTACGAATTTGAACTTTGGGCATAGCAGCAAGGCTTTCGAAACAGGATGGAACCCCGCTCAATCTTGCGGGGCGGCAATGTGAATGCGGAGGCGGCAAGGCGGCAGGGCTTTGCCTTCCGTGTCTACCACCACTAATTGTAAGACATAATCGCCGGGGGGGATGGTGGTGGTGTCCCAGTTTTCGACCAGTTTCCCGTTTTTGACCGGTGTGTGGCTGGCGTAGATGGTGAGGAAAAGGGCTTGTTCGACGGGGGCGATGTCAATTTTGTAAAAGCCAAAATCGGGGATGAGGGCGCTCCCCTCGATGTTGACCTCGCCGCTGATGGTATCCCCGTTTTGGGGCTGGGTGATTTCAATTTGGCCGGGCACGCAGCCTTGGGTGTCAAGTTTGGGTGGGGGGATGGGCGTGGGGGTGTTTTGCAGTGCGGGGGTGATTTCAGGGGGGAGGCCGTTTTCGGGCGTGCCCAGGATGTTGGCCGTGGCCGTGGGGAGGATGATGGCGCTTTGGTAAGGCTCTACGTAGGTTGCCAGGGCAAAGACGATGAGCGCGGCCATGAACGTCAGGCCCATGCCGATGGCGCTGCGGCGCAAGCGTTGCTCAGCGTGGATGCGTTCCAGGCCAAAGATCGCGTTTTGCAAGGCCCGCCATGCGTTGAGCGTACGAAGTGCGTAGAGCAGGAAGGCCACCCCCAGGATGATGTAGATCAATGTTTCATACGAGCGGAGAAAGCCCAAAACGGCTTGCATGGCACCTCGGGGTGGAGAGGGAACGGCCTCTGCCGTCCGACGACAGAGGCCGTGGCGGTTGATGTCAGAGGGCGCGCAACACCCCGCGCAGCAGGGTGAGCAGTTTGGGCACGATGACGCGTCCGGCTTCCAACACTTCTTCGTGGGTGGTGATGGTGCTGCCATCCAGGTTGGCTTTGTTGCTGATGCCAGAGATGCCCAACACGCGGGTGCCGCCGTGGCGAGCGACGATGACTTCAGGCACGGTGGACATGCCCACGGCGTCTACCCCTGCGACCTTGAGGAAGCGCAAGTCGGCCGGCGTTTCAAAGGACGGCCCGGCCAACGAGGCATAGACCCCTTCCCGAAGCACGATGTTGTGCTCTTGGGCTACGCGGCGCGCCAAGGCTTGGAGCTCGCGGTCGTAGGCTTGGCTCATGTCGGGGAAGCGCGGGCCCAGCTCGTCAATGTTGGGGCCGCGCAGGGGGTTTAGGCCGCCCATGCCGATGAGGTTGAGATGGTCGGTAATCAGCATCAAATCGCCGGGGATGAATTCCGGGTTGACTGCGCCGGCCGCGTTGGTCACGATGAGAATTTCCACACCCAGGCGTTGCATCACCCGAACCGGCAGGCCAATTTGGGCCATGGTGTAGCCTTCGTAGTAATGCACCCGCCCTTGCAAAATCATCACGGGCTGGGTTTCCAGCGTGCCCAGGATGAGCCGCCCCGCGTGGCCTTGCACGGTGGAGACCGGCCAGTCGGGCAGTTCCTGGTAGGGGATGACGGCTTCGGCTTGGGCCTCTTCGGCCAGCGAGCCCAGCCCCGAGCCTAAAATAAGGCCAATGCGAGGCTGGAAGGCGGTGCGTGCGCGGATGGCGTTGGCGATGGCGTCAATGTCTTGCAGGGTGAAGTAGTCGGGTTTTTGGAGAAGCATGGGGAACCTCAATGGAAAGGGGATGATTTCCGAGGCTTAGGCCTCGGTGTTGGTCTCGTCGGGGGTGGGGTATTCTGGAATTTCAGCGGGGGGCTTGTCGCCACAATATTGATAGAGGCGGCGGATGAGCAGGGTGGTCGAGAGGGGGTTGCTGTGCCCCAGGGCTTGGCCAATGGCTTGGGGGGAATACCCCGACCGCAAGAGGCGGTAGGCCGCGGTGTTACGGAGGACGCGCGGCGTGAGGGGGGTGCTCAACCCTGCGGCCTGCCCCCACGTGCGCAGCGAATGCCACACGCTTTGCCGTGAAAGCGGGCGCCCTTGTTGGCTGATGAAAAGATGCTGGACGTCGGCTTTGGGCGCGAGGTCTTGCCGCCCGTGTTTGAGGTAGCGGGCGACCGGGCCGTAGGAGCGTTCCAGCTCCCAGGCGATTTGGCGCCCGGTGATTTGGGGCACCCAGAGCAGCCGCTCGTCTAAATCAATGTTGTCAATGGTGAGCGAGAGCAAAAGGCTGATGGGGAACCCCCACTCGGCAATCAAGGCGATTAAGGCCAAATCGCGCACGGCCTGCCGTTTGGGCGATTGCAACAAGGTCTGCCAAAGGCGCTGCAAATCTTCGGTTTGGAGGCAGGTCGTGGCGCGAGAAGGTTTGCTCTCCAAGAGTGTTTGCAGCACGTTGGCGTCTTTGGGCACAAAGGGTGCGATGAGTTGATTGGTAAGGAGCAGATAGCGCTCCAGCACCCGCAGTGCTGCCAAACGGCGGTGGAGCGTGGTGCGGCGTCGTCCTTGGCTCACCTCATAAGCCAAAAACGCGGTGACGTCCTCCGCATCAATACGATCGGTGAGGATGTGTTTTCCGCGATAGCGGGCTAAATAGTCTAAAAAGCGGTTGACGTCACTGGTGTAGGCTTTTGCGGTTGTGGGGCTATACCCCAGCAAACGTTGGATTTCATTGGTGAAGTTGGGGAGCCAATCGTTCATGGTGTTTGTTTGCCTTTCGTCGGGAGAACGCGGCCGGTTGGGATGATGTCGGTGCCGTGTTGCAGGGCACCCGACGACGAGCGAAGTAGATTTTGACCCTTTTCATGTCAAAAGGGTGGGATGTATATTATATTATACTTTCGCAAATTTTGGCAGCATAAATTTTCACCCTTAAATTAATGTGTAATTCTGTTAAGAATTGCACTCAGGGCGCTGCGAGAGGGGGGCGGGGGCCCATCATGCGCCCTGCCTGGGGCTCATTGCCCGCCTTCCCTCGGCTGCGCGGCGGTCAGGCTGGCCATTTTGGTGGTATAATGCTCCACAGCGCCGCTCTGGAGTGGCAAATTTCTGAGAGTAAGGAGCACATCATGGCCAAAGCACGACGTCGTTCCAGTTCTCGCCGTCGTTCGCTGCGCCGGGCGCCCAGCACGGCTATGGAGTTTAACCCCGATTACTCGTATGTCAAGCGTGACCTACGGCGGATTGCCATCTTGGCGACCAGTTTCGTGGTTGTCTTGGTTGCCCTTTCTTTTGTGATTAAATAGCGCTCGGCGGTTTTCGCGCAGTTTTTATCTTTGGAGTGTCCAAAGAGCGCTCCTTGGCAAAGTTTTGGCAAGGGGCGCTCCTTATACTTAAGGCGTAAGTTCGCCAAAACGGATGCAGGAAGCAGGGGACCTGCGTTGCGGAGCCGGTTGTGCCTGGGGGTTGCACAGTGAGGCGCACCGGTTCTGCATTTAAAGCGGTATAATTCCTCTATGGCTTGCCGTCGTTGTCCTGAAGACCTTTCGATTGAAGAACTCCAACGCCTGTTGATTGAAAAACGACGGGCGGAGCGCCAGACGCGGTTAGAGCGGTTTCGGCGGAGTGGCCGCGCGGTCATCTTGGCCCCCGAAGAAGAGGTGGGGTTGGAACGGTTGCGCTCCAACGTCCCGGCAGAAGCCGCCCCCGCGGCGCCGCCCAGCAGACGCCGCCGCTGGTTAGACCGGATGCTCCTCGCAGTGGAAGTGTTGGCCGTCATTGGCTTGGTGTTGGTGTTGAGCAGTGGCTTCAACCTGCTCCAGCAACTCAACCGAGAGGTGGCAGGCGCCTTGAAACAACCCACCATGACCCCAACCCCCTTGGTGATGGCGGTGGTTTTGCCCTCGGGGCACACCCCGCCCACCGCCCCAGGAGGCGCGCGCCCCAATGAGGCCGAAATCCCCGAACACCTGCGCCCCTTGGTGCAAAGCCTGGCTGCCTTGCCCTTGCCCACCCCTGGGCCCGGCCAACCCATCCGCATTCGCATTCCCGCGATTGGGGTTGACGCCCCCGTCGTCCAAGGCGATGGCTGGGAGCAGCTCAAGAAAGGCGTGGGGCATCACATCGGCAGCGCCAACCCGGGCGAAAAGGGCAACATGGTCCTCTCGGGGCACGACGACATCTATGGCGAAGTCTTCCGCGACCTGGACCGCCTCAAGCCCGGCGACGAAATCATCGTCTATACCCACGACAAAGCCTACACCTACATTGTGACAGAAACCCACATTGTGGAACCCACCGATGTCCAATGGCTGGCCCCCACCGACCGCCCCACGGTGACATTGGTCTCCTGCTACCCCTACATGGTGGACAACCAACGAATCATCGTGCGAGGGGTGCTAAAATGAGCAATTTTCTGGTATAATTTGCCGCTGACTTGACCGAGCGACGGCCGAGGCTGTTGCTTTGGAGACTTGCACAAAAGGAGATGCATGGTCATGGCTTTAGACAAAGAAACCAAAACCGAAGTCATCGAATCGTTCCACCGTCACGAAAAAGATACGGGTTCCCCCGAGGTGCAAATTGCCATCCTCACCACCCGCATCAAGCAACTCACCGAGCACCTGAAGGTGCACAAGCACGATGAATCCTCCCGCCGGGGGTTGCTCAAGATGGTGGGGCGGCGGCGACGGCTGCTCAACTACCTGCGCCGCACCAACTACCAGCGCTATCTGGAAATCACAGAGCGCTTGGGCATCCGGCGGAAGGCGTAGCACGTCGGCTGTAAAAACGAGTAGATGGCTACTGCCATCTACTCGTTTTTCGTGTTATGGTCGAGGGGGGTGCCAAGTCCCTTTTTTGTTGGCTTCCCCTGTACACTCATGATATTCATCCATCGCCCGCCGGTTGGGAATTGGAGGGCGCGGCCAAAGCCCCTTGGCCGTGGCCTCCAGTCCCTGACCGGGCGGGCACCTCTGGAGGTTCTCTATGAAACCCGAAAGTAAGCGTTATGAAATCGAAGTTGGTGGTAAAACCATCACCCTGGAAACAGGCAAACTGGCCATGCAGGCTGGCGGCGCCTTGACCGTGCGCATGGGCGACACGGTAGTGTTTGCCGCCGCCACCATGAGCAAAGAAGCCCGCGAAGGCATTGACTTCTTCCCCCTGCGTGTGGACTACGAGGAACGCATGTACGCAGGTGGGCGCATTCCTGGCTCGTTCTTCCGCCGGGAAGGCCGCCCCTCCGAAGAAGCCATCCTCACCGCTCGCCTGGTCGACCGCCCCATCCGCCCTCTTTTCCCCAAAGATTTGCGCAACGACGTCCAGGTCGTGCTCTATTCCCTCTCTGCCGACGAAGAGCACCCCATTGACATCCTGGCCATCAACGCGGCTTCCGCAGCCCTGATGATTTCCGACATCCCTTGGGATGGGCCGGTAGGCGCAGTGCGCATTGGCCGCATTGACGGCGAATTTGTGGTCAACCCTACCTTCCCCGAATTGGAAAAATCGGACCTGGATTTGCGCATCGCAGGCACGCGCGACGCAATCCTCATGGTGGAAGCCGGCGCCAGCGAAGTACCCGAAGATGTCATGGTCGAAGCGCTGGCCTTTGGGCATCAGGCGCTTCAGCCCATGATTGACATTCAGGAAAAAATGGCCGCGGAAGTGGGCAAGCCCAAACGGGAATACACACCCTTTGTGGTGGACGAAGCCCTCAAAGCCCAAGTGGCCGAAATGGCCACCGACCGCATCCGGGGCTTGCTGGAAACCCCGCACACCAAGGCCGAATTCAACGACGGCCTGGACGCGCTGAAGCAAGAAGTGCTCGAGGCCCTGGCCGGCGACGACGCCGAACAAGCCCTCAAAGTCAAAGTCGCGTTCGACGACGTCCTCAAAACCGTGGTGCGCCAACGCATCTTGGAAGAAGGCGTGCGCCCTGATGGCCGAGGCTACACCGACATCCGGCCGATTTGGTGCGAAGTGGATATTAGCCCTCGCGCCCACGGCTCGGGCTTGTTTACCCGGGGCGAAACCCAAGTGCTCACCCTGGCAACCTTGGGCACCCCGCGCGAAGCCCAGGAATTGGACACCCTCTCACCCACCGAAAGCAAGCGTTACATCCACCACTACAACTTCCCACCCTTCTCGACGGGCGAAGTGCGCCCCATGCGGGGGGCCTCGCGCCGTGAAATCGGCCACGGCGCATTGGCCGAGCGCGCCCTCTTGCCCGTCATCCCCCCTGAAGACGTCTTCCCCTACACCTTGCGCTTGGTTTCGGAGGTGCTTTCCTCCAACGGCTCCACCTCAATGGCCTCGGTTTGCGGCTCGACCCTCGCCTTGATGGATACAGGCGTGCCCATCAAAGCCCCCGTGGCCGGCATCGCCATGGGCCTCATCAAAGAAGGTGACCGCTACGCCGTCTTGACCGACATCCAAGGCATGGAAGACCACCTGGGTGACATGGACTTCAAAGTCGCCGGCACCGAACACGGCATCACCGCCCTCCAAATGGACATCAAAATCGCGGGCATCACCAAAGAGATCATGCGACAAGCCCTCTCCCAAGCCCGGGAAGCCCGCCTGTTCATCCTGAGCAAAATGCTGGAAGTCATCCCCGCGCCGCGGCCGCAGTTGAAACCCCACGCCCCGCGGATGATTGTGGTGCGCATCCCGGTGGACAAAATCGGCGCAGTCATTGGCCCCGGCGGGAAGACCATCCGCAGCTTGCAAGAAGAAACCAACACCAAAATTGACATCATGGAAGATGGCTTGGTTTACATTGCCTCGTCGGACGGCGAAGGCGCAGCCGAAGCCCGCGAACGCATCGAAGCCCTCACCGAAGTGCCCGAAATTGGCCGAATCTACACCGGCAAAGTGGTGCGGGTGACCGACTTTGGAGCCTTTGTGGAAATTTTGCCCAACACCGATGGCATGGTACACATCTCGCAATTGGATACCGAGCCCGTCCGGCGGGTGGAAGATGTGGTGAAAGTTGGCGACGAAATCACCGTCATGGTGACCGACATTGACCCCCTGGGCCGCATTCGCCTTTCGCGGCAGGCCGTGTTGGAAGGCTGGACCGCAGAAGAAGCCCAAGCGCGAGACAAAGCCAACCGAGAGCGCCGCAACAAAAGCGGACGAGGCGGCGGGCGCAGCGGTGGACGCCGCGACAACCGCTCTCGCAACAACCGCGACCGCCGCAACCGATGACCAGCAGCCCTCGCCCATCAGCCCCCATCCTGGGGGCTGATGGCTAAAAAGGCCTCGCTTCGCCAGCATGGTAACCCGTGCCCAGCAGCGAAAAACAACACCCCCGACCAACCGTCGGGGGTGTTTGGCTCCTCGGGCAGGACTCGAACCTGCAACCTAGCGGTTAACAGCCGCCCGCTCTGCCGATTGAGCTACCGAGGAACGCAGGGCAGATTATATGCAAAAGCCGAGGATGTGTCAACATTTTTTGCTCAACTCGGTCGCGAGCCGGCTTGGGGTTGAGCGGCGTTCCTGCGGCTGTTGGGCCTGGCAACGGCCTGGCCGGTCAAAAGCACCAAGGGGCTTGAGCGTCGCGCGGCTTGCGGTGCAAGTCGCTGTGGAGCAAACGAAAGAGGCTCTTGCGAGGCGGCCCGGTGGCGACTTGCCTCACCGTGAGCAAGGCCGACTGTCGGCGCAAGGGGAATAAAGGGGCGTATCTCGTGCAGATGCTCATCGGTTTCGCAGGTGATGGGGGCCCTCCAGAAACATTTTCTTGTGCCCCCTTGGCAACATCGTAGAGGATAGAAAGCGAATCCCTCATTCGCTTCTGAAACCATCGTTGGCCCGCCACCTTGGGGGAAAATCCGCACCGCTCTGCCCGGCCAA
>CAYLRJ010000026.1:0-17076 GCA_964386185.1 uncultured Anaerolineaceae bacterium
TCGTGGCTTTCACCGCCGCGGGCGTCCCCCCGGAACTGATGGGCATTGGCCCTACCGCCGCGGTCCCCAAGGTGTTGCGGATGACCGGCATGTCGCTCGACGATTTCGGGCTGATTGAACTCAACGAGGCCTTTGCTTCGCAGTCGCTGGCCGTCATCCGCGAATTGGGCCTGGACGAGGAAATCACCAATGTCAACGGCGGCGCCATCGCTTTGGGGCACCCCCTGGGCTGCACGGGCGCCAAACTGACTACCCAACTCATCTACGAGATGAAACGCCGCCAGGTACACTTTGGCATGGTGACCATGTGCATCGGCGGCGGTATGGGCGCAGCCGGTATTTTCGAAAACTTGCAGTAAATCCGAAGACCTGTCGGGTTTCCCAAAACCTGGCAGGTCTTATGCCCATAAAGGAGTGCAACCATGAGCGAGATTACCGTAAAAGAATTGATGGACCGCATGCCCAAAGCCTTTTTGCCCGAAAAGGCCAAAGGTGTGGAAGCCGTCATCCAATATCACCTGAGCGGTGAAGAAGGCGGCGATTGGGTGATCACCATCAAAGATGGCCAGTGCACCGTGGAAGAAGGCGTGGCCGAAAACCCCACCCTGACCCTGGAAGCCAATGCCGAGGATTACAAGAACGTCATTCTCGGCAAATTGGACGGCATGAACGCTTTTATGCAAGGCAAGTTGAAGCTGAAGGGCAACCTCAACCTGGCGATGAAACTGACGAGTTTCTTCAAGTTGCGCTGAACCCCGGTTGCCCCACAGTTTCGACGGGGGTGGTTGGATGGCCCGAACGTGCGTTCGGGCCATTGTTTTTTTGATGCTGGCGGCCTTCGGCATGGTACAATGGAGTTGCCCAGGGCCGCGTTTGGGCAAGGCCCTGGCCCCGAGTAAAGACAAAGCACCCCCGAGGCAGAATGGCATCGGCCTCTCTTGCCCTCGGGGGCCTGTCGTGATGGAGGTGAACTATGCGTGAGGAAAAACAACCCGAGGAAGAAACCTCGCAGGACCCCGCCACCTTGGCGGATACCGCATCGTCCGACGCACCCTCTGCGCCCGCGGAAACGCCTACCCAGGCCGAGGGGGCGGCTGCAGCCGACGCCACACCCCCCCAAGGCCAACCCGAGGGCGCCCAGCCTCGCCCCGAAGGCAAAGTGCGGCGTTTCTTCCGCCGCCTGTTGCGATGGGCTGTGGGGCTTTTGGTCGTGTTTGGTTTGGGTTTTGTCGCTGCGTTGTGGGCGCTTTACCTGCCCATGCGCGCGCAAGCGTCGCAAGCCCAAACCGAGGCCCAAAAGGCCGCTCAAGAGGTCGAAACCCTCAAAGGGCAACTGGCCGACGCGCAGCAGCAAATCCAGACCCTGAAGCAGCAACTTCAAGACGCCCAACAGCACACGGCCGACTTGCAAACCCGGCTGGCGTTGACCGAATCCCTGGCTGACGCATACGCCACGCGGCTGGCCCTCAAAGAGGGCGACGCCGTAGGCGCGGGCTTGTATATGGACGCAATGCTGAAGTCTTTGGACGCGTTGAGGGCTTCTGTGCCTGCGGAACACGTCCAGGCCGTCCAGGATATGGTGCAACAAGCGGAAGAGATTCGCAGCAACTTAGATTCCCCCAGCTATGCTGACCGCAAATTGCGCGGCTTGGTGCAAAATTTGCAGGCCTTGGAAGACGTGCTCTTCCCGCAACCATAACCCTGCTGCATTTTGGCTGCTCAGCCCAACGCTTAGGCGTTGGGCTTTTTTTGTGGGCAAGGGGCGGGCGAAGCGATTACAGCAGCACCACCTCGGCTTGTGAACCGCGCGGGGTTTTGCGCACTTCAATGCGGGCTGGGAAGGCCTCTTTGAGTTCCTCAATGTGGGTGATGACCAAAATTTTGGCAAATTCTTCCTGCACTGCGCGGATGGCCTCGATGAGCCGCTGGCGACCTTCGGCGTCTTGGCTGCCGAAGCCCTCGTCAATGACCAGGGTTTGCAAGCGCGCCCCTGCGCGGTGGGCCAACATGCGCGCCAGCGCGACCCGAATGGCAAAATCAACCCGAAAGGCCTCGCCGCCGGAGTAACTTTCGTAATCGCGGGTGCCGTTTTCATCGCTGATGAGAATGTCGAGGGTTTCGCGCATGTCGGGGCGTTTGGGGTCTTTGTAGGCCCGCTGGGTGCGGAAATGCACGGCCATCCGGCCGTCGGTGAGGCGTTCCAACAGGCGATTGGCTTCGTTTTCCAGCATGGGGAGGGCTTGCTCAATCAAAAGGGCGGGCACGCCGTTTTTGCCAAAGGCTTCTTCCAGGGTTTTGTAGCGGCCAATGGTTTGGGCCAGGGTTTCCCGTTGGGCAGCCAGGGCAGTGAGGTTCTTTTTGTATTTGGCAATGGTGTGCAACATTTGCTGATGCCCGCCGCGGGTTTTTTGTAAATCAGCGATGCGCTCGCGCAAATCGGTCAGGGCGCGCTCGGCCTCTTCGAGGTTGGGCGCTTGTTGCTGGGCTTCGGCGAGCTGGCGAGAGGCTTGGGCGTGGCGTTCGCTCAGGGCGGCGTGTTGGGCTTGCAGGCTTTGGATTTGGGCTTCCAGGTCGGCGATTTCCCGTTCGAGGGGTTGCAGCGCGGCGCGGGCGCTTTCCAGGGCGCGGTAATCTTCTTCTGCGTGGCGCAGGGTTTCTTCGGTTTGGCGCATTTGGGCGTGGGCTTCTGGGTCGTAGCCCAGGCGCCGCAGGCGCTCGTCTAAGGTTTGCAGTTGGCCGCGGGCCTCTTGGGCAAAGTCGTTGGCCTCCAGGCGACGCCGAAGGGCGTCGAGTTGGGGTTGGCCTTCCTTTTCCCAGGCTTCTAAGGTGGCGGTCAGGTTTTCGTGTTCGGCTTTGAGGCGTTCCAGATGGCGGAGGGCTTGTTGGTGGTTGCGGCGCAGTTCGGGAAGCCGCTCAGCCAGGGCTTGGGCTTGGTGGTAGGCTTCTCGCAGCGCGCCGATTTGGGCGTTGATTTCTTGGTATTGGGCTCGCAGGGTTTCGACTTGCGTTTGCCATTGTGCGAGGACGTTTTCCCGATGCTGCGCGGTCAGGGGCTGGCCGCAGAGGGGGCATTCGCTCTCGTGAACGGCTTCTAATTGGGCGATGCGGGCTTTGTAGTCGTTGCCTTCTTGCGCCAGTTGGTCACGCTGCGCGGCGAGTTGGCCTAAGCGTTCGCTGAGCTCGGCCAGTTGGTTTTGGGCGGCTTCGGCTTCGGCCAGGGCTTGGGAAGCAGCCTCGACGCGGGCTTGGGCTTCTTGGAGGGCTTGTTCCAGCGCGGCGAGGCGTTGGCGGGTTTCCTCGGCTTGGCGGGCTTGGCGTTGGAGGTTTTCCAGGGCTTCTTGGAGTTTGGCCTTTTCGGCTGCGATGGTTTGCAGCAGGGGCTGGCGTTGGGCGTTGAGCTCGTGGAATTGCATGGCCAGCGCATCCCATTGCCCCAGGGCTTCGCGGGTGGTTTGCAGGGTGGCGTAGGCCTTGCGAATTTCGGCTGCGCGAGCCAGGAGGGCTTGGTGACGTTCGCGCTCTTGTTGGCGGGTGGCCAGGCGGGCTGTCAGTTCGGTGAGGCGGGTTTCCAGGGTGTGGATTTGATGGGCCAGTTCGTCCACCAGGGCTTGTTGTTGGGCCAGCACGGCTTGGGCTTGCGCTCGTTCGCGCAAGAGGGCTTCTTGCTCCGCGGCCAGGGCTTCCAGCCGTTGGATGTCGGCTTCGACTTCGCGCAGTTGGGTTTGGATTTCCGCTTCGTATTGGATTTCAGCCCGCATGTCGCTCATGCGCGCGTCCAGGCGCTGGATTTCTTCTTCCACGGCTCGGCGGCGTTCGGCGGCGCGTTGGCGGTAGGTTTCCCACACTTGGAGCCCCAAAATGCGAGTGAGCACTTCTTTGCGCTTGGTGGGGCGCTCGCGCGAAAATTTGTCGGCCTCGCCTTGGAGGAAGAACGAGGCGTGGATGAAGGTGTCGTAATCCATGCGGAGGGTTTCTTCGATGCGGGCTTGGGTGTCGCGCAGGGTGCGTTCGGTGAGGGGCTTCCATTGGCCGCCCGCGGTTTGGATGTGAAACTCCAACAAGGTGCTTTTGTTCCGTTCGCGTTGGCGGCGCACCTTGTAGACGTTATCTTCGTAGGTAAAGGTCAGCACCACTTCCGCGGCCTTGACGTCGGGGGAGGTGTGGATGACAGCGTCGCCCCGCTGGCGCGCTTGGCCAAAAAGGGCCCAGGTGATGGCATCCAACAGGCTGGATTTGCCGGCGCCGTTGGGGCCGCTAATGCAGGCCAGGGTGAGGGGGGTGAAATCGAGGGTGACTGGCTCGCGGTAGGAAAGAAAGCCGGAAAGCGTCAGTTTGAGAGGGATCATAGCCAGAGGGTTGGGTCAGATGAGGTTAGAAGGAAAGGCGGCGGAACAGGAACGAGGGGATGTGTTGGATGACGAGCATCACCCACCGCCAGCGGCCAGGGGTGTAAATCACCTGCTTGCGTTTGCGGAGGGCTTTGGCGATGTCGGCCGCGGCCTTGTCGGGGGAAATCACCCAAAATGCGCCGCCCCCCGCGGCTTGCAGCATGGGCGTATCCACGAAGCCGGGCTTGACGGTGAGCACGTGCACCCCGCGGCGGCTCAGGCGGTTGCGCAGGCTTTCCAGGTAGTTGGTCAGGCCGGCTTTGCTGGCCTGATAGGCGGGGTTTTTCACACGCCCGCGGTCGCCCGCTACAGAAGAAATGCCCACGATGTGCCCTTCGCCCTGGGTTTGGAAATAAGCCGCGGCCTGCCCCAGCCACGCCACCGCGGCCAGCAGGTTGGTTTCTAACATGGGGCGGTCTTTGGCAAAGTCATATTCCTCGAGCCCAACGGGGTAGAGCACGCCCGCTGCATACACCACGACGTCAATCCGCCCCATCTCGGCCAGGATGCGTCGGAAGAGGTCGGGCACGGCGTCGTAGTCGGTGACGTCGTGGGGATACACCCGCGCGGCATCTTCGCGGCTGGGAGAGGTCAGCTCGGCGGCAAGGGCGCGCAGGGCGTCTTCGCGGCGCGCCAAAAGGGCGACGCGATAACCCTCGGCGACCAGGTGGCGGGCTAAAGCCGCGCCGATGCCTGACGATGCGCCGATGATGACGGCCACAGGGGGCGTTAGCAGGGGAAGGGTAGGCATCAGAGGCTGCTCCTAAAAACGGCAACCGCGGCTCTGATGGCGGCTCAGCCGCCTAAGCGCGCGGCGGCTTGGCGCGCAATCTCGGGCACGATTTCATACCCCACGCCGTTGCGCCCTAAATCGCGGGCTGCCAACAGCGTGGTGCCGCTGCCCAAGAAGGGGTCGAGCACGGTTTCGCCGACAAAACTGTACGCCCGAATGAGCCGTTCGGGCAATGCGTAGGGAAAAGGGGCAACATGGCTGCGTCGCCCGCCGCTCTCTTCGGGCTTCAACAGCCAAACATCGCTCTTCTTGATTTCCAGCCAAAAGGCCTTGTCTAACTTCGAGGCCTCGCGTTGCTCGGGGGTCAGATGGGCATATTTGCGGCGATGCTTGGGCGCGGGTTTTTCAAATTCCAAAATAAATTCGTGGGCAAAGTTGAGCAAGATGCTGCCGGGGTAGGGGTAGGTGCCAAAATGGGCGCGCACCGAATTGGGTTTTTGCCATACAATCTCGCGTTTGAAGATGAACCCCAGACTTTCGCATAAATCAATGGTCTTGCCCACCAAATTGAGGCTGCGGAAGGTGCCGTTTTGGCGCACGGGCAGGTTCATGATGTTGATGAAGGCTTTACGGCCGGGCTGAAGCACCCGATAGACCTCGCCCCACACTTTGCCGATTTCCTGCAGCCAGGTTTCCAGGTCGTGGATGTCGCCCAAGTTGCCTTCCAGCGTTGCCGTGGTGTACATTTTGGCGTCGAAGTAGGGAGGTGAGGTGACCATGAGGTGGACGCTGTTGTCGGCCAGGTGATGCATGGCGCGCGCATCGGCGACAAAAATGCGCTGCTGCGTGCCGCGCGTGTGGATGACCCACTGGGTTGCGTCGGCGGGAGTGTCTTGCGGGCCGGGGAAACGGCCTGTTTGCACCAGAAGCTCCAGCGCTTCGCGAGCGAAGCGGTATTGCCCGCTGGCCGCGCGATAGGCGGGCACCTTCCCCTCACGCGCCAAGGTGTGCAATTCTGCGACAGTGATGCCCAGCACTTGCGCGGCTTCCCCCACCGAAAGATAACGACGGGTGGCATAATCTTCGGGCGCGGTCATAGGGATATTGTAACATCGTTGCCCGGGCATCCTCTTACACAAAACCAATCTTCTTCTTATGCGCGTCTAATAATTGCAGGCTAAAGTAAGAATGCCTTTTGAGGTATATCCGTCGCGGAAGGGGGAAGAATGGCCTTCCGCGCATCCTACGTGCAAGGAGAGTGAACAATGAACCTGGAGAAATACACGCAAAAATCGCGTGAGGCAATTTTTGCCGCACAGCGTTTGGCTCAGGAATATCATCACCAGGCGATCGAACCTGCCCACCTGCTGCTGGCCCTTCTGCAGCAGGAAGAGGGCGTGGTGCCGGCTATTGTGACCAAAATTGCCGGCAGCGTGGAAGGGTTGCGAAACGACGTCCGCAATGATTTGGAACGCCGCCCGAAGGTCTATGGCGCGACTGCGGAAGTCGGCCTGGCGCAACCCACGGCGGCTGTGTTGGAAGCCGCGGAGCGCTACGCACGCGGCATGCAAGACGATTACGTCTCCACCGAGCACATCTTGCTCGGCTTGACCGAAAGCGTCGAAGGGCAACGCCTGGCGCGCTATGGCATCACCAAAGATGCCATCCTGAAAGCGTTGATGGAAATTCGGGGCACCCAGCGGGTGACTTCCGAAAACCCCGAAAGCACCTACCAGGCGCTGGAAAAATACGGCCGCGACCTGACCGCGCTTGCTCGGCAGGGCAAACTCGACCCGGTCATTGGCCGCGATGAGGAAATCCGCCGAGTGATTCAGATTCTTTCCCGCCGCACCAAAAACAACCCCGCGCTGGTGGGCGAGCCCGGTGTGGGTAAGACCGCCATCGTCGAGGGGTTGGCTCAGCGCATCGTCAACGGCGACGTGCCCGAAGGGCTGAAGCACAAGCGGCTCATCCAGTTGGATATGGGCTCTCTCATCGCGGGCGCGAAATATCGCGGTGAGTTCGAAGAGCGCCTCAAGGCCGTGTTGAAAGAAATCGTAGATTCGCAGGGTGAAATCATCCTGTTCATTGACGAAATGCACACCGTGGTAGGCGCAGGCAAAGCCGAAGGCGCGATGGACGCGGGCAACATGCTCAAGCCCATGCTCGCCCGCGGCGAACTGCGCATGATTGGCGCCACTACCTTAGACGAATACCGCAAATACATTGAAAAAGACCCTGCGCTGGAACGCCGCTTCCAGCCCGTGCTGGTCGAAGAGCCCACCGTCGAAGAGACCATCAGCATCTTGCGTGGGCTGAAAGAGCGGTATGAAGTCTATCACGGCGTGCGCATCACCGATTCTGCCGTGATTGCCGCGGCCACTTTGAGCCATCGTTACATTACCGACCGCTTCCTGCCCGACAAGGCCATTGACCTGATTGACGAAGCCGCAGCCCGCCTGCGCACCGAAATTGACTCCAAGCCGCAGGTGCTCGACGAGGTCGAACGCCAGATTTTGCAGCTGGAAATCGAGCGCGAGGCTCTGAAGAAAGAAAAAGATCGGGCCTCGAAAGAGCGGCTCAAGGCCATCGAAAAAGAGCTGGCCGAACTGCAAGAAAAAGCGCAGGCTTTGCGGGCCCGCTGGCAGGCTGAAAAGCAGGCCATCGAAGAGCTGCACGCCATCAAAGAGCAAATCGAACAGACGCGGCTCGAAATCGAGCGCGCAGAGCGGCAAGCCGACTTGGAAAAAGTAGCCCGCTTGCGCTACGGCGTGTTGCGAGAGCTGGAAGAAAAGCTCAAAGCCCAAGAAGAAAAACTTAGGGAATTGCAGAAAGATGGCGCGCTCCTCAAAGAGGAAGTGGACGCGGAAGAGATTGCCAAAGTGGTTTCCAGTTGGACGGGCATTCCGATCTCGCGCCTGCTGGAAAGCGAACGCGAAAAACTGCTTCACATGGAAGAGCGGCTCCACCAACGGGTGGTGGGGCAAGACCACGCCATCAAAGCGGTGGCCAACGCGGTGCGCCGCGCCCGCGCGGGCCTACAAGACCCCAACCGGCCTATTGGCTCCTTCATCTTCCTTGGCCCGACCGGTGTCGGCAAAACCGAACTGGCCCGCGCCCTGGCCGAATTCCTCTTCGATGATGAGCACGCGATGATTCGCATTGACATGAGCGAATATCAAGAAAAGCACACTGTTTCGCGGCTCATCGGCGCGCCCCCCGGCTACGTGGGGCACGAGGAAGGCGGCCAACTCACCGAAGCCGTGCGCCGGCGGCCTTATAGCGTGGTGCTCTTCGACGAAATCGAAAAGGCCCATCGCGAGGTCTTCAACGTCTTGCTCCAGTTGCTGGACGACGGCCGCCTGACCGACGGCAAAGGCCGCACCGTGGACTTCCGCAACACCATCATCATCATGACCAGCAACCTGGGCAGCGAATTGTGGCTGGAAGGCCGCACCGAGGTCTCGCGCGATGAAATCAACCGCATCTTGCAGCGGCACTTCCGCCCCGAATTCCTCAACCGGATTGACGACATCATCGTCTTCCATCCGCTCAAGAAGGAAGACTTGGTGAAAATCGTGGACATCCAACTGCGGCGGCTTGCCCAGCTGCTGGAAGACAAAGGCTTCAAACTGGAAGTCACCGACGCGGCCAAAGAATATCTGGCCGAAGTGGGCTACGACCCCGACTTTGGCGCTCGGCCGCTCAAACGGGCGATCCAGCGCGAGCTGCAAGACCCGTTGGCCATCAAGATTTTGGCCGGCGACTTCAAGGAAGGCGACACCATCCGGGTGGATCGAGGCCCCGAGGGCCTGGTCTTCACCGCGGTGGCCGAAGCCGAAGTGGTGGCGTAACCGCCGCCATCCCCCTCAAACAATCACAGGCCGACAGATTGCTTCTGTCGGCCTGTTGTTTTCTTTGAGTGGGGCGACGCCTTTTTGCCGGCGGAGGCTGTTTTGGGGGAACCCCGCTGGGTCGCCCCCTTGAGAGTGTTGGCGCGCCCTCGAATTGTCTTGCCTTATTCGATTTCGCCGGCTTCCCACACTACTTCTTCTTTGCCGGCCAGCTTTTCTTGGATTTTCCCCACGATGAGGTCAAGATGGCGAGGGTGGGCGACGTAATCCAAGTTGTCGGCGGGCACGGTGAGCACCGGGCACAGGGTAAAGTGTTGCAGCCATTCCTCATAGAGGTGGTTGAGTTGGGCCAGGTAGTCGGGGGAGATGTCGCGTTCGTAATCTCGCCCGCGGCGGGCAATGCGCTTTTGGAGGGTTTCGACCGACGCCCGCAGATAGACGACCAAATCAGGAGGCGGCAGGAAGGTCACCAAGGCTTCGTAGAGCCCCCAATACGTTTGCCAATCGCGTTCGCTCATGTGGCCTTGCAGGTAAAGGTTGCGGGCAAACACCTCGGCGTCTTCATAGACGCTGCGATCTTGGACTACCGAGGTCGGGTGCAGCATCAGCCGGTGGTGGATGCGTAAGCGGTGGGAGAGGAAGAACACCTGGGAGTGAAAAGCCCAGGCGCGCATGTCGCGGTAGAAGTCTGCCAAGTAGGGGTTTTCGGCCACAGGTTCGTAGAAGGGCTCCCAGCCCAATCGTTCGCTGAGCAGTTGCACCAAAGTGGATTTGCCGACGCCGATGTTGCCGGCGACCGCGATGAATTTCTTTTGTTGCATGTTGACTCCAAAGCAGAGGGGTTCAATCGTTGGCGTGTAACACCGCCATCATTTGGGGATGCAGCGCCGCGTTGGCCGCGACAATGGATTGCGGCGGCGAGATGTAATCGTCTGCGCCGTGGAGGTTGGTGACCTGTGCGCCGGCTTCGGCGGCGATGAGGCCACCAGCGGCGACATCCCACGGTTTGAGGCGGATTTCCCAATAGCCGTCGAAACGCCCGGCGGCCACGTAACACAGGTCCAGCGCGGCGGAGCCCAGCCGCCGCACGCCGTGGCTGCGCACGGCAAAGCGGGCGAAGTTGTCGAGGTTGTTGTTGGGGTTTTCCCAGGTGTCGTAGGGGAAGCCGGTCACCAGCAGGGCTTGGGCCAAGTTGGCAGTGGTGGAGACGCGAATCGGGCGGCCGTTGAGGAACGCACCGCGCCCCCGCTCGGCCGCGAAGCATTCGTCGCGCATGGGGTCATAGACCACGCCCAGGCGCACTTGGCCGCCTTCCGCATAGGCAATGGAGACCGAGAAAATGGGCACGCCGTGGGCAAAGTTGACGGTGCCGTCGAGGGGGTCAATGTACCACAGGCTGCCATCGCCGCGATGGGCGCCGCTTTCTTCGGCCAGAATGCTGTGTTCGGGCCAGCGGCGACGGATGTTTTCCAGCAAAAAGGCTTCAGATTGACGGTCGGTCTCGGTGACCAGGTCAATGGCGTGGCTTTTGCTGTCAATGGTGTGGCGTTGGCCGTAGCCGGCGCGCAAAATCACGCCGGCCTGGCGGGCTAAAATTTCCAGGTCGCGGAGGGTGGGTTGCATGTTAGTTTCCTGAAGAGGGGGCCTCGAAATATTGACGGATGGCTTCCAGCTCTTGCCGAATGGTTTGACGCTCACGCCGGGCTTCGGCTAACATGGAAGCAAAAGCCGGGCGTTGTGTTTCCGGCAAGGTGGGGAGAAGCCGTTCTAACCGGGCGATTTGGGCTGATTTGTAGCGCAGTTTGGTTTCCAGCCGCTCGGCATAGCCGCGGTAGAAGGTCTCGTCGTCCAGCGGGGGTGTTTGCGGCGCAAGGCCTTCTTGGAGCACTTCGGCGACGGTGAGCAAAAACTCTTCGGTGTCAATGGGCTTTTCCAGGAAGCGCACGGCGCCGAGGTGCAGCGCGAAGGCTTTGTCTTCGGGCGCGACGTAGGTCGCTGAGACGAAGACAATGGGCAGACGGCGGGTTTGGGGGTCGCGGCGAAGGCGCTGCGCGAGGGAGAAGCCATCCAAGCGGGGCATGAGGATGTCGGTGACAATCAAATCAGGGCGGTGGGCTGCAATTTTGCGGAGGGCCTCTTCGCCATCGCTCGCGCTTTCGACCTGATACCCCTTGAATTTCAGGGTGATTTCCAACAGCTCCCGCACGGCAGGGACATCTTCGACGACAAGAATGGTGTGGGTCATGGGGGTATTGTAGCCCGATTTGGGGAGGGGGGCAAGGCTCTTGGGGGCGGCGGCGATAGGAAAATGGCGCTATCCGCTTTGCGTGCGTTTTCGGATTAAAACTTAGTGAAAAAATGCACAAAGTGGGCGATTTTGTGGTAAGATATAGATGGATGACACAATCCCTTGGAGGCAAATGGTGGCACTTTCTCGACGGGACGCGTTGAAATTGGCCTTGTTGGGCGCGGGGGCCTGGGCGCTGAACCCGACGTTGGCTCAGGCCAAAGCCCAGGGCTGGCCTGATTTCCCTGCTGGTGAACGCCTGGGGCGGGTGTGCATTGGTGGCAAGGTGGAAGTGAAAGCCCGCCCCGATGCCGATAGCCCGACGGTGGCTGTGTTGTATGAAGATGCGGTCGTGCCTTGGGAGCGCGAGGTCGTAGGCGTCAATTTGCACCGCACCAATCAGCGCTTTGTCCAGACGCCCCAGGGGTATATTTGGGCGCCCACGCTTCAGCCTGTGGCCAACCGTCCGAACACGCCGGTGACGCGCTTCCCTTATGCGCAAGATGGCATGTGGGTTGAAGTGACCGTGCCTTATGTGGATATTTTCCTGGCCAATCCGCCCGCGCGTTCCCCCTGGTTGAAGGATACTTCCCGCCCGCGTTTGTATTACAGCCAAGTGTTGTGGGTAGATCAAATCAAGCAGGAAGCCGACGGCACGGTTTGGTATCGGATTAATGAGCGATATGGCTCTTATGGCGATATTTTCTGGGCGCGAGCCGAGGCGTTTCGGCCGATTACCCCTGAAGAGATTGCCCCGCTTCACCCCAATGTGGAGAACAAGCGGGTGGTGGTCGATGTCAATTACCAGACGATGGCGTGTTACGAAGGCAAGGACGAGGTGTTTTTTACCCGGGTTTCCACTGGCGCCAAATATAACGCCGCTGGTCAGGCCGTGGACAAATGGGCAACGCCGTTGGGGACGTATCCCATCTGGCGGAAACTCATCTCCGTCCACATGAGCGGCGGCACGACGGGCGGGGGGTATGACTTGCCCGGCATTGGTTGGACGGTGTTGTTTGTGGGCACGGGCATTTCCATCCATTCCACGTTTTGGCATAACGATTACGGTGTGCCGCGCTCTCACGGCTGTGTCAATGCTCGCCCGGAAGACGCCAAATGGGTCTTTCGTTGGACGCTGCCAGTGGTGCCTTATGACCCCGGTGATGTCACCGTGGGGATGCCCGGTGGCACTTTGATTGAGGTCATCGAAGGTTAGGTGGTTTTATCCGTTCATGGTTAAAAACTTTGCAACAAGGAGGTTGCTATGGGTGCAAAAGAGCGTTTGGAACAGACCAATGCGTTGATTGAATCGCTGATGGCGCGTTACCCCACTGAAACCAAAGCGTTTTTGCACTTCATGAAGGCCTCGGCTTCGGGCAAGGCCTTAAGCGCAAAATATAAGGAGCTCATCAACGTTGCTTTGGCTGTGGCTGCGCAATGCGAATGGTGCATCGCGCTCCACGTCAAGGGCGCGTTGGATAACGGCGCCACCCGCGACGAAATCATGGAAGCCGCTTTCCAGGCTGTGTTGATGCACGGTGGCCCTGCGATGATGTATCTGACGCCTTTGGTCGAGGCGCTGGATGCCTTCGAGGCCGAGGGTTGATGCAAAGTCGGTAGCCCTTCGTTCCGCTTCTCCTTTTCTCCTTTTCTCCTTAGTTTTTGGGGCAGTCTCCGCAGGTCTGATTTAGGGCCTGCGGAGGCTGGTTTAAAGCCGGCCTGGGGGCAAGGGTGGCCTGGCCGTTTACTGGGGGGCTTTCCCAAGGCTTCAATTTTGCGAATTCCCCAAACCTTGGTAAAATTCACTCCATCGCCCGCAGGCGCGGGATTCCTTGGGGCGCGATGCGAACCTACGAGCACGCGTCATGCCCATCGCCCGCAGGCGCGGGATTCCTTGGCAGGAGGTTGGCATGAACCTTTCGGTAGGTTTGGCTTTTGTGGCGGGGCTGGCTTCGTTCCTTTCGCCTTGTGTGTTGCCTTTGGTGCCCGCGTACGTCAGCTATTTGAGCGGCCGGGCGCTTTCCGAAGGTGGTGAGCATCGCCGTGGCAAGGCCTTTTTGCACGGGTTGGCTTTTGTGGTTGGGTTTAGTTTGGTCTTCATCTCCTTGGGCGTTGCCACGTCGGCTTTGGGCGGGGTGCTTTACAACCTGCGAGAATGGTTGGCCAAAATCGGGGGCGCGATTGTGATTTTGTTTGGCATCCATATGACCGGTTTGGTCCGCATTCCTTTTTTGGAATACGACATTCGCCCCGACGCTGATTTTGATGGGGTAGGCCTCTTTTCGTCTGCGTTGATGGGTGTGTTTTTCTCCGCGGGATGGAGCCCATGTGTGGGGCCTGTCTTGGGGGCTATTCTCACCTTGGCGCTGAACGGAGGCTCGATTGCGTGGGGAGTGGTGTTGCTGACGGCTTATTCGGCGGGGCTGGCCGTGCCTTTCTTGCTGGCCGCTTGGAGCATTGACTGGGTGACGGTTTTGCTTCAAAAATACAGCCGCATCAGCCGCATTGTGGAAATTGCAATGGGTGTGGTGCTCATCATCGTCGGGGTGATGTTGATGCTCGGCACCTTTGCGCATCTTGCTCGCTTTGGGAATTTCATTGATTTAGGATTGTGATATGGCACGGAAAAAAGTCACTCGTAAATCCAGTCGGCGCGGGCGGAATGCCTCGGCCGAGGCCACGTTGTGGCGTGGCTTGTTGCTCATTGTAGGGCTGTTGCTTGCAGTTTGGGGCGGCAGCATGTTGTTGCGCAGCAACGGCACCGCATCCGACGATGCCAAAGCCGCCCCTGTGGTGGGCGCACCGGCGCCTGATTTCACCGCCCAAACGCTGGGAGGGCAATCCCTTCACCTCAAAGCCCTGCGTGGCAAGCCGGTGGTGCTCAACTTTTGGGCTACATGGTGCCCCCCGTGTCGCGCGGAAATGCCCATGTTGCAGCAATATTACGCCAAGCACCAAAACGATTATTACATGGTCGCAGTCAACGACGCCGAACCCCAAGCCCAAGTGCAGGCATTCATTGACCAAAACGGCTTTTCGTTTACCGTGGTGCTGGATCCCCAACGGACCATTGTAGGAAAATACCGCATTCAAGGCTTCCCCACCACCTTCTTCATTGACGCTAAAGGGGTCATCCGTTACATGCACGTGGGCATGTTGGATGAAACCACCCTGAAGGCTGGCCTGCAAAGCATTGGAATCACACCATGATCACGGTGTTGCTTTACACGCGGCCAGAGGATGAAGGGGTGGAGGCGCTGCGGGCGATGTTGGCTTCTCTGGAAGCCGAAGTGCCCCATCGCTTAATCGAAGTGGACGTCGAGCAAAACCCCACCCTGGCCGCCAAACTGAAGGGCCGTACGCCGTTGCTCAAAATTGGCCCTTATACCCTTTCTGGCGACCTGGACCGCACGCGGGTCTTGGTCACCTTACAGGCCGCGGCACAAGGCAAAGCCCAAGGCCGCAGTGTGGAGCCCCGCCCGGTAGGCGGCAGCGACCGCTTCCTCCACTGGTTTTCCCAACATTGGCTCTTGGTTTTCAACCTGGTGGTGGGGCTTTACGTTGGCCTGGCTTTTTTGGCCCCAGTGTTGATGAAGGTCGGCTGGGTGGGGCCTGCCAAGGTCATCTACAAAGGCTACAGTTTCACCTGCCACCAGTTGGCCTTTCGCTCGTGGTTCCTCTTTGGAGAACAGCCAGCCTACCCTCGCGCCGCAGCCCATGTGAAGGGCTGGGTGCCTTACGGCCAGGCCACAGGCTTGGATGAAAACGACCTCTGGCAAGCCCGCAGTTTCATCGGCAACCCGCAAATTGGCTACAAAGTTGCCATGTGCGAACGCGACGTAGCCATCTATGGGGGCATTTTCCTGTTTGGCTTGTTGTTTGCCCTCTTCCGCCGCAAATTGCCGCCGTTGCCGTGGTATTGGTGGTTGATTTTAGGGTGGTTGCCCATTGGGCTCGATGGCGTCAGCCAACTGTTGAGCCAAATTCCCCACTCGCCGCTACCCTATCGGGAAAGCACCCCCCTGCTGCGGACCGTGACGGGCTTCCTCTTTGGCTTTACCACGGCCTGGTTTGGTTACCCCCTGGTCGAAGAATCCATGCGCGAAAGCCGCCAAGCGCTGGAAGCCCGCTTTTACATTGCCGAGCAAATTGCCCGCCAACGGGGCGAGTAACTCAAACATCGCGGCCCAAGGAGCCTTGTGGATGCCCTTTGTCGCTTTTCGCGCCATCCGCTATTGGACTTTTGAAAATCTGACCCGAGCCGGAGTCGTGCATGGGGTATTCACTCGGCGAGGCGGGGTGAGCCCGCGGCCCTGGCACGCGCTCAACATGGGAGCGACCGTAGGCGACGATTGGGGGCGGGTGCAATTCAACTTGCGGCTGGCTTTTGAGGCTTTGGGCCTTTCAGTGGGAAGCCGCTTCGACGCATGGCTGGTACACGGCCGCGAGGCCGTGGTGGCCGAAACCCCTCGGCCTGTCGCTTCCCCAGAGCCGCCTCCTAAAGCCGACATCATCCTAACCGACAATCCCGCGGTGACGTTGGTAATGCGCTTTGCCGATTGTGTGCCAGTGCTATTGTATGACCCTCGCCAGCGCGCCTTGGCCCTGGCCCATGCGGGGTGGCGGGGCACGGCTTTGGGCACCGCGGCCGCGGCTGTTGAGGCCATGACCCAGGCCTTTGATACCCGCCCCGAAGACCTTTGGGCGGCCATTGGGCCCTCAATTGGCCCCGACCATTACGAAATCGGCCCGGAAGTGGCCGAACAGATTCGGGCTGCATTTGGCCCCCAAGCGGCCGAAAGCCTGCTTCCTCAGCGAGATGGCCGCCTCTTTTTGGATTTGTGGGAGGCCAATCGGCGCCATCTGCTGCAGGCCGGCGTGCCAGCCGACCACATCGAAATCGCAGAAATTTGTACGGCCTGCCATTTAGAAGATTGGTATTCCCATCGTGCCGAACGAGGGCAAACCGGCCGCTTTGGCGTTTTGATGGCTTTGCCCGAGGCCAAGCCCACAGATTGAGGAGCAGCGCCCCAAACGGCTCGTCCGGCCCGTTGGCTGGCGCACCACGCGCCAAAATAGCAGCCCAGCAAACCCTTGCTGGGGCCCTTGCTGGAATCCTTGCTGGAAAAGGAAGCCATGTCTGAACGAGACCTTGCTGAGCGTCGCGCGCAATTAGACGCCTTGCGAGAGCGTATCGCCGTCTGCCGGGCCTGCCTGGATGCAGGCTATTGGGTACACCCGCGCCCGATTTATTCTGGCCACGTGGGCGCACGCATCATGCTCATTGGGCAAGCCCCGGGAATTACCGAAGTCGAAGCCGGCCGCCCCTTCAACGCGGGCAGCGGCAAACGGCTTTTTCAATGGTTGGCTGCCGCGGGCATTGAAGAAGATTGGTTTCGGCGCACCCAATACATGACCTCGGTGACCAAATGCTACCCCGGCAAGGCGAAATCGGGCAGCGGCGACCGCGCCCCCAGCCGAAAAGAGCAATTGCTGTGCCGCCCATTCTTAGAGGCCGAAATTGCCCTGGTGGACCCAGCGCTGATTGTGCCCGTTGGGCGTTTGGCGATTAACATGTTCTATCCGCCGAAGGTCAAATTAGGGGAAATCATCGGCACGCAAAAGCAAGTCAATGGCCGCTGGATTGTGCCATTACCGCATCCCTCAGGAGCGAGTCGTTGGCATCAGAGCGAAGAAAACCGTGCTTTGGTGCGCCAAGCCGTAGCTTTGATAGCCGCCCACATCAAGCGCATGTTCCCAGCGTGACGCCCCCCTCGCCCGCGGCGCGGAAGAACGCAGATAGATCCACCGATT
>CAYLRJ010000027.1:0-4446 GCA_964386185.1 uncultured Anaerolineaceae bacterium
CAGCGGGGGCGCCCAGAGGTATTTCCAGAATTGCCAGTTGGTGGTGGCGAAATCCTGGTCGCGAAAGCGTTTGCCGCGTTCCAGCACCAGCACCGAGTAGCCCTTTTCGGCCAGGCGCAGCGCGGCCACACTGCCGCCAAAACCGCTGCCGATGACCACGAAGTCGTAAGTCGGGCGAGGCACGAAGAACCTTCCTCAGAGCAATGTTGTGTGCTCACCATGATACCATTTTTTGCTTGGGAGCAGGGGCAGGAAAGGGGCGGGCGCGCGGCAATTGCGAATGAGGAATTGCGAATTGCGGGGTGGGGGCGGGGGTGGCTTTGGGGGTTGTGGTGAGAAGAACGCAGATGGACGCAGATGGGGCCACCGATTGGCACCGATTGCCGCCGATTTTTTGTGTAGGGGCAAGGCGTGCCTTGCCCTGCCCCCTCCGTGCCCTCTGTGGCTCCGTGTGTCTCCCAGGGCGGAGCAACGCTCCGCCCCTACTGCCCAAAGGGGCGCAATAAATCCACCGATCTTCACCGATTTGCACTGATTTGCACGATTTGTAGGGGCAAGGGGGCCCCAAGCAACCAGGTAACCAAGTAACCAGGCAACCAATACCTTCGCCCCGCCCCTCACTCACACCTCAGAAGAAGCCTTCCTTCGCCGCTCGGCCAGTTGGGCCAAAATGGCCCCCAGAAAATACAGCCCTGTCAGTGGCGCCATGACCAACAGCATGTTCACCGGATCAACCGTGGGGGTAATCACAGCAGCCAAAACAGCAATCGCCACCACAGCCTCCCGCCAATGCTTCCGCAACGCCTCCGCCCGCACCAACCCAAACGACGCCAAAAGATAAATCACCAACGGAAATTCAAACGACAAACCCGTCCAAAAGAGCAACGACGTCACAAATCGGATGTACGAATCAGGCCGAGGCACGGTATGAATGCCCATGAAATTGAGCAAAAAAGGAAGCGCCGTCGGCAACATCAGAAAATAAGCAAACGCCATGCCGGCCAAGAAAAAGAGCAAGACCAGCGGGAAGCCCACCAAGCCCAAACGCCGCGCGCGCGGGCGCAGCCCCGGGGCAATGAACAAGAAAAGCTCCAAATACCAATAAGGCAATGAAAGCGCAAAGCCCAGCAACAACGCCGCGCGCATAAAAACCCCCACGGATTCGGTCACTTCAATCGCCTGCAGGCCTCCCAAACCACCGATGGGACGGGCGAGGAAGTCCAAAAAGCGTGGGGTGACAAAAAACGCGGCCAACGTGGTCAAAAAGAACACCCCCACCGCTCGCAGCAAATGGCGGCGCAGCGCGACGACATGAGGCAGCAGGCTCTTTGGGTTTTGGATTGCCTCATCCAGCGCTTCGCCGAGGGGGTGCTCTTCGGGCTCCTCGGTCAAGAATTGCTTGATAGCCATCCGCCAACGATAAAGGCGTCGCGCGGCGCGGCGCCACGCCCGCCAAGGAGCCGTCAACACGGTGAAAAAGCGACGCAAAATAGCCATCGTCCAACCCATGCTTTCAACGCAAAATCACGGACTTGACATCCGGGGGAAGCAAAAACGCGCCGTCATCCTCAGGGGGCACGAGCCAACCATCGGCCTCGCAAGCCGTCCAGGCCCGGCCGTGCACTTCCAGCCGCAAACGCTTGTAAGGGGAAGGGAACTCGCCCTGGACCTCGCGTTGCAGCCGCACGGTCTCGCCATCGGCGCGCACGGTCCAAATTTCCAAGCGAGAGGGGCCCTCGCCGTCGCCCTCGTCCATATAGAGATGGGTGCGATATTCGCCCTCGGTGGGCGTACCCAACCACAGGGTAAGGGCTGTTGGGGCATCTTCCAACGGCAGCAGCGTTCCTGCCCGCACCAAAAGCGGGATGTGCGCCAAAGGGGTAGGAAGCAAGATCTCGGTCGGGCCATAGAGCATTTCGGTGGGACGCCAGAAGTCATACCAGCCTCCCCACGGCAACGGCACAAAGCGTTCTTCCTGCCCGGGGAGCAAAGCCGGAGCGACCAACAAAGCCTGCCCCAGCAGGAAAGCGTCGTCCACATTCCAAAAGGCGGGCTCGAGGGGGTCGTACCACCAGAGCGGCCGCACCAAAGGCAGCCCTTGGGTGTGGGCTTCCCAAGCCAGGGTATAGAGATAAGGCAAAAGGCGCTGCCGCAGGCGCAGCGTTTGTCGGGCGTGGGAAATCCACGGCTCGCCAAAGGTCCACGGCTCGCGAGGCGGGGAGGTTATGGCCGAATGGCCGCGGAAGAAGGGCAAAAACGCGGCCAGTTGCAACCAACGGAGGTAAAGTTCGCCGTCGGGGGCGCCGGCAAAGCCACCCACGTCGGGCCCGGTGAACGGCGCGCCGCTCAGGTTGAGCCCCAACACTGTGGCCACCGTGGTGCGCAGCATGGGCCACGTGCTTTCGGTGTCACCCGTCCAGGTCCAAGCATAGCGCTGAATGCCCACCCAACCAGAGCGGCTCAGCACCCACGGCCGCTTTCCAGGCCGAGCGCGGCGCAGGGCGTCGTAGGTCGCCCGCGCCATCTGCAGGCCATACAAGTTATGGGCCGCGCGGTGGTCGCTGCCAGCGCCTTCCAGCGCGTGACGGGTGCTCAGCGGCAACGTCGGGTCGCCCGCGTCCACGAACGCGGCCGGCTCATTCATGTCCAACCACAGGCCATCCACACGCCACGCCTCGACAAACGCGGCCACATGTTTGCCCCACCACGGCCGCACCTCGGGGTCGGTGAAATCCGGGAAAGCGCACCATCCCGGCCATACCGGGGCGTGCACCACCTCGCCCTCGGGCAAACGGCAAAAGGCGCCCTGGGCTTGCCCTTCCTGATAGATTTCATAGCCCCGCGCACGCGCCACGCCTGGGTCAAGAATGGTGACCAAATGGACCCCGCGAGTATGGGAGCGGGCCGCCATACCCCGCAAATCGGGGAAACGGTTCCGATCAACCGTGAACACCCGGCCGTGATCCATGTAATCAATATCCAAATGCAGGGCGTCCAAAGGCAGACGATGTTGGTGGAAGCCGTCGAGCACGGCCTCGGCTTCGCGTTGGGTGCGATAGCCCCAACGCGCTTGATGATAGCCCAAGGCCCAGCGCGGCGGCAAAAAGGGCGCGCCGACCAGCTCAGCCCAACGCCGGGCGATGTGAGCGGGCTCGCCGGTGATGAAATAGGCTATCAATGCGCCGTGGTCGAAGCGCACATGGAAAGCGTCGTCGAGGCGCACTTCGCCCGCCGCGGGGTTGTCGTAGAAAAGCAGGTACGCGCCTGCGGGCTGAAGCACCCACGCCACCGGCATGGTGATGGAAAGGGGGTCGTGGCCTGGCGCGTAATGGCCGCCGGGGTCCTGATTCCACAGGCGATAAGAGCCAGGGCGCAAGTTAGGGCCTGAAGCGCGCGCGCCCAAACCAAACACCGCGGCTTGGGGGTGCAGCCAGGCCGATTGCCGCCAGCCGTCTCCCCGGCGAGAGGGCCACGCCTCGCGGCGCAACACATCGCCTTTGGGGGTGTAAAAGGCCAAGCCGTCGTTGGTGATCTCGAGTTCGAGCCTTTCGGTCCGCAGCCACCATGCCTCCCGCCGGCGCCGCAACACCACGTCGGGCTGCGGCCACGAGGGGGGCTCGGGCACAGCGTAAGGCGGGGGCGGCGTGCCGGGTTCCCAAACCAAACGGACGACGTCGGCAGCGAGGAAAGTGATTTCCAGCGCGGCAAAGGCAAACGTGAGCCGAGCCCCGCTTTCGGTTTCGGTCACCGTGTGCAGTGCGCCCACACCCTGCAGGGTCGTATCGGCTGGGTAGGCCGCGTCCAGGGCTTGCTTGCGCCGGCGATACCGCCACGCCCGCCAAGCATTCCCCACGCCCACCATCCGAAAGGCCACAAAAGCTTGCTTCCAATCCATGGGGCTATTTTATCAGCCTTTCGTTAAGCCAGCCGCGTGCAAGAAAAAAGGCGACAAAACTACCGGCGATTGCTTCCCCTATATTTTTTACGCTTTTTTTATCTTTTTCACCAAAAAAACGCTTGACATCTTTGAAAGTGGAGCCACAATTAAAATATACGTCGCTGTTTTTTCGCTGTTAGTGGGGTTGGTAATCACTAAAAAGACAAAAGCCGCCAACCCATTTAAGGCTGCCAACGTGTATTCCTTCGCCGGTCACAGCCCTCTTCAGGAAAAAAGTGACACGGCCACTCTGCATTGAAGGAGGTGTCTTTTCAGCAGATAACTTTTTAGGAATTCCCATATCACTTCTCCGTTGTTGCTTCATCACTTCTTCTTTTCTTCCGTTTTATTCACTGGCTTTACGCAACTTCAGGAGGTTTGCCATGGCAGCAATTGTGCTCCTTGTAGCCCTCATCGTCGTGATTTTCGGCTACAAGTTTTACGCAGCCACAATTGACCGCGATGTGGTGCAGGCGAACCCCAAGAAGGCCACGCCAGCAGTGATGTAC
>CAYLRJ010000028.1:0-2033 GCA_964386185.1 uncultured Anaerolineaceae bacterium
TCATGGCCCTGGTGCCGGCTGACAAGGCCTTTGCAGTGGTCAAGGCCATCAAGACCAAGTACGTGCGCGAAATGGGCAAAGTGCGCAACCGCCTGCCCCTGCACCTGGGTATTGTCTTCGCCGATGCCCATCAGCCCCTGCGCACGATTCTGGACGCCGGGCGGCGGATGTTGAAGCAGCGCGGTAGAGCCGACATCTGGGAAGTGCGAAACATAAAACGATTTGGGACACCTAACACCCCAAACGAAACGAAAGGTTGGCGTGCCTTGAAATGGCTAAAGCGTCAAGATCTGCTGGCACACCAGCCTGGCCAGTTCCGCGTCATGATCGGGGTTCACCTACAAAGTCACCACCTCGGACGACGTTTGATCTGGTACGTCCCGGCTGTCATGGGTGATGGCCAGACCGAGGATCACTGGTATCCGTATGTCTTCTGGGTAGAAGATAGAGAGGGTAACACCGATCCGAATACAGCCACGGTGCCACGCAATCGCTATTATCAAGCCCCGAACCCCTTCAACCCTGATGCGTCTGGGACGCCCCAAGATGGCTGGCTCGTCCACGCGGGCGAGTTGCAACCCGGCGACCGGGTCTATTTCACCCCCGCGACCTTTGACTTCATCTTCCTCGACCATGGCGGCCGGCGCTTTGAAATCGTCTACGACGAGCACGGGCAGCGCCAGGGCACCCTGCACCGCCCCTACTTGCTGGATGAACTGGCGGAATTGGAAGCCTGCTGGCGCCTGCTGGCCGGTGATCCCGATCAAGGCATCCGCCGCCTTGGCAGTCGCCAACTTCATCAAATTCGCGATCTCATTGAAGGCAAACGTCAAGAATGGTTTGAACGGCCTGAGGATTCGGTGCAGGACGACACATTCTACCAATTCTGCAAGAGTGTCCTCCAAAACGCAGAATGGCACACCACGCCCACCCTGGAGGAACGCAAACGCCTCACTCATTGGGCGGTATCCGGACTCTTGGCCGACGCCATCGAGGTCTTTTACCACATCATGAAACAGCGGCCCATAGGCGAGGACGAACAGACTCCAGGAGCGCCGTCATGATACGCGACCCAAAAGGTTGGCAGCGCTGGGAAGCCCAATGGCAGCGCCAGACACGGCCCGACCCCGAGGCCCATTTCCGCATCTTCTGGACTTTGCTGGAAATGGCCCGGGCCGCAGGGGCCTGGCCCCCTAAGGCCCCCCTCGAGGGCCTGGAAGTAGATCTCCGACTGGCAAGGATGGTGAACACGTATGTTAAACCTCCTGACACGCTTGGCAAAGACGTTGGATAAAGAGCCGATCCCTTTTGAGGCGGTTGTAAGACATGACTTGGTGGCGATCTGGAAACACCTGCTCCGGCAAGAAGGCGATTTGGAGGATTGAGGTGCCGCGGGAGATATTCGATAAATTTGTTGAACAGGCAATACTTCATCAAACCTGGGAGGCGCAAGATGGCCTATAAACCCCAGACCTTTCAATCTTTTCAATCTTTTCAATCTTTTCAATTTTTCCTCTTGACCGTGGACCCGGTGCACATCGGCACTGGTGGGAGCCGCCTGGGCCGCGTCGACATGAGCATTGCGCGCGAGCCCGGCACCCGCTTGCCTAAGATTCCGGGCACCAGCCTGCACGGCGTGATTCGCTCGTACGCGGCCCACCGCTACGGCAAGCCCCACTGTGCAGGCCAAGGGCAACAAGAAAACCGCAAGCATTGCGGCCAGCCCACCTGCCCTATCTGCTACACCTTTGGCTTCGCGCGCGACCAAAGCGGTGGCCACGCCGGTGTGGTGGCCATCGGCGACGCGCGCATCCTGCTCTTCCCCGTCTATTCCATGGCCGGCCCCGTTTGGGTCACCAGTCCCAGCGTGTTGAAAGACGCGGGGTTGGGAAAGCATACGGTCGCCCCCGACAAAGCCCGCTGGGGCGGCAACGGCAGTGAGTTGCCCACGGATCACCCTCTCAACCTGGGCTGGCTCATGGTGGAGCGGGACACTCACAATGGGAACGGCAACTTTGTTTTGTCTGGGGAAA
>CAYLRJ010000029.1:0-3644 GCA_964386185.1 uncultured Anaerolineaceae bacterium
GCCTCCCGCGCGGCCTCGATGGTGGCGTCAATCACCGCGTCGTCGTGGGCCAGGCTCACAAACCCCGCCTCAAATTGGGAAGGCGCCAAATACACCCCGCGCGCCAACATAGCCCGGAAGAAACGAGCAAAGCGCTCCGGATCGCTGGTTTTCACCGTAGGCCAATCGCGCACCGGGGTTTCGGTGAAAAACGTCGCAAACATGGTGCCTACGCGCGTCTGCTGCACCGGCACCCCCGCGGCGCGCGCCGCCTCGCCCAGGCCCTCGGTCAAACGCCGAGCTGCGGCTTCCAGGCGCTCCCACACACCTTCTCGCTGCAACACCTTCAGCGTCACGATGCCCGCGGTCATGGCCAAGGGGTTGCCCGAAAGCGTGCCAGCCTGATACACCGGCCCCGAAGGCGCCACCAGGGCCATGATTTCCCGCTTGCCGCCGTAAGCGCCCACGGGCAGCCCGCCACCGATGACCTTGCCCAACGTGGTGAGGTCGGGCGTCACGCCATACAGCCCCTGCGCGCCATTCGGATGCACCCGCCAGCCGGTCATCACCTCATCGAAAATGAGCACCGCGCCATAGGCCTGGGTGAGTTCCCGCAGGCCCTGCAGGAAGCCCTCCACAGGCGGCACCACGCCCATGTTGCCAGCCACCGGCTCGACGATGACCGCGGCAATTTCCTCGGGATATTGCTCGAACAAAGCGCGCACACTTTCCAAATCATTGTAACGCGCCACCAAAGTGTCTTGGGTGGCGCCACGGGGCACGCCGGGCGAATCGGGCAACCCCAGCGTGGCCACGCCCGAGCCGGCCTGCACCAAGAGCATGTCCGCATGGCCGTGATAGCAACCCTCGAATTTGACAATTTTGTTGCGGCGCGTGTAAGCCCGCGCCAGACGCAGCGCGCTCATGGTGGCTTCGGTGCCGCTGTTGACAAAGCGCACCATCTCCACCGAAGGCAAAAACGACTGCACCAGCTCGGCCAAAGCCACCTCCAGAGGGCTGGGCGCGCCATAGCTGGTGCCCTTGGCGACGGCTTCTTGCAGAGCCTCCACCACCTCGGGGAAGGCATGCCCTAAGACGAGCGGCCCCCAGGAAAGGACGTAATCAATGTAGCGGTTGCCATCCACGTCGTAAAGGTAGGGTCCCTCCCCGCGGGCGATGAACAAGGGCTGCCCGCCCACCGCGCGGAAAGCCCGCACGGGCGAATCTACCCCGCCAGGGAGCAGGGTTTGGGCTTGCGCAAACAATTCGCGAGAACGAGAAATGTCCATGAAAAACCTCCGTGACGAATGGCGAGTTGCAAATAGCGAAAGGCAGTGCCTAAGCCTTCAGCCCCAACTTCCTCACCGCTTCCCGCCCCGAGCGAATGCAATCGGGAATGCCAATGCCACGGTAGGCATTGCCGGCCAAGGCGAGGTTGGGCCAGGGGGCAAGGGCTTTTTCCGCGGCAGCCACCCGCTCCAAATGCCCCAAGGTATATTGCGGCATGGCCTGCGGCCACACGAAGACCTCGGCAAACAGCGGGGCCGCGGTGATGCCCAGGGTTTGAGCCAATTCACGGCGGGCAATCGCCACCAGCGCGTCTTCCGTCCAAGGGATGGCGTCTTCCTGGCCGTCACGCCCCACGAATACCCGCAGCAGGGCATACCCCTCCGGCGCGCGATGGGGGAATTTGGTGGATGTCCACGTGCAGGCCAGGGCTTCCCGGCCTTCTCGGCGAGGGATGACGTAGCCATAGCCATCCAGCGGCCGGGGCAGGTCGCTTTCCCGATAGGCCAGCGACACCGTGGCCGTGGTGGTGTAAGGGATGCCGCGCAGGGCTGCCGCGGCCTCAGGGGCAAAGGGGGCGACCAAATCCGCGGTGATGTACGCGGGGGTGGCCAACACCACAGCCCGGGCGAAAAATTGTCCCTGGGGGGTCGTGATGCGGAAGCCTTCGGCAGTAGGCGTGAGCGCGGTCACCGGCGTGCGGGTCCACAGTGCGGCGCCGTGGGCACGTAGATAGGCTTCCAGGGCTTCGACGATTTCGGCCAGGCCGGTTTCAGGGGTCAGGAATGCGCTGCGAGTGCCTGGGGCGCGCTTGCCCATCTTGCGGCGCATGGCCAACGCGCCCTTGATGAGGCCGCCATATTGCTGCTCCAGGTCGCGCAAATAAGGGAACGTGGCCGGCATGCTCAGCCGATCGCCATCGCCGGCGTAGATGCCGCTGAGCAGCGGCTCAATCAGCCCCTCGTAAGCGCCCCGCCCCAAGCGGCGGGTGATGAACGCGCCCAGGCTTTCGTCATCTTCGGTGCGACGAGGCGGCAGGAAGAAATCCAAGCCCATGCGCGCCTTTTCCGGCCAGGTGAGCAAACGCGTGCGCAGCATGGGGGCAAAACGGGTGGGAATCATCATGGTGAGGCCATCGGGCAACGGCTCCAAACGGCCGCGGTGCAGCACATAGGTGGCCTTGCGGTGGGGGTTGGTGCCCCGCAGGCGGTCTTCGATGCCCAGTTCGCGGCAGAGTTCCACCGCCCAGGGCTTGGTGGCGAGGAAGGTATCAGGTCCGCCTTCCACCACAAAGCCATCGCGGCGCAGGGTGGTGATTTTGCCACCCAAGCGGTCATCGGCCTCGAACAGGACGATGCGTTCGGTGGGCCAGCCACGCTCATGGGCCAAAAATACGGCCTGATACGCAGCCGCCAGACCGGCAATCCCTCCGCCGAGGATGGCGATGCGAAACGCAGAAAGCGCCATGTGCTTTCTCCTATTCTCCTATGATTGAAAGTAATCTAAACAATTGCTCTTGTAGTTGTAGTTGTATATTACAAAGGGGCATTGTATTGTATAATTGTTTCGTAAACTCCCAGGTGCACCAAAGACCCAGCAGGAGAAGAGCCGTGACCAAAAACGAAGCCTTAAGCCAATTGGTAGAGGAAGTCCAGCGTACGCCAGAAGAATATTGGCCAGCGCTGCTGCAACTTATCCGCACCTTCCGTGAAGCAGTGACTTTGAAGGCTGCCGAGGCCTCTTTCCGCCAGGGCTGGGCTGAAGCCCAGCGGGGCGAACTTCAACCCATTGAAACATTGTGGGACAACATCGATGCCGAGTAAGAAGCGGGTTAGGCGTTCTCTCTTCTACACGCCAGAATTCAAACGGAATGTGCGGCTTTTAAGCCGTCGTTATCGGCATATTCGTTCGGATTTGATGCCCATTTTAGAGCGAATCCAGGCTGGCGAAACACCAGGCACCCAAATTCCTGGTGTGCGCTTTACAGTTTTCAAGGTACGGGCTAAGAACTCTGATGCTCGCAAAGGTTCACGAGGGGGATATCGCCTGATTTATTACCTTCCTACGCCCGAGCAAGCGGTATTAATCACGGTTTATTCCAAAAGCGATCAGGCTGATGTAAGCCTGCAACGCATTCGCCAGATTATTCAAGAGAGCGAGTTTTAGCCCCTCGCTCATGCACCATCTCGACCACAGCCCGCACCGTCTCGACCGGCGTCTCGGGCAAGATGCCGTGCCCCAGGTTGAAGATGTGGCCCACCCGCGGCGCGCGGCGTAGCACTTCGTCCACTTGGGCCGCGAGCTCCTTGGGGGGTGCGAACAAAGCCACGGGATCCAGATTGCCTTGCAAGGGCACCGAACCCAAGCGGGCTGCCGCC
>CAYLRJ010000030.1:0-2140 GCA_964386185.1 uncultured Anaerolineaceae bacterium
TGAGGCTGCAGCGTTGGCTGCGCAAACGCAAAAAGGAGGGTTGATTGAAATGCGTTGGTTTCGGAAAACCGCCAAGGATTACCTGCAAGAGGGAACGCAGCAAGCGCTGCGCGGCGAGCGCGGCGTGGGGCTGGCGGCCCAAGCCTGAACCCAAGCCGCCAGGCATTCCCGGAGCCCCCCCGCCGCCGGAAGGCACGCCAGAGTACCACGAATGGGCAGAGCGGTACGCCCACCTGAGGCCGGATACGCAGGCCGAGGTCGCGCGGGCGCGGGCGAGCAGGGGCGGTGGCAAGAGCCCAACGCGACCTGGAGAAGCGAAGGCCGAGGAGCGGTTTGCGGACAACGCACCGCCGCGGACCTACGACCCAGAACGGGCCAAGGCCGCAGCCAATGAGATCATGGAAGAAAAGAAGTTGGGCTTCCAAGACCCCAGCCCCACCCAGGCGCCCGCTTCGTGGGACAAGGCGGCCTGGCAACAGCAAGATTATGCTCAGATGGCCCATGCGCGCGAAGTGGCCGAGAATCTCCAGGCGTCTCAGGCCGAAGCGGCTGAAACGCCCTGGTGGCGCCGCGCCTGGCACGCCATCACCCACCCGGGGGAAACGGTCCAAAAGGCGTTGATTACCCTGGGACAGCATTCGCCCCTGGCCCGCCAGGCCATTGTAAAAACGGCCGAGGCCGTTTGGAGCCTAACCGATACCCAACGCAATCCTATTGTGGCAGGGTTCGCCCAAACCCTCCAAGAGGGCGTCCAAGGTTTGGCCTTCGCGGCTCAGAGCACGGTCATGTTGACCCGTGAAACAATCACACACGCCTGGCAAGGTGACTGGCAGGGGGCGCAAAAGTATGGCCGGGCTCTGTGGCATGGTGTTGTGCAGGGATGGCTGAAGGAGAGTGCGAGGGCCGTCGGGGAAATGGTGGTTAACATCGTGAATCCCAAGAATTGGTGGGAAACGGGCAAGGTGTGGTGGGAGTCGGTGAAAGGTTGGTGGTCCGGGGAGCGTGGGGGCTGGGATGCCTTGTTTACCACGCTAAACCTGGTCGCCTTGGCTTTAGGACTATATACTGGGGGGCGAGCCCTTTACCTTCGGGCTTCGGCGCGGCTGCAACCGGCAACTGTAGTAGTGGAATCGGTGGAATCCCAAGCCGCCGAAGCGCCGGCTTTGGCGGGTGGAGCGGGCGATGAAGTAGCGCAGTTGGCGGCGCAATATGGTGATGACGTACTGTTTCTGGTAGAGCAATATGGCGATGACGTACTGTTTCTGGTAGAGCAATATGGCGATGACGTGCTACGGGTGGTAGAAGGCTGGGAAAAGGCACCACCGGCCGATGTCCCCCCGGATTGGACAGCGCGAATTGCCAACGATGCGATTGCCTTGCGGGCGACACGTGCGCTAACGCAGGGGGTACCACAACCGGTGCTGGTTGAAGCAGCCCAGCAAATGAAGATGGCCTTACTGCGGGGCGAGGGGGTACCGCCCTTGCAGGAAATCCTGCCGCCTGAAGCGTTTCAGTACATTGATGAAATTGCTCGAGCGCAGGTTTTTGGCGAGGGTGAACACCTGATCATTGGGAGATATGCGGGGCAGAATGCGGGCTACATTGGCACAGCGCGTGCCGAAGGGGGTTTGTATTACAATACCCATCCTGAGGTTTATGCCACGTTGAAGGCGGCTTTTGGAGACCAAACAGGAGATGTGGCGTGGCTGATCAATCAGCGCGTGTTAGAGTTGTATGCCTATGAGAAGCCCCCCGTGTTTCTCAATAGAAATATTCCAGCTGAAATTGAAGAAGTGAAAAATGTGTGGAAAAATCCCTCTACAACGGCCCATACTAATGCACGTTTTTTGGAGATTCGCTGGTTACGATTGCAGGGATTTGAGATGGAGCCTATTCTAAATGAAAAGGGAGACACGATAGGTTTTCAGTTTGTGCCACCGGAGGGGAAGCCATGATGACGCGCAAAGATCTGGATCGCCTGTACGAAGCGTTATGGCGCGGAAACGAGGAGGCGTTCATTTTCTTGCTTGAGTATTTTATGCCTTTTTCTAAGTATGGGTTTACCCTTGTGAACATACTAAGGGAGTTTGGGCGGTGGCTCCCTCCGTTCGTTTATCGCTCACGCTTCGTTGAGTTACGA
>CAYLRJ010000031.1:0-3614 GCA_964386185.1 uncultured Anaerolineaceae bacterium
CGAGTGGGTTTCGCCGGTGCCGATGACGAAATCTTCGGGCTCGTCTTGCTGCAGCATCAGCCACATGGCGCGGACGTAGTCGCCGGTGTAGCCCCAATCGCGCTTGGCTTCCAGGTTGCCCAAGCGCAGTTCGTCGGCCAGCCCGAGCTTGATTTTCGCCACGCCGTAGGTGACCTTGCGGGTGACGAATTCCAGCCCGCGGCGGGGGCTTTCGTGGTTGAAGAGAATGCCCGAAACCGCAAACAAATTATAGGATTCGCGATAGTTGACGGTAATCCAGTGGCCATAGACCTTGGCCACCGCGTATGGGCTGCGGGGGTAAAAAGGCGTGGTTTCCTTTTGGGGCACCTCGCGCACTTTGCCAAACATTTCGCTGGATGAGGCCTGATAAAAGCGGGCTTCAGGGTGGACCATCCGCATGGCTTCCAACATGCGCGTCACCCCTAAGGCGTTGACCTCGCCCGTCAGCACGGGCTGATGCCACGAGGTCGGCACAAAAGATTGGGCCGCCAGGTTGTAAATTTCATCCGGCTGGTGTGATTGCAAAATATCTACAATGGAGCCCAGGTCGTGTAAGTCGGCCTGGACCAATTCGATGCGGTCTACCAAATGTTGGATGCGGTCATAAGTCAAACGGCTGGTGCGCCGCACCACGCCGATGACGTCGTAGCCTTTTTCCAGCAAAAATTCGGCCAGGTAGGAGCCGTCTTGGCCGGTAATGCCAGTGATTAAAGCGGTGGGCATTGATGCGCCTCCTCGTAGGACAAAATTGCGCCTTATTATACCCCAACGTCATGGGGCCGGTGGCACTGGGAGTTCGGAAAGGCACTGGCTGGTATCTTGACGGGGCACCAACAACTGCAATTGCACCGCTTTAAACGTGGCTTTGGGCTCGTAGAAGCACAAAGTCGGCTTGGAAACCCACTTCACCCAGGCGTTGTTTTCAGAAGCAAAGTCGTTTTGGTTTTCGCTTTCCTGGTTGCTGTTCAAGGGTTCGGTGACGATGAGGGCGAAGCGGTGGTGGGCTAAATCCCAATAGTAATGGGCAAAATAGCGAGCGTCGCCTGCCATGGCTTTATCCATCATCAGCTTTTTTTCATATTCCGGCACCAGGGGGACCTCTTCCACATAGCCGAAGGTCAACAGTTGGCGCTGGTCCATGAAAAGGATTTCCCCACCTGAGGCCTTGGCTTCGCGCACGAAGTGCTGCACGGCTCTCAAGGCCGGTTCCCACCAACGCGCCTCGGGGATGTTGCGAGGGTGCGCGAAGAGGAAGATGAAATACATCGGCACCATCACCAAGGCCACCAACACGCCGCCTTCCCACCCCTGCCATTGCCGCTCCCGCAGCCACTGCGCGCCCCCTTGCCGCCACAGTGCGACCGTGCCAAACACCACCGCGAGCAGGAACATATCCAAGTTATGCAGATTGCTCCCGCCGCCGATTTTGAGGCTGATGATGACCCCAACGCCTAACAAAGCCGCCAAAATCGCTCCAATGCCCAACATAGCCCACCGTGGCAAAGCCCAGACGCCATGCCTATGCCAAACCCACCACAACAAAAACACCGGCCCCACGGCAAGCAAGATGCCCAACAAGATGCCAGGGGCAAACGTAGGATTCGGCCACAAGCGCGACCAAATCAGGGGCTGACGCACCGAGATGCCAACCATTGCCGGGGCCTGCCCGCCCTCGCTGGCTCCAGAGGCGCCGAGGCCAAGATACTTTTCCCAAAAAGCCCAAGCAATGCTCGAAAATGCGTGCCATCGCCCACTGAGCAGCGCGCCGCTCAAACCTCCTCCCAGCAACCACCATGCCTTGCCTCGCAGCGCCGTCCGCCAGTCGTCCCCTTTTTGGCGGGTTCCCCACACCAAAATAAGGGCCCAAAGCGCAGGAGCAAAAATCCACGTGTAGCGGGTGATGGCAGCGTAATACGCGGCGCCAGCCATCAAAGGGAAGCCCAGCCACCAAGGCAGCCCCATCTCGGCCACAGCCACGCCCAACGCGCTCAAGAGCAACGGGGTGTAAATTGGCCCCTGATTGAGAAAGAGGAAGCCCCACAGCCCAGCCCAAAAGGCCAACGAACGGGTTGCACGAGGCTTGAGAAACACCACCCACGCGAACAACAAATAGGGCACCGAAAACAGGAACGCACTCCAAAACCGCACCCAAAAAATATTCACCCCCGGCACAAGGAAAATCAGCCCCCACAACAATTGACGGCCAGGGTCAATATGGGCCCGCAACGGCTGATCGGCTGGGTAAAGATATCGCCCCCGGGCAAACTTGAGGGAATAATCCCACAAACGATTGCCCTCAGACCACGTGAGACGAAAAGGAAAAGAGGAAACCTGCGTATAGGCCGCGGCAAAAGCAAACACCGCCCCCGTCAGCAAAGCCCCGCGCAAAAAAGCCACCAAAGCCGCCCCTCTTTCGTCTAAAGAGGGCGCCAAAAGCCACGCCACCACCAACGAAAAATTGAGATACACCAAAAAGCGGATGCCCACATCCGCAAACTGCCCCGTATATGCACTATAAAGCACCAAATAAGGGAACACCGCGGCCACCAACAGCCCCAAACCCCAACGAACCCACTTGTTTTTAAGGGTCGGAACGCGCCAAGGCTTCTGCAGGAACACCCTTGCAGCCCAGCCCAGACCCATCATGCCATCCAGCCCTAACACACCCAGCCACAACCACCCCCACATCTCATGCCGAAGCGCCCTTGCAAACAGATTTTCGGCCCAGGCGAAGCCCAACAGCGCCCCCAGCCCCAACAACACGGTCAACCCAAAAGCCACCTTTGCACTTGCGCGGTTTTCACCCATGGTTTGCCTCTCGTCCATTGCGTGACGTTTTAGCCTTGCGACACAATATGTGGAAGCCGCTCCCACGCGGCGCGGCACCATCGCCAATGGCTGCCCACGGCCCCACCGAAGCGAGGACCTCCGCGGGCCTTGACGACATTATAACGAAGAACCCTGCCTCTGACCACACTTAGAGAAAGAGGAATACGCCCAAAGAGCGGACGAAGCGCGCCCTTCCAGGGCAGGGCATGCCTCGCCCCTCCGAAAAATCAGTGAAAATCCGCGCCAATCGGTGTCATCGGTGGATCCATCTGCGTCCATCCTTCCTCATCTGCGTCATCTGCGTTCTCCTCACCACAACCCCAAAATCACCCCCGCCTCTCAACACAAAATCGGTGCCAATCGGTGTAATCGGTGGACCCATCTGCGTTCATCTGCGTTCTCTTCACCCCGGCCCCAAAGCCACCCCTGCCCCCATCCGCAATTCCTAATTCCTCATTCGCAATTCGCTCCCCAGCCCTCATCCCCCTGTGTCCCCCTTCTCCCAGCGGGCGAAGGGGGAGCAGGGCAAGGCACGCCTTGCCCCTACAAAAAAATCGGCGCAAATCGGTGCCAATCGGTGGATCCATCTGCGTTCATCTGCGTTCTTCTCACCACTGCCCCCAAAGCCACCCTTGCCCCATCCGCAATTCCTAATTCCTCATTCGCAATTTGCTCCCCCGCCCTCATCCCCCTGTGTCCCCCTTCTCCCAGCGGGCGAAGGGGGATAAAAAATCAGTGCAAATCGTGGCTTGCCTTCCCCTTGC
>CAYLRJ010000032.1:0-12037 GCA_964386185.1 uncultured Anaerolineaceae bacterium
GAGCAAGACCTGCGCTGCCCCATTGACCAGGGTGAGCAAGCCTACACCGCGCTGAAGTTTAGCGGGGTGGAAACCGAATTCGTCCGCTTCCCCGGCGAGCCCCACGGCCTTTCACGCACCGGCCGCACCGACAAGCGTATCGCCCGCCTGGAACACATCATCGGCTGGTTCGAGAAACATCTGTGAACCCCTGCCCTGCGCTCAGGGAGAGGTGTAATGGCCTTCTTTTTGGCTGCGCTTCCGATTTTGGTCATCTTGGCTTTGATGATCGGCAAACGTTGGGGGGCCTCGCGGGCGGGCGGGGCGGGGTATCTGGCAGCACTGCTCATCGCGTGGGCCTATTTTGGCGCGGGGCCACGGGTGTTGGCCTACGCCCACGCCAAGGCCCTCTTCCTAACGCTGGATGTTTTGCTCATCGTTTGGGCCGCGTTTCTGCTCTATCGCGTCGCAGATGAGGCCGGCGCCATCGCCACCATTGGCCGCGCGCTGCCCAGCCTGACCGCCGACCGCGGGATGCAGGCGCTGCTGCTGGGATGGGCTTTTGCTTCGTTTTTGCAAGGGGTGGGCGGCTTTGGCGTGCCCGTGGCAGTCACCGCGCCGCTGCTGGTGGGGTTGGGGTTTTCGCCCTTGGCCGCGGTGGTCGTGCCTTCGGTGGGGCACGCGTGGGCAGTCAGTTTCGGCTCGCTGGCCACGTCGTTCCAAGCCCTCATGGCCGCCACCGGCCTCCCGGGTGAAATGCTCGCGCCGCCCACCGCCGCCTTTTTGGGCCTGGCTGGGATCTTGGTAGGGCTGATGGTCGCCCATGCCGCGGCGGGCTGGAAAGGCGTCCGCCGGCTATGGCCAGCCGTGTTGGTCATGGGGGTGGCCATGAGCGGCACACAATATCTGCTGGCCACCCATCGCCTTTGGAACATCGGCGCGCTGGGGGGCGGGCTTGCTGGGTTGCTGGTCGGCGTGGTGGTGGCGCGCCACTGGCCCCAAAACGCGGCAAAGCCCTCCCCAGACACGCCCTCGCCCCCTTCGGTGCGCCGTGGGGCATTGCTAATTGCGCTTTCAGCCTATCTGGCACTGGTGGTCATCACCTTGGCCGTGCAACTGATTCACCCCCTGCGGGCCTTTTTGGAAAGCCTCTGGGTGGTGCAGGTGCCCTTCCCCGAATTGCGCACCGCCCGCGGCTTTGTCACCCCCGCAGGCATGGGGCGCAAGTTGCCCATCTTCCGCCACGCGGGCGCGGTGCTCGCTTATTCGGCCCTGCTGGCTTATGGCATCTACCACAAAGCCGGCTGGTATCGGCCGGGCGCAGCTCGGCGCATTTTGAGCGGGACAGTGCGGCGGGTGATGGGCTCCAGCGTGGGCATCGCCTCGATGGTGGCCATGGCGATGGTGATGCAACACGCCGGCATGACCGAAACCCTGGCTCGCGGGCTGGCCGACGCGGTCGGACGAGCCTACCCCCTGATTGCCGCATGGGTGGGCGCGCTGGGCGCGTTCATGACCGGCAGCAACACCAACGCCAACGTGGTGTTTGCCGCCCTGCAAATGCGCACCGCCGACCTCCTGGGCTATAGCGCAGCGATTATCTTGGCTGCCCAAAGCGCCGGCGGTGCCTTGGGGTCGGTCATCGCCCCAACCAAAGTGGTGGTCGGCGCCAGCACCACCGGCATGGCAGGCAAAGAAGGCGACGTCATGGCCGCATTGGGGAAATACATCCTCATCTTGATTGCGTTCGTCAGCCTGCTCACCGTGGCAGCGCTGCTCCTCTAAGGCGGGAAGCAAAACAATTTGCCGTTTTTACGTTCTTCTAATCTGAATATGGTATGTTTGTAACATGCCTTTTGCATTTAAAGAAGCTTCGCGGCTTGAAAATTCCTCCGCGAACCTCAAGGAGTGATCCATGAAAGGAATTTGGCGCTATCTTCTGGCCTTGGCACTGGTGCTGGCCATTGTGACAGGCACCTTTGCCGGCGGTTTCGCTTTAGGATACCTCTTCCACGGGAAACAGGCGAGCCCCGTCGCACCTTCTACCGCCACCACAAACTCGCCCTCCGCAACCCCTACCACCAGCAAAGACCTCTGGAAACCCTTCTGGGAAGCATGGGACCTGCTGCACGAATACTACGTCCGCCCTTTGGACGATGTCAAACTGGTGCAAGGCGCCATCCGTGGGATGTATGAAGCCACGGGTGACCCCCACACCTCTTACATGGACCCAGCCGAATTCCAACAAGCCAACATCACCCTGGAAGGCGAATACGAAGGCATCGGCGCATGGGTAGACACCTCGGGCGAATATGTCACCATCGTCAGCCCAATGAAAGGCTCACCTGCCGAAAAAGCAGGGCTGCAACCCGGCGACGAAATCATCGCCGTTGATGGCGAAGATGTGACCGGCGTCAACCCCGAATTGGTCGTCCGCCGCGTGCTGGGGCCCGCTGGCACCAAAGTGCGGCTCACCATCAAGCGCGACGACCAACCACCGTTTGACGTCGTCATCACCCGCGCCAAAATCACCATCCCCAGCGTCGAAGGCAAAATGCTCGACAACGGCATTGCCTACGTCCAACTGCTGACCTTTGGCGACAAGACCGCCGACGAGCTGCACGCCACCCTGAAAGACCTGATGGCGCAACATCCGAAAGGGCTCATTTTGGACCTCCGCAACAACGGTGGCGGTTATCTGGAAACGGCCATTGACGTTGCCTCGGAGTTCCTGCCGGCCAAAGAGGTCGTCATGTACGAAGAATACAAAGACGGCACCCGAAAAGCCTACAAAGCCAAAGGTGGCGGGCTGGCCACTGACATTCCTATGGTGATTTTGGTCAACAAAGGCACGGCATCGGCTTCGGAAATCGTCTCCGGCGCGCTGCAAGATTATGGGCGTGCCCTGCTGGTCGGCGAAACCACCTATGGCAAAGGGTCGGTGCAAAACTGGATTCCGCTGGACAATGACCAAGGCGCAGTGCGCATCACGGTGGCGCTGTGGCTCACCCCCAAAGGCCGCCAAATCAGCGGCAAAGGGCTCACACCCGATTACGAAGTGCCAATGACCGAAGAAGATGTCAAAGCCAAACGTGACCCCCAGTTAGACAAAGCCGTCGAGCTCATCCTACAAGGCAAAGCGCCCGCGACCATTCAATCGAAGTGAACCCGGGCAAGCAGGAAGGAGGTACCCGTGTGGATTGACCCCTACTATCTTATCTTCATGGCGCCAGCATTTCTCGCCATGCTGGCCGCCCAATGGTATGTCAAATCGGCATTCAGCAAATGGTCGCGCGTGCCGCTTCGCAGCGGGCTTTCGGGCGCGGAGGCTGCCCAGCGGCTCATCCAATATGCTGGGCTGTATGGCGTGCGGGTCGAAGCCGTCAGCGGGATGCTCACCGACCACTACGACCCCCGCCAAAAGGTCCTCCGCCTCTCGCCCTCGGTTTATCAAGGCCGCTCTGTGGCCTCGGTCGCCGTGGCCGCGCACGAGTTAGGGCACGCGCTGCAAGACAAAGAGAGTTACGCCCCTCTCAAACTCCGCACCATGATGGTGCCAGCGGTCAACATTGGCTCATACTTGGGCTGGATCCTGATGCTGCTCGGCTTTTTCCTCAACATGCTCAACCTGGCCGCAGTGGGGCTGGTGGTGTTTTCCATCGGGGCAGTGTTTGCTCTGGTGACCCTGCCTGTGGAATTCAACGCCTCAGCCCGGGCAAAACGCCTGCTTCGGGAAACCGGCATTGTGCAGACCGAAGACGAAGTGCGCGGCGTCAACAGCGTGCTCAACGCGGCGGCGTTGACGTATGTGGCCGCACTCTTCAACGCGGTAATGCAAGTGCTCTATTTTGCCATGTTGATTTTTGGCGGACGCCGCCGCCGCTAATCCGTGCATCATCTCCCCGACGCCCGCGCCGGTCACCCTCACACCGACGCCCGCACCGGGGTTCGGGAGGTGAAACATGGACACCAAACGCATCCTTTGGGCCATCCTTTGGGTCTTTACCGCAGGGCTGATGGCCCTGTGCGGTGGCATCGCTGGCGGCTGGTGGGCAGCCCAACACGCGGCGCCTACCCCCGCGACGGCGGCTGTGACCAGCGCGGCGCCAACCGCCACCTCGGCCACGACCCAAAAGGAAATCATCCACGTCGAGACCACCGAGATCGAAACCGCCATCACCGACGCGGTGGCCAAAGTATCGCCCGCTGTGGTCACCGTGGTGGGGACCATTCCGGGCCAAATGACCTTTTTCGGCCCTGCCCCCGACGAGCAAGTGAGCGGCTCTGGGGTCATCATCTCCGAAAAAGGTTACATTATTACCAACAACCACGTCGTGGAAGGCACCAAGACCCTCAAAGTCATCTTTGCCGATGGCTCCGAACGGGAGGCGCACATCGTAGGCACCGACCCGTTTTCAGACCTGGCTGTGCTCAGGGTCAGCGGCAAGGTGCCGGGCGTCGCGGTGTTGGGCAACTCTGATGTGCTCAAACCCGGCGAAACCGTCATTGCCATCGGCTCTCCCTTGGGCGCCTTCCGCAACACGGTGACCGTGGGCGTGGTGAGCGCCACAGGGCGCGCCATTGACACCGGCCGTGGGTACGTGATGGAAGACCTCATCCAAACCGACGCAGCCATCAACCACGGCAACTCCGGCGGCCCCTTGGTGAACCTGGCAGGCGAGGTGGTGGGCATCAACACCCTCATCGTGCGCAACGGCGGCAACGGCGACGTGGCCGAAGGGCTGGGCTTTGCCATCCCTTCCAACACCGTTCGGGCTGTGGCGGAGCAAATCATCCGCCAGGGTTATGTCGCCCGCCCCTACCTGGGGATTGAATGGCAAGGGATCACCCCCGCCATTGCCGCGCGCTACCATTTGCCTGTCAAGTGGGGGGTGTATGTGGTGCGCGTCGCGCCCGATAGCCCGGCCGCCCGCGCTGGCATCCGCCGCGGTGACATCATCTTCCAAATCGGTGAAACCCAGTTGGATGAGAAACACCCCTTCATCAACGCGCTCTTCAATCACAAACCCGGCGAAACCATCCCGCTGAAAATCGTGCGCGATGGCAAAACGCTCACCCTTGAAGTCACCCTGGGCGAGCGGAAAATCCACTAAACCACTCCAGCCTCTTTCTCAAACAAAACCCTTCGCAGCCTGGCCGCGCTGATGCCTGAAAGCGCGGCCAGGCTTGGTATAATGCCTGCATGCGCAAATTCTTGTTTGCCATCGCCTTGCTCTTGGGCATCGTCTTCATCGTCGGCCGCCTGGCAGAGGTGCATACCATCGTCGCAACGCTCAAACGAGGCGATGTACGGTTCCTCTCCTTGGCGTTGGGGGTGCAAGTGCTTTGGTATTTAAACGCAGGTTATAACCTTAAAATCCTCTATCGCGCTTTGGGGCTGGAAGAAACCCTCCCTCGCTTGGCGTTGATGGCCGTTTCTGCTAATTTCTTTAGCGTGGTCGTGCCCAGCGGGGGGATGAGCGGCCTGACGGTTTACATCTCCGAAGCCCGCCAGCGCGGCTACTCGGCAACCCGCGCCACCGTGGCCGGCGTGCTTTACATTTTCTTCGAGTATGTCGGCTTCCTGTTTGCCTTAGCATTGGGGCTGGTGGTGCTCGTCCGACGCAACCATTTGACCGTCACCGACATCACCGCTTCGGTCTTGATGGCACTCCTGGCCTTAGGGCTGGGGGTGCTCCTTTATTTAGGGACCTACTCCGGTCCGCTGTTGGGGAACGTGCTCACAGCCCTGGTGCGGGGCGTCAACCGGCTGCTGTGGCCGTTGCTCCATCGGCCTTACCTCTCCGAGGCCAACGCGCGCACCTTTGCCTTGGATGCGGGCGAAGGGCTCAAAGCCATCCGCCGCCAGCCCTACGCGATGTTTCTTCCAGCCACTTTGGGCATTGTGAGCAAAGGCCTGCAACTGACGATTTTGTGGTTGGTCTTTCTGGCGTTTCAAGTGCCGTATTCCGCAGGCACCATTGTGGCTGGTTACGCCATTGCCAACCTCTTTCTCATCATCTCGCCCACCCCCTCCGGCATCGGCATCGTCGAGGGTATCTTGACCGTGGCCCTAAACTCCCTCAACGTGCCCTTGGGGGAAGCCGCGGTCATCACATTGGCTTACCGAGGCATCACGTTTTGGCTTCCATTCGTCCTGGGGCCTTTGGCCTTTCGCCTGCTGGAACACCTGCCGCCGCCTTCGACACCCTCACTTCATCAGGGGCCTCGCTCGGAACCATCTCGCGGCTAAACGCCTTCCTTAAGCCGCAATAATGGTATGATAGAAGCGAAACGTGTTCACTTGCCCCAGGAGCGCTCTGATGAACCCACAAATCTCTCGTTGGCGCCTCCGCTACATCCTCATCTTCATTACCCTCGCCACCATCCCCTGCTATGGCATCGGCATTGCAGCCATTGTGCGGGCTTCACGCACAACGCCAACACCCACTTCCACCCCATCTCTCGAACCTTCGAGCACCGCCTATCCGACGACACCTTCCCCCACTTTGAGGCCCTCTGCCACGCCCCGCCCCACTGACACCCCGACCATCACCCCCACCCCCACCGAGACCCCCACCATCACCCCCACAGCGTCGTTGACCCCCACCGCGAGCAACACGCCCTTCCTGCCTGCAACGGCCACCCCACCGCCGCCTCCGACATCCACCCCTGCCCCACCGACCAACACGCCCACACCAACCACCGCCCTAACCAACACACCTACCCCAACGCCCCTGCCACCCACCAACACACCCCCCCCAACGCCCCCGCCCCCCACCCACCCACCCACCCCACCACCCCTGCCACCCACCAACACACCCACCCCAACACCCCTGCCGCCCACCAACACGCCCACCCCAACGCCCCTGCCGCCCACCAACACACCCACCCCAACGCCCTTACCGCCCACCAACACGCCCACACCGACGCCATAACACAACGCAACGCTACTTCCAGCAGGAAAACGCCATGAACCTTCCCGACTTCCTCCTCCAACTTCTGCGTCAGCCCGGCCTCTCGGGCAGCGAAACGGCCGTCCGTGACTTCCTGGCCCAACATTGGGCGCCCTTGGCCGACGAACTCCGCACCTCGCCCCTGGGCACCCTAACCGCTGCCCGCTTCGGTCAAGGGACTTCCCCGCGCCCGCGGCTGCTCTTGGCCGCCCACATGGATACCATCGGCATGCTGGTCTCTCGCATCGAGGGCGAATTCCTGCATGTGGCGCCCATCGGTGGGCTTGACCCCCGCGTGCTTCCCGGGCAACGGGTCACCGTGTTTACAGCCCAAGGGCCGCTGCCGGGCTTGTTGGTCGCCCCTGCAGACCGCACCCTGCCGCCCGAAATGCGCGGCCGCCCCGTGCCCCTCACCCACCTGCTGATTGACACCGGCCTCACCGCCCGCCAAGTAGCCCGCCGAGTGCAAATCGGCGACCGCGTCGCCTTTGCCCAACCCCCTCAAATGCTCGGCGACGACCTCATCATGGGCCCCGGCCTCGACAACCGCGCTTCCCTCGCGGCTTTCACCCTCGCGTTGGAAGCCCTCCAAAACCGCCCCCTGGCTTGGGACGTCTATTTCGCAGCCACCGTGCAGGAAGAGGAAAACCTGGGTGGCGCCCAGACCATCGCCTACGAACTGCGCCCCGACATCGCCATCGCGCTGGATGTCACCTTCGCCACTGGCCCCGGGGTCGGCGAAACCCAAGGTTTCCCCCTGGGCGAAGGCATCACCCTGGGCTTTGGTCCCAACACCCACCCCAAAGTGCATCAAGCCCTCAAGGAAACCGCCGAGCGGCTGGAAATTCCCCACCAAATCGAATACCTTCCGACCCATTCCGGCACCGACGCCATGGCCCTCCAAATCGCGGCCAGCGGGGCCGCCACAATGGTGCTCAGCATCCCCCTCCGCTACATGCACACCCCGGTCGAAATGGTATCCCTCAAAGACATCCGACGGGCGGCTCGGCTGGTAACCGCCTTTGCCGCGTCCCTCCAAGCCGAAGATCTCCACGCTTTGGCCGAAAACTTCGCTTGATTGCCTGCCATGCATCCTGAAATTTTGAGTCTGACCGTCGGGCCTTTGGCCACCAACGCCTACATCCTCGCCGATCCAGAGCGCAAGGAAGCCGTGGTCATTGACCCTGGGTGGGAAGGCGAACGCATCGCGCACCTCATTATCCAGCGGGGCTGGCGGCTCACCGCGATTTGGCTCACCCATGCCCACTTCGACCACCTTGGCGGCGTGGCCGCGCTGCTGCGCAGCATCTCGCCACCGCCGCCCGTCGGCCTGCACCCCAAAGACTGCTGGCTGTGGCAAGAAAAAGGCGGCGCCGAGTTTTTCGGCATTACCATAGACGACCCCGGCCCCGCACCCGACATCGGCTTTTACCACGGCGACATTTTGGAAGTGGGCAATCTCACGTGCGAAGTGCGCCATACCCCTGGCCATACCCCCGGCCACGTGGCTTTCTACTGCCCTGAAGCCCAGGTGCTCTTTGCCGGCGATTTGATTTTCAAAAACAGCGTAGGCCGCACCGACCTCCCCGGCGGCGATTGGGAAGCCCTGGTCGAAAGCATTCGGCGAGAGGTCTATACCTTGCCTGACGACACCCGCATCCTCCCCGGCCACGGCCCCGCAACCAGTGTGGGGGAAGAAAAGTTCTTCAACCCTTTTGTCAGCGCGTGAATTCCCGACAAGCCAGCACCCCAACAAACCCCAAGAGGCAGCCGCCCAAAGGCCCCGCGGCCCCTGCTTCCCCTGCCAGGCAAAGCAGAAAGCGTGCCCGCTCGGGCCTATTGCCGCGAAACCCCTCACCCAACCCCAACAGGGCCACAAAGTAAGGGGGCAACAGAGCCCACCCTCGGGTTTATAATTCCTACACGTCTGGCATTCTTGTCCAATTCAGAGAGGAACCTATGCGTCATCTCATCCCCCTTCCCCACTTCGGCGTGCGCCATCGTGGTGCGCTGCGCCGCCTGAGCCTTCTCCTTTTGCTCACCCTCGCGCTCGCGCTGACCGCGTGCGGTCCCAACACCCCTGCCACACCCGCCGCGCCTACCGCCGCGCCGCCCAGCGCGACGCCCACCCTCACGGCAGCCGACCACGTCGTCATCGCGCAAGTGATGGCCGGGGTCAACGGCGACAACAACCACGACTTCATCGTGCTCTACAACCCCACCGGCCAAATCGTTGACCTGCAGGGCTGGTCGCTGTGGTATCGGCTCAACGACCAAGGCGAGCCGCAATTACTCCACCGATGGCAGAACCACGCGCAGGTGCCCCCGGGCGGCCATTACCTGCTGGCGCACACCGGCGAAGACGTCGGCCTGACGCCCGACGCGACCTTCGACACGCCCATCGTGCCCCCGCGCGGGGGGCTGCAACTGCGCGCCACCGACGGCACGCCCATAGACAGCGTAGCCTGGGGCCGCAACGGGCCCACTTCCTTTGCCGAAGGCCAACCCGCGCCCGGCTTCCGCAACGGGCAAGCGCTCATCCGCAAGCCGGGCGGCGACCAGGGCAACGGACAAGATACCGACGACAACGCTGCCGATTTCACCATCGGCCAGCCTCAACCCGCCAACACCGGCAGCCCGCTGCTGGCCGCCTTTGCCCTCCCCGCCACGCTGACCTGGCAAGCGCCGCCCCAGGCCAAACCTGGTGAAACCTTCCAAGCGCCGCTGGTGCTCGCCAACACCGGCAACCAACGGCTGGAAAACATCACCGTGCGCTTTGCCATCCCACAGGGGCTCAAAATCACCGCCCACGGCACAGCCACCCTGGAAAACGGCACGCTGACATGGCAAATCCCCAGCCTGGAAGCCGGCCAACAAGCCAGCCTGCCCTTGACCTTCCAAGCGCCGTGGACGTACCTAACCGCGCGCGCCAGCGGCTACTACGCCGTAGCCAACGGCCGTTACGCCTTTGGCGAGCCCAAGCCCGTCGCCATCGGCGGGGGCGCCATCCCCATTGGCGTAGCCCGCACCCTGCCCGCGGGCACCGAAGTCATGGTCGAAGGCATCGCCACCATGTACACCGGCGGCTTCTACGCGGGCGGCGGCAACGTCAAGTTCTACGTCCAAGACGATACCGGCGGCATTCAAATCCAAGTGTTTGGCGGCGAAGGCCAGGTCAACGTCCCCATTGGCGCGCGGGTTCGCGTGCGCGGCGTGCTGGCCGTCTATCGCGGCGCGGTGCAAATCCAGCCCAAACAAGTGCCCGCCGACATCCAAATCTTGAACGAAACCGCAGGCGAGCCACAACCTTTGCCCATTTCCCTCGCAGAAGCCACCGACCCCAAGATGGAAGGCCGCCTGGTCACCGTCCAGGGCACGGTCACCGCCCTGGCAGAGCATTCCTACAGCTACACCCTCACCCTCTCCGACGAAAACGGCCACAACCTGGGCGTGTACGTGGACAAAAACACCCGCGCCAACCCCCTGGACATCCTGGAAGTGGGCCAAGCAGCGCAAATCACCGGCATCTTAGAAGAGCGAGACGGCAACATCCAACTCTACCCGCGGCGTCAGAGCGACCTGGTGCCGCAATACCCGCCTGAGCTGGTGGTCGAAATCCAGGCGCCGCTCTATGTGAAACCCGGCGACGCCTTCACCGTCACCCTCACCGCCATCAACCACACCGCCCAACCCTTGACCGACCTGCAGCTGACGCTGCCCCAACCCTCGGGCACCGCGTTCATCACCGCCAACCACAACGGCCATCTTCAGGGCCGCAACGTGGTCTGGCAAGTGCCCTCGCTAAAGCCCCAAAACGGCAAAATAAGCGTCCAGGCCTCCTTCCGCACCACCCTCTCGGCCGGCCACATCACCTTGGCCAACTACCAAGCCACCGCGCAACAGTGGCAGGAACCCGCCACCGGCCCGGCGCGCTACGTCTTCCTCGGCGACACCGTGCCCATCTGGGCCATCCAGGGCGAGGGGTTCAAATCGCCCTACCGCGGCGAAAAACTGACCACCGAGGGCGTGGTGACCGGCGTCTTCCCCGGCTTGGGCGGCTTCTTCATCCAAGACCTGAAGCCCGACAACGACCCCAACACCTCGGAAGGGCTGTTCGTCAGCATTCCCAAAACGCTCTGGCAAGCCGTGGGGCTCAACAAACCCGACTTCGTCGCGCGGCTGCTGGGGCATAAGGTGAAGGTCACCGGCACCGTGCGGGAAGCCTGGCAGCAGACGGTCATCGAACTGGCCTCGGCCGACGCTTTCACCGTGGAAGGCGAAGCACCAGAGCCGCAGCCCGTCACCTTGAACCCGCCCACCGACCCGCAGCAGGCCGCGGCCTACTACGAGCATCTGGAAGGCATGATGGTCGCCGCGCCGCAGGAAGTGGTCGCGGTAGGCCCCACCAACCGCTATGGCGAAACGCCGGTCGTCCCGCTGGCCGACGTGCAGGCCCTGCCCGACGGCAAACACATCCCCCGCGGGGCGGAAGACGGCTTCCTGATGTTCGTGGACGACGGCTCGTTTGGCACCTACGCCTCAGCCGATGGGATGCCCTATCGCGCGGCCACCGGCGACCGCCTGGTCATCCCTGCTGGGCCGTTGGCCTACACCTACGGCGCTTACAAAATCGAGCCGCTCCAGGAACCCACGGTGGAAGCCGAGCAGCACAACCTTCAACCGCTGCCCAAGACGCCCGCCGACGTGCTCAGCGTGATGACGTGGAACACCGAAAACTTCTTCGACGACCAGGAACCCAACCCCACCGACCCGCCCATGCCCACGCCGCGGCAATATCATGTCAGCGTGCAAAAGGTGGCCAACACCATCGCCGATGCGGGCTTCCCGTTGGTGGTGGGGCTGGAAGAGGTGGAAAACATCCGCGTGCTCGACGATGTGGCCGCGACCGACGTCCTCAAGCCGTGGCACTACAAAGCCGTGCTCATCGAAGGCCACGACAGCCGCGGCATTGATGTCGGCTTCCTGATTCGCACCGACCGAGCCGAGATTTTGGATGTCAAACAATACGACGCCCCCGAGGGGCTGACGCCGCGGCCGCCGCTGGTGGTGCACCTGCGGGTGCAGGGCGGCAGCGCACCTTT
>CAYLRJ010000033.1:0-64205 GCA_964386185.1 uncultured Anaerolineaceae bacterium
ACGGAAGAGCATATCAGAAAATGCAAAAGTCGTCAACAGAAAACCGGAACAACAAGGCAGCACAGCAGATAGGTCCACCGATTACACCGATTTTCGCCGATTTTTTGCGTAGGGGCGAGGCGCCGCCTTGCCCTATCCCCCTTCCGTGCCCTCTGTGGCTCCGTGTGCATCCCAACGCGGAGCAGCGCTCTGCCCCTACCGCCCAAAAGGAGAGGCAAGAAGGCACCACACCAAACGACCAAGTAACCAGGCAACCAAGTAACCAATACCCAGTACCCAATACCCAATACCCAGTACCCAATCCCTGCACCTTTGCCCTTTGGGAGAAGGGGGAACCAGGGGGTGAGGGCGGGCAGAAATTGTGGCTTAGGCGGAGGCGGTCGGGTTGTGTTTGTGGTGCAGGATGCGCTCGTAAACGGCGCTGCGTTTCCAGCCGCTTTGGGCGGCCAGGCGCCGCGCGAGGGCCGAGGGGCTTTCGCCCGCGGCCAGCCCTTGGGCGATGGCCGCGTCAAGGGCGTCGGCATCCCACACGGTGGGGGCGGGCGTTGCCGGGCCTGCGATGAGCACGAATTCGCCCCGTGGGGGGTGCTCGGCGAAGTGCGCTTGCGCGTCGGCGATGGTGCCGCGGAGGAATTCCTCGTGTTGTTTGGTCAATTCCCGCGCCACTGTCAGCGGGCGCTGGGGGCCGAGCACCGCGGCGAGGTCATCCAGCGCGGCCGTGAGGCGTTGGGGTGTTTCCAAGAAGATGAGGGTGTAGGGCAAATCGGCGACGGTTTGGAGGAACTGGCGCCGCGCCGCGCGCTTGCGGGGCAGGTAGCCCAGGTAGAGAAACGCCTCGGTGGGCAGGCCCGAGGCCACCAGCGCGGCCAGCGCCGCGTTGGGGCCGGGCACCGGCACTACCCGATGGCCTGCTTCCCAGGCTGCCCGCACCAGCGCGGCCCCCGGGTCGTTGATGAGGGGCGTTCCCGCATCGGAAACCAGCGCGACGTCGCCTTGGGCTAAGGCTTCCAGCAGGCGGGGTTCCCGACGGCGTTGGTTGTGTTCGTGGTAACTGATGAGGGGGGTGTGGATGTCGTAATGTGCGAGCAGTTTTTGCGTGCGGCGGGTGTCTTCTGCTGCAATCAGCGAGACCTCGCGCAGCACCCGCAAGGCGCGCAGGGTGATGTCTTCCAGGTTGCCGATGGGGGTGGAGACGATGTAAAGGGTGGACATGGCTGGCTTAGGCCGCGACGAGGATGGTGCGCGCGGGCGCGCCTTCGCTGCCCACTAATTTGAGTGGGAGGCAGTAGAGGTGATAGCGCCCCGGCGGCACCGCGGAGAGGTCGAGGGTTTCGATGATGATGACCCCAGCGCGCAGCAGTACGCGGTGGGTGGGGCCTGGATTGTCGTAAGGGGCAATGGAAAGGTAATCATTGCCGACCAAGCGTATCCCTCGCTGCACCAGGAAGGCCGCGCCGTCTTCGGTCAGGGCGATGTAGTCGGTGTGGAACGAAGCGTCGCCTTGGGCCCACCAGCGGGAGTTGCGGGTTTTGAAGAGCACGCGGGTGGCGTCCGCGGGCAGGGCGGCTTCCAGCGCAGCGGCGGTGATGTGGCCTTCCAGCGCGGTGAAGTCCAACACATCCACCGGGCCGGTGAGTACATCCAGCGCCAGGGTTTCCACCGGAGCTCCATCGGCCAGGAAGTGATAAGGCGCATCCACATGGGTGCCCAAATGCACACCGCTGGCCAAGCGCGAGACGTTGGCTTCTGCGCCTTCTTCTATTTTGAGGAAGCGCTCCAAGACCAGCTCGGGGTCGCCAGGCCAAATGGGCGTTTGCCCTGGCGCGATGGGGACGGACACGTCGTAAATTTTCATCGCAGCGGCTCCTTTCTATGGCCGAGGGGCGGTCAGGCTGCTGGCCCGCAGGGTGTAACGGGCCAAGGCTTCGCGGTTGACGGTCACGCCCAGCCCTGGGGCTCGGGGCACGGTGATGGTGCCATCGGCGTTCAAGGTGAAGCGTTGGTGGGTGATGTCTTGGGCATAGTAGCGGTCGGTCGCCGAGATGTCGCCGGGCAGGCGAAAGTTAGGCAACGAGGCCAGAGCCAGGTTGGCCGCGCGGCCGATGCCGGTTTCCAGCATGCCGCCACACCACACAGGCACGCCTTGGGCTTGCGCCAAATCGTGGATGGCCAAGGCATTGTGTAAGCCGCCCACACGGCCTTGTTTGATGTTGATGACGCGGCAGGCGTCCATTTCCAGAGCTTGAGCGGCGTGGCGGGGCAAGCGGATGCTTTCGTCGAGGCAGAGGGGGGTCTGGAATTGGGCTTGCAGTTTGTGGTGTTCCCAGAGGTCGTCTTCGGCCAGGGGTTGCTCGATGAGCAGCAAGTTGAGGTCGTCTAAGGGGCGGAGGGCCTGGGCGGTTTCGAGGGAGTAGGCGCTGTTGGCGTCCACTTGGAGCATGATGTGGGGGAACGCCGCGCGCACGGCTTGGGCGTCGCCGACGTCGCGGCCGGGTTTGATTTTGATTTTGATGCGGCGGTAGCCTTGTTCCAGGAAGTGGGCGACACGGGCCACCAGGGCCTCGGGGGAGGGTTGCAGCCCAATGGAGACACCCACGGGCACGCGCTCGCGCGCTCCACCCAACAGGTCTTGCAGCGAGCGGCCGGTGCGCTTTCCTTGGAGGTCCCAGAGGGCCATTTCCAGGCCGGCTTTGGCCATGTTGTGGCCTTTGACGGCTGCCACACGGCGTTGGAAGTGGGCTGCGGGGTCGGCGTCATCAAGGGCGGCTTGGAGGGCAGCAGGCCCCAAGAACGCAGTCAGGATGTGCCAGGCTGTGCCGGTGGTTTCGTATGAAAACCCAGGGTCGCGGTCCGCGGCGCATTCGCCCCAGCCGATGCGGCCGCTTTCGTCTTCGGCTTCGATTAAGATGCACTCTCGGTGGGTGATGCGCCCAAAGGAGGTTTCGAAGGGGTGCTGGAGGGGCATGCGAACGTGGTAAAACGCAAGGCGGGTGAGTTGCATGGCGGCTTCCTCTTCTATGATGGGTTAGCCCAAGGTGGCTTCGCTGTGGGAAAGGACATAGAAACTACGGGGTGGGTTTTCGGGGAGGTAGATGAAATCGGTAATCATATAGCCTTTGGCAAACAAGTCTTCGAAGATTGCGCGGGCGTGCAGGCGCCAGCGGAGGGCCAAAGCGGGCGCTTGTTGCCGCATGGTTTGGAAATCGGGCGGGATTTCGACGAGCAGGAGGTCGCCGTGGGGCTGGTGGGGCGGCGGCATCGGCTCGGGGAAGCCGTGGGGGCCGCGCGCGGTGGGGTTGAGGATGGCCGCGCCCGCGCTGAGGTAGTGGGCTAAATCCAGGGGCTGGGGCGGGGGGTCTTCCAGGCGGCGAAGCACGCGCGGCGATTCGACCCACATCTCAACCAAAAAACGGTCGGAGGGGAGCCCGGCGTTGAGGCCGTCGCGCATGGTGCCATACACTTCGCGCAGGTAAGTGCGGCAGATGCCCCCCAGTTTTCGGATGTTGAGGTGGGCGTTGCGGCTGAGTAGAGGGTCGTAGGTCCAAGTAATGAGCGGAAGACCCTGGTGGCGCACCCATTGCCATTGGGCGCGTTTGAGATGAAAACTCAAGCCAAAGTTGCGGAATTCAGGGCGCACACCCAATTGGTGAGAGCAGTGTTTGAAGCGCCAGCCTTGGGGCGTTTCGTCCATGCAGGGGAAGCCATAGACAAAGCCGGCCATTTGGCCGCTTTCCTCGTGGTAGGCTCCTAAAACGACACCGCCGTTGTGGGCGATGGTGAGGAGCAGGTGATCGGGCACGATGTCGGTTTCAGAGCCCGGCCAGACAACGCGTTGCACGGCTTCGACCTCGGTCATGGCCTCGGGGGTTTCGAGAAAACGGATGGTGAAAATTTGTCCGCGCAGGCGAAGACGGCGCATAGGTCACCTCGCAAACAGAGTGTGGAGCAGGCGGCGACGCCAAGGGATGGTTTTGAGGTAATCCAGGTGGTGGGCAAAGCGTTCGGGAAGCAAGCCGAATTCGCGAGGAAGGGTATCGGTGGCTGCGATGCGGTCGGCAGCGAAGTAGTCTAACCAGAGCGAAGAGACCGGCAGGCGAGGGAAGAGGTAGCGCAACCAGACGGTTAGATGGCGCAGGTGAGCGGGTGAAAGGCCCCAAAAGCGGCGTTTGAGCCCTAAGGCCGCGGCGACGGTTTGGCTGATTTCCTGGAGGCTGAGGTGTTCGCCGCCGCCCAAGGGGATGGTTTGGCCTTGAGGGGCGAGGGTTTCCAGGGCCAATGTGAGCGCGGCGGCCAAATCTTCCACCCAAAGCGGCTGTAAAAGGGTGCGCCCGTGGTTGGGCAAGGGGAAAAACGGCGTGGCGTGGAGTAGCAGGGCCAGGGTGTTGGTGAAGTCGTCATCGGGGCCGAAGGGGATACCAAGGCGAAAAATGGTGTAAGGCACTTGCGCCCGTTGGAAGGCGATTTCGGCCAGTCCGTGGGCTTTGAACCACGGGTAGGCGGAAGCGGGTTCGGCACCGAGGGTGCTGAGGTGTAAAATGTGCGCGATGTGGGCCTCGCGCGCGGCTTCGCTCAAAGTTTGGGCTTGACGCACCAGCGTGAGGAGGTCTTCTCCCTGGGCGGGCATGGCCGCACCATCGGCTGAGATCACGGCTTCGATGCCCACCAGCGCGGCGCGTAAGCCTTTGGGATCGTGCGGCGCGGTGAGCACGGCCTCAACAGAAACCCCTTGGGGCAGCATGGGGCTTTGTGGTCCGGGCGGAATGAGGGCGCGCACCTGATGACCGGCCTGAACCAGATGGCGCACGATGGCCCGCCCGACGAAGTTGGTGCTGCCGATGACAAGGATGCGCATGGTGTCATTATATCGCACTGGGGCGCGGCCGGGCTTTGCTACCCCCAAGACGCGCTTAGCGTTGGCGAGGCGCGGCAATTGGCCTGGGGAAAAGGAGCCCTGGCTGGGTTGAGGCCTGTTCCCTGCGTGTTTTCTGCAACGAATGGTGTTCCCTTAGCCTTCAAAGGTGACTTGAAAAAGCCGTGTAAAAGGGCGTTGTTGACAGAAATTATTTATTTTCACTTTAGTTGTTGCAAAACATGTTATAATGAAATGACAATGAAACCGAAATCCTGGCAATTAGGGTTCGTAGCGGGGGTAGCAATCATTTTGGTGACTTTGCTTTCCCATCCGGTGGCGTATGCCGACGATGGGAATGGGGCGCGCTATTTCCCTGCCACTGGGCATACGGTGCAGGGGGCTTTCCTTGCCCTGTATGAAAGCATCCCCAACGCGGCGATTGTTGTTGGAGCGCCGATTTCGGAAGCCCTCACCCGTCGAAACGGCAAAATTCAATATTTTCAAAAAGCCGTCTTTGTTCAACCGTGGGGAAGTGCCCAGGCCGAGTTGCTGCCGTTAGGGCAGGAAGTTTACCGTTTGCTGGCGCAGCGCGGCGACGTCACCTGGGCGCCCGCGGCAGGCATCGGAAGCGGCACCTTGGCGTGCCAATATTTCCCCGCGGTGCAAGGCGACACATTGCCAGTGTGTGGTAAATTCCTGCCGACCTATGAGCGCTATCGCGGCTTCCTGGGCCGTGTGGTGAGCCAAGCGCTGGACGAAGTCGTTGGCATGCAGCGAACCACGGTGCAATATTTCGAATACGGCCGTTTGGAACTCCGCTTAGGCGCGCAAAACGATTGGCAGGCGACTTTGAGCCCCTTGGGGGAACTGTATTTCAGTTTGCAAGGCGAAGATCCTGCCCTGCTCGACCCCCGACCGCCCAGCAACAACGCGCCCGCCTTTTCTGTGACCTCGTTGCAAGTCTTGATTAGCGTTGAGCACTTGACCTTGCATCAAAACGAATCGCAGACTATTTACATCACCGTGCTGGACCAAATCGGGCAACCAGTCACCGGGGCCGCGGTGCAGGTGGACCTTTGCTGGTTGGACGATCACGCCGATGTTTCACCCGAGGCGCAAACCGTCACCACAGTCGGCGCGCTCGGAGAAAAATGTGTGCCTGTGGGGGAAGTTTGGACGGACGCCGAAGGGAGAGGCACTGTGAAGACCGTCGCGCCCGCGACCATGGGGCACATTGAAATCGAAGTGCAAGTCGAGGCCCAAGGCGTCACCGCCCACGGAAAGAGTTCCTTCCGGGTGTGGTGGTAGGCTTGCCGGCCCAATTGGGGGGAACGTTTGTGCTATAATCGTTCCTACAATGGCGCGGAAAACGACCACCAAAAAAGGCAAAAGCCCCAAAAAGCGCACCACGCGCAAAGCCGCGCAGGGGAAAAAGCGCGGCGCGTCACGCGGCACACGCACAACGCGGAAAAAATCCACCTCAGCGCGGCGGCGGAAGACCTCCGCGGCCAAAAAGTCTCAACCTCGGGCGACCCAAGCCATCAGAGCGGCGCTCCCTAAGCGCTCTTTGCCCCGCCTTTCATCCGAGCGCAAGCGCGACCTCTGGGGCGTGGGCTTGCTTGTGGCGGGCTTGCTCACCCTGGCCAGCTTGATTTGGCCCGCGGGAAGCGCCCTGCACCCTTGGGCCTCGTTTTGGCAGCGGGCCCTGGGTTGGGGATTGTGGCTCTTTCCATTGTGGTTGCTGTTTTTTGGCGCGGGCATTCTCTTCCGCCGCAGCGAGCGCTTGCTACTTTTGAATTTGGAACGCACCATCGGGCTCTTGGTTGTTTACACGGGTGTGTTGGTTGGCTTGCACCTGCCGTGGAGCGCGGCTGGGCAAGAGGCCATGTGGCAAGCGGCATCTCAGGGCCGTGGCGGCGGTTATGTTGGCGCAGCCCTGCTGTGGGGTTTGCTCAAAGCCGTGGGCCTTGGCGGCGCGATGGTGCTGTGGGCGGCGTGGCTGCTCTTGGGGGTGGCGTTGACCCTCAACCGTCCGGTGGCCAATTTCTTTGGCTGGGTGCCCTTGAGCGGGCGTTGGCTGCAGCGCCAATGGGAAACCCGGCGAGCAGCCTGGCAAGCCAAACGCGCCAAACCAATTCGGGGCGTGGAAGCGGAGCCTGTTTCCCGAGAGGCATCGGCGGCCTCGCCGAACACCCCAGGAGCCGCTGGCGCGGCTTCTCCGGTGCAGGCCGCACCCAAAGCATGGGTGCTCCCCTCCGTGGCCGAAATGTTGGACGAAAGCCCCAGCGAAGCCTGGGAAGCCGAAGAGGTCGAAAGCCGCGCCCGTTTGATAGAAGAAACCCTGGCCCTCTTTGGCGCCCCGGCCAAAGTGGTCGAAGTGCAGCAGGGCCCCACGGTCACCCTCTATGGCGTGGAACCCGGCTACGTCGAAACTCGGAAAGGCCCCATGCGGGTGCGGGTTTCGAAAATTGCTGCCCTGGCCGACGACTTGGCTCTGGCGTTGGCCGCCAAGCGGGTGCGCATTCAAGCGCCGGTGCCTGGCAAAGGCTACGTGGGCATTGAGGTGCCCAATGAGCGCACCGCCCCCGTCACCCTGCGGCAGGTCATCGAAAGCGACGCATTCCGCCGCCTGAAATCGCCTTTGCGCTTTGCCTTAGGCAAAGACGTGGCCGGCAACCCCGTGGCCGCAGACCTGGCGGCCATGCCCCACTTGCTCATCGCTGGCGCGACGGGTTCCGGGAAATCGGTCTGTGTGAACGGCATCATCACCTGCCTGCTGCTGCACAATACCCCCGCCGACTTGCGCCTCTTGTTGGTTGACCCAAAGCGGGTGGAACTGAGCGGCTACAATGGCATCCCGCACCTGTTGGCTCCGGTGGTGGTTGATTTGGAACGCGTCGTGGGGGCTTTGCAGTGGGTGACCCGCGAAATGGAACGCCGCTATAAGCTGTTCGCCAGCGCGGGCACACGGCATATCGTGGACTACAACCGCAAAGCCCTCAAAGAAGGCAAAGAAAAACTGCCCTATTTGGTCGTGGTCATTGACGAATTGGCCGACCTGATGATGATGGCGCCGGAAACCACCGAGCGCACCATCACCCGCTTGGCGCAATTGGCCCGCGCGACGGGCATTCATCTCATCATCGCGACCCAGCGCCCCTCGGTTGATGTGGTCACTGGCATCATCAAAGCCAACTTCCCGGCCCGAATTGCCTTTGCCGTGGCCTCGAGCGTAGATAGCCGCGTGATTTTGGATCAGCCGGGCGCGGAGCGCTTGTTGGGGCGAGGCGACATGCTTTTCATGGCCCCAGACGCGCCGGACCCCATGCGTTTGCAGGGCGTCTATGTTTCCGACGCGGAAATTCGGCGGGTGGTGCAATATTGGCGTGAGTTTGGGCAGGCTGCCGTGCCGGGCATCGGGGGTGTGGTGGACGCGCCACCGGAGCACATCCCCCTGAAACAGAAACCCTTGTGGGAGTTGGAAGACGCCGAACCCCAGAAACCTACCGACCCCCTGTGGGATGAGGCCGTCGCGCTGGTGCGGCGCGAGGGCAAGGCTTCGGCCTCGCTGTTACAGCGGCGCTTGCGCATTGGCTACACCCGCGCGGCGCGCCTGGTTGATTTGATGGAAGACCGGGGCATCGTCGGCCCTCCGCAGGGGGGCACGGGTGTGCGCCCGGTTTTGCCCGAAGCGCAGCAACACGCTCAGGCACCTTCGTCGGATTCAGAAACCCCATCATAGCCTGCTGCAAGGCAGACGCTGGAGGTCCCCTGTGCAAGTCCGTTCCATCACCGTGTTTGCTCATCCTGAAGACTTAGCGGCTGCGGCCAAGGCGGCCGCTGCGACGCGTTTGGCGTTGGAGGGGGCCGATTTTCCGGTCCAAACGGTTCGGCTGGCCACGCCGCCTTTTCCGCTGCTGGTGTCGTCTGAAGGCGAAGCCATAGCGTTGGCCCAGCGGCTGGACGGAGAAGCCGAGGCCTTTGGGCTGGATTACATTTCGTTGGGCCCGGCGCTGCCCGCGCGGCCGTCCACGTATGGTTGGGTGCCAGCAATGTTGGGCGCGACGAGCAAGGTGTTTTGTGGCGGCGTGATTGCCGACGACGAGGGCGTGCATCCTGCGGCGGTGCGCGCGTGCGGGGAAGTGATGGCCGCGCTGGCGCCGTTGGAGCCGCAAGGGTTTGCGAATTTGCGTTTTGCTGCCTTGGCCTCGGTTGGGCCGGGGGCGCCCTTTTTCCCGGCTGCGTACGCGCCGCCGCTGTTGCCTCGGGGGCAGGTTTTGGTTGCCTTAGCGCTGGAAGCCGCTGATGAGGCAGTGCAGGCTTTTGCGGCCGCGGAAACCGCGTCGCAAGCGCGGGAGGCATTGATTGCGCGGCTGGAAGATCTCGGCCGCCGGCTGGCTGCCTTGGCTGAAGGCGCCGCGGCGCTGCACCAGGCCCGTTTCCTGGGGTTGGATTTCTCGCTGGCGCCGTTTCCTGATGAGGCCACATCGTTGGGGCGGGCCTTGGAACAGTTGGGGGTCGCGGCTCTGGGGCTGCATGGCGCACTGGCGGCCGCAGCCTTCCTGGCCGACGCCTTGGATCGGGCGGCTTTCCCCCGAACGGGCTTCAATGGGTTGATGTTGCCGGTGTTGGAAGATGCCATTTTGGCCGCCCGTGCCGCGGAAGGTGTGTTGCACGTCAAAGATTTGTTGGCATATAGCGCGGTTTGCGGCACAGGTTTGGATACCGTGCCTTTGCCGGGGGATACCACGGCAGACCAGTTGAGCGCCGTGCTCTTGGATGTGGCTGCTCTGGCGCGGCGTTTGCGCAAGCCGCTTACCGCCCGTTTGATGCCCATCCCGGGGAAGCAAGCGGGCGACCCCATAACCTTTGACTTCCCTTATTTTGCACCGAGCAGGGTGATGGCTTTGCAGGCGGCCCCTGTTGGGGGAGCGTTGATGGCAGAAACCTACGATTTGCGCCCGCGCAACACGATTGAGGGGTGAGCCGCAGGCGCGCGATGGCTCTGCCGCGATGGGCCCCGTCAATTTGCCCAGCGGGGAAACGGCCGCGGCGGGATGTGGTTTGGGTGGGGTGAGAGAAGAAGCCCGTTTTGACCTTGCTAACCTTCTTTAAAGAAATTGTGGCTGATGCGTTAATTGCCGCCTGGCTGGAAAGCGAGGCGGTTTTGTTTATGTTTGAAAATTAGGAAAAAAGTCCTATGGAAGCGGTGCAAATGCGATTTTGTTACAGTTTTAAGGGTAGTACTTTGGTACCTATTTTGGTAATTTTAAACTTAATTTCAGGTATAATGAAAGCAATAGCCTTCGCTTTGGTTTTATGTCAAGCGAAGACACTGGGAGAGACTGGAGAGGAGTGCTCATGATGTTCCGAAGAGCCCTCACGCGCCTATGGCGGAAAAAGCGTTTGCCTTTGGGGCAGAGCTTGGTCGAAGTGGCTCTGTTTTTCCCCATTTTGTTGATTGTTTTTTCCGGCCTGATTGAGATGGGGTTTTGGCTGGTGGATTACCTGGCCGTCGTGGATGCGGCGCGGAATGCGGCTCGTTTTGCCAGCGACAACTATTATTACATCCGCGATTCCAATACCGACTGCACGACCACGCACGATTTTTATCGGCAGGCGGCGTGTGATGTTTTAACCGAGTTGAAGCAAGAGCGCCCGAAAATCGTGTTGGATACGGCCAGCGACGATATTGTGGTATCGGCGGTGTCGGTTTTGCAGAATTACGGGGTTGTGGCGCGTTTTCCGCCGCCGAATGGGTGGTGGTCTTATTACGGCCATTTTGGTTCCCAGGTCAGCAATGCAGAAATCAACAGCCGTTTGGATTTGAGCGCGCCGAGCACGGGGTTGGTGGTGGTAGAGGTGTTTTATCACTACCACCAGCGGTTGAAACTGCCGTGGATTCAAGCTTTTATTCCTGACCCGATTTTGATTCATGCCGTTGCCATTATGCCGTTAGTTTCGGCTGAGCCAACGCCTACTCCTTCTCCGTGAGGTTATCATGATGGAAAGACAGCGAAACCACGGACAAATGCTCATTATATTGGCGGCGGCCTTGGTAGGGCTGTTGGCCTTTACGGGCTTGGCCGTTGATTTAGGGCGTTACTTTGTCGCCGAGGGTCGTTTGCGCCAGGCTGCTGATGCGGCGGCGCTGGCGGCTTCAGCCCAATTCCGTGAAAACCGCGACATCTCTGCCATGCGGGCTGCCGCGCGGTCCTTTATCGAGGCGAATGGCTTTACCCCCACCCTTTTGGAAGTCAACACTTGCGACACCAAGCCGGGTGACCCTTATTTGTGCGTGCCGCCTCGGCGCAAAAAGGTCGAGGTGATCGTTGAGGCTGATCTCCCTACCGCGTTTTTGCAAATTGTCGGCATTAATACCATTCATCTGAAGGCCGAGGCGGTGAGCGAGGCCGCGTCTATGGACGTGGTGTTGGTGATTGACACGTCAGAATCCATGACCTACGACGCACCGCCCGGTGACCCCATGCGGGATCCTTCGCATTGCAACCCCCTGCACCAGTGTCACCCCTTCGAAGAGGTGCGTAGCGCGGCCTTGAACTTTGTTTCGCGCATCTTGAATTTGCCCCCCGCAAAAGAGCAAGACCGCGTGGCCATCGTGACCTTTGCAGATGGGTGGCGGCGTGGCGATACCGCCCCGCGTTTCCCGCCGGGCACGCCTTCTACAGCGCCCATTTCAATGGCGTGGACCTACGATTATGGGACGGCGGCCAATATCGTGAACAATATGACCGTGTATGACCCGGGCTGGGAATGCCCAGAAGATTTGGCCGATTCCGATGCGCCTGGCCCTTGCCGCCGTTACGACCCCGGCAGCCATACCTATTTGGGCTTGGATTGTCCCCTGCTGCGCAATCCTGATTATGAAGACCCCTCAACGTGCACCACAACGGCCATCGGCGGCGGCTTGTATTGGGCTGGGCAACTGTTGAGCACCTCGGGCCGCGACGATGCGCTGTGGGTGGTCATTTTGTTGACCGATGGCGCGGCCAATTCCACCCTGCCCTCGAGCAACGACGTTCTCGACACCCCGGCGCATATTCGGGCCTCGCTTCCGGTGGGGTATTGCCCGCCTTCGACTTTCCATTCGCCGTTTTGCCGAGATCACAACCCTGATTCGCGCCATCCCAGCACCAGCTCATTGTATGACGCCGACGATTATGCCCGCGACATGGCCGACTATGTGGCTTGTTCGGCCACCAACCCCGCGCCGGGGTGTGCCGTGGGCGGGCAGAGCGCGGCAATTTTTGCAATCGGCTTAGGCCAGCAGGTGCTCAACACCTATGGCGCTTCCAAACCTCACGGCGGGGCATTGCTGCGTTACGTTGCTGCCGTGGGTGACGATGGTGACCCTTCGACCGACCCCTGTGATGGCATCACCGACTACACCCAATGGTGCGGCAATTACTACTTCTCGCCGACAGGGTCGGGGCTGAATACAGTTTTTGAAGATATTGCCTCTCGTCTGTTTACTCGGCTAACGCATTAGCGGCTTGTGTGAGTGAGGTAGAACGATGAACAGCAAAATTTCAAGGCGGCAACATCCATGGTTCCCCAAACGCGGCCAGGGCGCAGTAGAATTCGCTTTATTGCTTCCCGTCGTATTGATGCTGATTTTTGCCATGATTGAAACGGCCAGGCTGTTTCAGGCCTATATGGTGGTGGAAAACGCAGCCCGCTATGGCGTGCGATATGCTCAAACTGGGGAATATGACCCTTCGTATTGCATTGACCTGGACGGCGACGGCACACCCTGCGACGGCGCACACAAAATCGAAGAGGAAGACGCAGCCCGCGTTGCCAGCATCAAAGCCGTGGTGCGGGGCGTTGCCGTGGGGATTATGCGCGATGATACCGCCGCACCCAACCAACCGGGATATTTCCACGTCACCGTGTGCAGCAGCAGCCCGGGTTTTGTGTATGACCCCGTGTCGGATACGTGCTCGCCCCACGACGATGCAGGCGACCCCACGTTAGGCCCTACCCGGGTGCTGGTGAGCGTGACCTTCTACCACCCGATGATTTTGCCCTTCATCTCTTCGATTACCCCTGCGGTGAAGCTCCATGCAGAGCGTACAGGGATTTTGGAACGCTTCCGCGTCTCCAAGGTCATTGGCTTGCCGCCTGATATTCGGCTGCCAACGCCAACGCCGGTGCCCACCAATACCCAGCCGCCGACGGCTACCGCAACCGAAACCCCGCTCCCGACCGATACCCCCACGCCCACAATGACCCCTACCCCCAGCTGTGACAACGTCGACGTGGGTAATTTGCGGGTGCGGAAAGACGACTTAAAGATTCAAGTGATCAATTACAATGCCGATAAGATTTATTTCACCGGCGCTATCATTGACTGGACCAACGTGGCAGAAGGTGAATATCTGAACTATGCCAAGGCAAGGTGGCATAAATACTACCGAGGTGACGCATACAGCGGCCCGGCCTTTACCCAGGCAACTCCGCCCGTGGCGTGGGGCGCAGGGGTCCAAGGCACGTGGATGGCTGACTTCAACAAAGTAAGTTACAACGACTTCGCCTTGGGGAGCTATAGCGTCACCTTGAACTTCACCCTCTCGGATGGCACCACGTGTAGCTATACCCGCGATTACCACTATGTGCCCATCCACGTTGAAATTGTCTGGCCGCCCGAGGGCTTTGTGGTGGATTCGGATGACGATCGCGCACAAACGCCCTTTGAGGCCGTGGCGTGGGATCCGTTGGTCGGCCAGAGCAACGGCGATGGCATCCAAAAAGTCCAATTCCGATTGGTTTTCCCCACGGGAGAATCGAAGACCCATACGGAATGGCACGCCCGCTACTGCACTTTTGGTGGTGATGCTTCCTGCCATGTGATGTGGCGCTCGTGGTGGAACATGCTGAAAGAGCAAAATGGTGTGGCCGTGTTGCAGGCGCGTGCCTACTCGCGGGAACGGGGCATTTGGTCGCCGTGGGTCGAGCGCACTTTCCTGGTCAACTTCCCGACCCCGACGCCTACCCTGACGCCCACCATCACCCCCACACCAACCATCACTCCGACGCCGACCATCACCCCCACGCCGACCATCACCCCCACCCCCAGCAACACACCGACCCCGACCCTCTCGCCGACCCCCACCCCCACGCCAGATTGTACGGACATCAGCATCACGTCCATGTATGTCTCGGGGCACAACGTGGTCGCGGTGGTGCGTAACAACAACCCGCAACCCATTGCCCTGACGTTCACCAACTTCTCGTGGTCCCTGTTGGACGCTTCCAACAGCGCAGTTTACGTGGATTGGATGGACTTCAACGGTGATCGCATCACCAGCAGCGACGACTACAGCTCACCGAGCACGGCCAGCAGCCATATTTGGATGGGAAGCAGCGGCGCCACGGCGCAGTGGAAGGCGAATTTCGATGGCGTCTCATCGCCTTATGGCCCGCTGTCGGTCACGTTGACCTTTGATGGGCGTTGTACTGTGAGCCGCACCATTGACGTCCCAACGCCTACCCCCACCAATACCCCCACTCCCACCGAGACGCCCACGCCTACGCCCACGCCCGATTGTTCCCTCATCACCATTACCAACTACTACACCGCGGGCCGCGACCTGGACGTCCAGGTCAGGAACGACAACCCCATGGATATGCCGCTTACCAGCGCAACGCTCTCCTGGCCGAAAAATTACACCAGCCAATACGTGGATTCCTTCCTGTGGAATTGGAGCACATACTACGGCGGCAACGACTATAGCTCGCCTACAACGGTGGGCTCGTCGCTGAGTTTCCCCGGTGGCACTACGCGCACTTGGACGGCTCGCTTTGGCTTGAGCCCGCTCTTCGGCACCTACACCGTGCAACTCACCTTTGGCGGCATCTGTGTGGTCTCGCGAAACATGATCTTTGCTTCGCCGACGCCATCGCCTTATCCTACAAATACCCCAACACCGGTACCTACGACGCCTACACCGACGGTGGAACCGACCGAATCACCGACGCCTGTTCCGACCGTGTGTTTGGACTGTTGAGTAGCACCCCTCTCCCCCAACGGCCCCGCCAATACTGACGGGGCCGTTGGCGTTTTCCTGTTTTCTTGCTACAATGGCAGTGGGTAACCGTTTCGTGCGCGAGAGGAGGCGTGGGATGGAACAGAAAACGAACTCGCAAGACCGGTTTTTTTGGGGAATGTTGTTGGGCTTGGTGCTGTTGGCCCTCCTGGCCGTCGTGATCGCGTGGGCTCGTCGCAAAGATACCGCGTATCGGACCGACAATTCTCCTTCAGCTACGGTTTACAACTACATCCTGGCTTTGCAACGGAATGATTGGGAGCGGGCCTACCAACTGCTGAGCGACGAGATGCCATGCAAGCCGTCGCTGATGGATTTCGGCACTGAAATGCAAGACTTTCAACTCTTCTCGACCGTTGACATCGTGGGAGAAACTTTTGTGGATGACAACCACGCTTGGGTGACCATCTTTTTCCGGCAAGAGGAGGCCCCCTTTAGATTTTCGATGATGGAATATCCCGCGCGGGTGACCCTGGTGCGGGAGAACGGCCAATGGAAAATCCTTGAGCTACCATCCGAATTAGAGGGCTCGTGGTACTGGCGATGCGACTAAGCCCGCGTTACCCCGTTGTGCTCACTTGTTAATGGATTGGCCTACTTTCCCCTGGTGCCGTTGGAGGTAAATCATGGCCACTTTGCGGCGGATTTATGTGTATCTGGTGGTGATTGTCACGCTGGAGATTTGGGTTTGGGATTTGGTAGGGCTGCTCTATCGCGCCCTGCAAAATCGCTTGTGGCGTTCGCCAGAGCAGTTGGCGTTGCCGTTGGCGGGTTTCCTGATTGCGTTGCCGGTTTTTGTTCTGCACTGGCACTGGGCACAGCGTGATGCAGCAGCCGACCCCGAAGAGCGCGCCTCGGGCGTGCGGGCTGTGGCGCTGTATGTGCTTTTGGCCCTGACCTGGGGCGTTGTTTTTCATGCGGTGATGGTTTTAGTAGCCCGGGGGTTAGAGGCTGTTTTTGCCATCGAGGCCAATACCCTTTTCCCCCGGCTGACGTGGGAGCGAGGGCTGGCGCTTTTGCTGCCGCACGGCGTGCTCGGGTGGTATTTCCTGACCATTGTGCGGCGAGATGAACAGCCCCTCTGCCCGCAAGCGCACTGCCTCGCGCGGCGATGGTATCGGTGGTTGTGGCTTTCGTATAGCCTCGTGTGGGTGTTGCTGGGGGCGCAAAAATTACTGGAAGTGATTTTCCCGCCAGAGCGTAGCGTGACCTTGGTGGTCACCCCCTTGTTGGTGGAAGCCTTGCAGGGTAGTGTGTTGGTCTTGGGCGGGTTGATTATCTGGGGATACTGGGGGCGGCGCTGGTGGCACGAAACGCTACACGACCCGCAAGAGCGTGGGGCGGGGCTTGTGGCGGCGTTCCTGATTGTGTGGGCCTTGAGCGGGTTGAGTGTGAGTTTGGCCGTGGCGGGGATGGCCCTGAATGGCGTGTTGTTGCACCTCTTGGGCGAAAATGAGCCGTTATATCGGCTCGTGCGCTTGCTTATAACCGTGGGCTTGCCGTGGATGACGGTTTGGATCGCCGCGCAAAAGGGCTTGGCGCAGTTGATTGCCGCTTGGGATGAGGCGCGACAAGCCAAAATTCACCGTTTGGTGTTGAGCATTTTGGCGGCGGCAGGGCTGCTTTTGTTGAGCAGCGGCGTGGGCGCGTTGGTGCATTTCGTCTTGACCGTTTTGTGGGGCGACGTGGTGGTCTCCTATCGGCCGCTGGCCTCTGGGATAACCCTGTTTGTGTTGGGGGGGATGCTGTGGCCGATGCCTTGGCGCGCCTTGCAGCGAGAGGCGATGGCCGACACAGCAGCGCGCGCGAGCCTGATTCGGCGGGGATATTTGTATGTGATACTCTTTTTTGCCATCCTGGCCGTGATTGGCTTTGCCACGATGAGCGCTTACCAGGTTTTGGTCGCCTTTTTGGGCGGCGTCCCCGACGGGCAGCGCTTCCGGTTTGCCTTGGTGATGACCTTGTGGAGCGGAAGCGTTTTGGCCTATCACGCCCGATGGCTGCGGCTGGACTGGGCGGCGGTCCGCTCGCAATCTCAGCAGCAGACAGCCGATTTTCGGGTGTTGGCTTTGGGGCAGGAAAGCGCGGCCTGGTTGGCCGACTTAGAGGACCGCATGGCTTTGCCGGTCACCGTGCTTGCGCCCGCGGAAGCGACACCGCCCGAAGCGCGCTTCGAGGCTGTGGTCTGTTCAGAGACCACGTTGTTGACCCTTCCGCCGGCCTGGCAAGCGTGGCTGGCGGCCTTCGAAGGCGCGCGCTTGATTGTCTTTGGTCATACGCCAGGCCATTGGTTCTGGCTTGATGGGCGGCAAACCAAGCCTACCCACCTGCGCGAGGCGCTCGAGGCCCTTTCCCAAGGCAGGCAGCCTCGCTCGGCCGGCGCACCTGGCCCCCTGTGGACAGCGTTGGCCTATTTGGGCATTTTCAGCCTGATTTCATGGCTTTTTGGGCTCTTGGTCCCGCTCTTGATGGGGCTGGCTTCCTTTTTCCAGTAGTAGGGCCTTATGCAATGTCGTTGTTACTGGCTGGGTGAAGTGCCTTATCAAAAGGCGTGGGCGCTCCAGCGCGCGGTGGCGGCGCGGGTTGCCGCGGGCGAGCGCCCGCCGACGTTGTTGTTGCTCTCGCACCCACCCACATTCACCTTTGGCCGCCGAGGCAACCCGGCTCATTTGCTTTGGGGTGAGGAAGGCGCACGCCGCCGCGGCATTGCAGTGGTGTGGAGCGACCGAGGGGGTGATGTCACCTACCACGGCCCCGGCCAGGTGGTGGGGTATCCCATCCTCCCTTTGGGGCAACTGCAGGTCACCCGTGAGGGACGCCTGCGCTTGCCCCAAAGGGATTACGTCGGTTACCTGCGGCGGCTGGAATCTGTCCTTATTCGCGTGTTGGCCTATTTTGGAATCCGCGGGTTTCGGATGGAAGGCCTGACAGGCGTTTGGGTGCGCCTGCCCTCGGGGGACCCCGCAAAAATTGCAGCCATTGGCGTGCGGGTGAACGCCCAGGGCATTTCGCAACATGGTTTTGCCCTCAACGTGGATACTTCGGCGGAGCATTGGTCTGGCATCATTGGTTGTGGTTTGAGAGGCTACGCCATTGCCAACCTGGCCGATTTCCTGCAGCCGCCGCCCCCAATGCAAGATGTGGTCACGGCCGTGGCCGAAGCCTTTGCCGAAGGCTTTGGTTGCGCGGGAATGCCGTGTGTCACCGCGCCCGATGGTATAATTTGAGGCGCCGAGCGCACGTGCCCCAGTAGCTCAGAGGATAGAGCAACTGCCTCCTAAGCAGTGGGTCGCGGGTTCAAATCCCGCCTGGGGCTTTAAACGAAAACGGCGGCCTGAGAGCCGCCTTTTTGGTGCCGAAGGTGGGAGTCGAACCCACACGGGGTGTAAGCCCCAACGGATTTTGAGTCCGTCGCGTCTGCCAATTCCGCCACTTCGGCACGCAGGCCTAAGTATACTCGGATTGGCGGCAGAGGTCAATAATTTTTTGCTCAGGACACAAGCCCGGCGCACGCCCGAAAGCCCTGTTTGGGCTTGCCGCAACCCCAGATTGCGCCCGGCCGGAGCAAGCCGCCTGCCGCCGTTTTACCCCCGAGCGCCAGGCAGTGGAGGATGAGAGCCTTGGCATGCTCGGCAACGCCAAGCCGAGGCCGTTTCGGCTTTTGTGGCCCCAGGGCGTCCCCTCGGGCCTGATTCCCACCCTTGAGGAGTTCCCATGCGTTTAGGCATCATCGGCTTATCGCAAAGCGGCAAAACCACAGTGTTTAATGCCCTGACTCGCGGCAACGCCCCGCTCACCATGAGCGGAGGGCGTTTTGAGGTGCATACCGCGGTGGTAGATGTGCCCGACCCCCGGGTTGACGCCCTTTCCGCGATGTTCAAGCCCCGCCGCACGATTTACGCGAAGGTCACCTACGCCGACATTGCAGGCTTGGAGGGCAAAGCCAGCGGTGATATTTCCGGCCCTTTGCTCAACCAATTGACCCAAATGGATGGCTTGGTGCATGTGGTGCGCTGTTTTGAGGACCCCAGCGTGCCCCATCCCATGGGAAGCGTGGATCCCCTGCGGGATGTGGAGGCCATGGATGCGGAGTTTTTGCTGAATGACCTCATTGCAGTGGAGCGCAAGTTGGAACGCCTGGAAGAAGAATGGAAAAAGGGCGCCCGCGAGCGCAAGCAAATCGAGCAGGAACAAGCCCTCTTCCAGAAATTGCACGAAGCCCTTTCTGCGGAAATCCCCCTGCGCGATGTGGATTTGACGCCCGATGAGGAAAAACGCCTGGCTGGTTTTGGCTTCTTGTCGCGCAAGCCGTTGCTCATCCTCTTCAACCTGGGCGAAGGGCAGGAGCCGCCCGCGCTAACATATCCGCACAAGCGGAGCGCGGTGGCTTCGCTCATGGGCAAATTGGAGATGGAAATCGCCCAGCTGCCCCCGGAAGACGCGGAGATTTTCCTGGCCGAGTATGGCATCGAAGAGCCTGGTTTGCATCGGGTCATTCGGCTCTCTTATGAGCTGTTGGGGCTGATTTCGTTCTTCACCGTGGGCGAAGATGAAGTGCGGGCGTGGACGGTGCGCCGCGGCGCCACCGCACCAGAGGCCGCGGGCGTCATCCACACTGATTTGCAAAAAGGCTTTATCCGCGCGGAGGTCGTTTCATACGACGACTTGATGGCCGCGGGGAGCATGAGCGCAGCCCGCAGCCAAGGCAAACTGCGGCTGGAAGGCAAAGACTATATCGTCCAAGATGGCGATATTTTGCACATTCGCTTCAATGTCCGCTAAGCGGACTTCCCCCCTCTTTTGGAGTGTGTCATGTCCACCTACACCCAAACCCGTTGGCGTTTAGACGACCTCTTCCCCTCGCAGGAAAGCGCGTGGGAGGCCTTTGATGTTTTAGAGGCGAAAGTGAAAGCCTTTGAGGCGCACCGCGCTGCTTTGCGCGCCGACATCACCACAGAGGCGTTTGTGAGCCTTTTGCACGAGCTGGAAGACATCGCCAAGCTCATTCATCGCATTTACGGTTATGCCCATTTGCGCTTTTCGGAAAACACCCAAGACGAAGAAGCCCAAAACTTCCTCGGCCAAGTGCGCCAGCGAATGGCCGAATTGGAAAATCGCCTGCTTTTCTTCGACCTTTGGTGGAAGGGCTTGGACGATGAAAACGCGGCCCGCCTGATGGAGGCCGCCGGCGATTACCGCTACTACCTCGAAAAAATGCGCCTGTATCGCCCTTACACCCTCTCAGAAGCCGAGGAAAAAATCATCAACCTCAAAGATACCACCGGCACCTCGGCTTTGATAACCCTCTACAGCGCCATCACCAACCGTTACACCTTCAAGTTGGAAGTGGACGGCGAGGTGCAAGAGCTCACCCGTGGTGAATTGATGGTCTATGCCCGTCATCACGACCCTGACTTGCGGGCTGCAGCCTACCAGGAACTTTATCGCGTGTATGGCAACGATAGCAGCATCTTGGGCCAGATTTATCAAAACCGGGTGCGCGATTGGTATAACGAACACATCCTCTTGCGGAAGTTTTCCAGCCCCATTGCGGTGCGCAACTTGGCCAATCACCTCCCCGATGAGGTGGTGGCAACGCTCTTGGACGTCGTGCAGCGCAACGCAGGCGTGTTCCGCCGTTTCTTCCGCCTCAAAGCTGCTTGGTTGGGCATGGAGCGCCTCCGCCGTTACGACATCTATGCCCCGGTCGCTCAATCTGACAAGACGTATGACTTTGGCCAAGCCGTGGAAATGGTGCTGGAAGCCTACCGCCGTTTCGACCCCAAAGTTGCAAAGCTGGCCGAGCGGGTTTTGGCCGAACACCACTTGGATAGCGAAGTGCGCCCGGGCAAAAGCAGCGGTGCCTTTTGCTCGACGGTCTCGCCAGATTTCACCCCTTGGGTGCTGGTCAACTATCAGGGGCGCCCCGACGACGTCGCTACCCTGGCCCACGAACTTGGCCATGCCGTGCATGCCATGTTGGCCGAACACCATACCGCCTTTACGCAGCATGCCATTTTGCCCCTCGCGGAAACGGCTTCGACCTTCGGCGAGATGCTGCTGGTGGATATGCTCTTAGAGCAGGAAACCGACGAGACCGTGCGCCGCGATTTGCTCTTCCGCCAGGTGGATGACAACTACGCCACCATCTTGCGGCAGGGCTATTTTGCCCTTTTTGAGCAACAAGCCCACGATATGGTGCGCCAGGGGGCTTCGGTGAGCGACTTGGCCGCCGCTTATCTGGAAAATTTGCACGACCAATTCGGCGACGCGGTGGATATCAGCGATGAATTCCGTTGGGAATGGATTTCCATTCCGCATATTTACCACGCCCCGTTTTACGTCTACGCCTATGCCTTCGGGCAACTGTTGGTGCTCGCGCTGTATCAGCGCTACCAGCAGGAAGGGAAGGCCTTTGTGCCTCGCTATCTGGATTTGTTGGCCGCCGGAGGCTCCAAACCGCCCATGCAAATTTTGCAGGAAGCCGGCGTGGACGTCACCCAGGCAGCATTTTGGCAGGGCGGCTTTGACGTAATTGCGCAATGGGTAACCCAACTGGAAGCCCTTCCCAGGCCGGCCTAACGTTGGCTGTGCTGCGTTTGGGGCCAGATTTTGGGCGGCCCCGACATCTCACCCCTCTCGGAGGAGAACGATCATATGGATATTGTGAAAGTCGTCAAAGGGTTGAGCACGTTGCTTTGGCTCGTTTCAGGGGGGCTTTTTCTGGTGTTGATGGCTCGCTTGAGCAAAAAGCAGCCGTTGAAGCCTATCAGCACGTTGCTGCTCGTTGCGGGGGTGAGCGCGGTGGCCTTGACCACCGTCGCCGCCGGTTTGGTGTTTGTACCGCCCCAGGAGCGCGGGGTGGTGATTTCGGCCATTGCTCCCGAAGGCTATCGTAAAGAAGCCCTGACCCCGGGCCTGCATTGGATCATCCCCTATGCGGAATACGTCGTGTACTATCCGATTTCCAAACAAACTTATACCATGTCTTCGACGCCCGCCGAAGGCGCAGTGGAAGGCGACGATTCAATCCAAGCCCGCACCGCCGATGGTCAGTTGGTGTATATGGACGCGTCGGTCATCTTTTCCATTGACCCGAAGCGGGTGGTGGATGTGCATATTGCCTGGCAGGACCGATACGCGCATGAGCTGGTGCGCCCCTTGGTGCGCGGGGTAATTCGCGATGCGGTGTCGCAATTCCGCATTGAAGAGGTGATTAGCACCAAGCGCTTTGACCTGGAACAGATGATTGCCACCAATTTGGCGCAACGCTTGGCCGACAACGGCCTGATTTTGGAAGACTTTGTGTTGCGCAACATTGCCTTTACCCAAGAATACGCCCAAGCCATTGAGCAGAAGCAAATTGCCGAACAGCGCGCCCTGCAGGCCAAATTCGTGGTCGAGCAAAAGAAGCAGGAAGCCGAACAGGCGCGGCAAGTGGCCCAGGGCCAAGCCGATGCCGCGGTCATCAAAGCCAAGGGCGATGCCGAAGCCCGGCTGATTCAGGCTAAAGCCGAGGCCGAGGCTTTGCAATATCTTGCCGATGTGCTTCGTGATAACCCCGATTTGTTGACGTATCAATACATCGAGAAACTGGCGCCGGGTATCCAAGTCATGTTGGTTCCCAACGACGCCCCCTACATGTTGCCGCTGCCCGAACTGACCCCGACGCCGCAAGCAACCCCTACAGGAGAGTGAGAGATGATGCGAGATGATCGTCCGGGATGTTTAGGCGGTTTGCTGCGTTTGGCTGCCTTGGCGTGGCTCTTTGAGTTTCTCGAGGAGCGTTTTGGCTTTGGTCAGGGCTGCTCGTGTAGTGGCATAGGGTGTGGCACATTGTTGCTGATTTTGTTCATCCTTGCTGTGTGCTATGTCTTGGCCACCACGCATTGGGGCCATCTGACCTGGGTTGTGCTGCCCGCAGTGCTTTGAGTGGCGCGAGGCCGCTCACCCGCCGCTGAACACCAAAGGCGCAGGCGATTTCGCCTGCGCCGTATCTTTTGAAGGGGGCGCTTGGTTGGCGCATGATGGGCTTGGCCGTTGGCCGTTTGGCGGCTGCGCCTCGCGCGGGGCGGGGGCTTGATGCTCTGTGTGAAGCCTCATGCTTGGGGGTGGGCTTGCGTTTTCCTGAAGTGTAAACTTGACGCGCTTTAGATTTTGTGATATAGTGTTTAGGAAATCGCAAGGAGGAGGCCGATGCCTAACATGCCTGCAACTTGTCCGTTTTGTGGTGGCAAACTCGTCGTCACTGGTTTGCAATGTCGCTCTTGCGGCACCACCATCCAAGGCCGTTTCACGGCCTCTCATGGCGCAAGCGCCTTTGACCGGCTGACGCCTGAGCAATTGCACTTCCTGGAAGTGTTCATCCGTAACGAAGGCAAGTTTTCGCGCATGGAAAAGGAAATGGGGCTTTCATACCCCACCTTGCGCAACCGGTTGCGCGCGATTATCCGAGCGATGGGTTACAGCCCGGAAGACGAGGCCTCGCGGGCCCTCTCCTCTGCAGAACGCCAGCGCATCTTAGACGACCTGGAAGCGGGCAGGATTTCCGCCTCTGAGGCCGCCCGCTTGCTCAAAGGTGAAGAGGCGTAGCCCACCGCGTCTAATTTCATCCGACCCCTTCCATCTCATCCAAGGAGGGCTGCGATGACCATCCCTAATTTTGACCCTGCCGCGCTTGAAGAGAGCATCCGCAAAGGGCTGAGCGCAGCGTTGATTCGGGAAGAAATTCCCTGGGAAGATGGCGAAACAGCGCCTTTGGTCCTTTGGGTGAATGGGCCTTTGCACGTGCAGGGCACTGATGGGCAGACGGTGCAAATTCGTGGCGTGGGGACCTCTGCGCACGAGGAGCCTCACACCATCCGCATCAATGGGCCGGTTCATGTCGTTGTGCCCCGCACCGCCCACGTCGACCTTGAAACAGTGGCTGGGCCGGTGCATGTGGGCGGGCTTGAGGGCGGGCAGGTGCGCTGGGGGAAGATCAACGGCCCCCTCAAGGTCAGCGCGACCCAAATCTGTGTGGGCGAAAACGTGGGCGGCCCGGCCAATTTCAAAAACATTGGGGAGCGCATCGAGGTTGCCAGCATCCACGGCCCTGTGCTCGTCACGCCTTGCCCGCCCCTGGTGCAATTGGCCCAAGTCCACGGCCCGGTGCGCGTGCATTGCCCTGACCCGGCAGGCAAGCGCCTCGTCATCCACAGCACCCGCAGTGTGGTGGTCAAAGTGCCTGCCGAGACGGAGGTTCAAGGCACCATCCGTAGCACAGGGCAAGTGCAGGTGGATTTGAAGCAAAACGAAAACGCCTCTCACCAAGAGGCAGAAGTTCGGCTTCACGCCGCACACCCTGAGCGTGCGCTCACTGTAGAAATCACCGCGGGCAAGCAAGTGTACATTGGTCCCAACCCTCCCGAAATCAGTGAAAGCGCCATTGGTTGGGAACTGTTGGAAAAGCTTCTCAACCTTTTTGGGGCCAAAGGGGGGCGGGGCGAAGCCAGCGCGGCTTCCGAGGCTGCCCCGCGCGCGGCCGCGGCTGGCGCCGACGACGAACTGCGGCAAGCCCGCCAGCGCATCTTACGCCTGCTGGCCGAGGGCAAAATCAGCCTCGAGGATGCCGAGCGCCTGCTGGACGCCTTAGAGCCCTAACCCCCTCAAAACCCATGCCGCCTTCTCTCGTCAGCAAGAGAGAAGGCGGCATGCAACTCGCGAAGCGGGGGGAGAAGCTATTCTTCTTCGAAAGGCACACCCAACGAAGCCGGTGGCACCACTTGCATCCAGCGCAAGACGCGCTGAATGAAGCGCCGCGCGTCGGGGGGCAGCCCCGCCAGTGTGCGGTCCACCCACTCGGCATTGCCGATATTGACCAAGAGCAAGGTCAAAATCATCAGGGGGAAGGGGGCGACTTGGAGCACCTGGGAAGGCACGTTGGGCAGATAGGGCTGGAGCACCAACCCCAGCCATTGGAGCAGGGCGAAGAAGTAGGCGCCGATCGCGCCGCGAACGGGGTCCCAGCCACCAAAGATGGTCAAGGCCAGGGCAATCCACCCGATGCCATCCAAGCCTGAGATGGTGCCCTTCCAGCCAGCCTTGACGCTGAGGGAGTAGGTGGGCCCGGCCAAGCCTACCAGCGCGCCGCCCAGTGCGGTGTAAAGGTAGCGCAACTTGTTGACCGCAGCCCCTCGGGCATATGCGGCCTCGGGGCGTTCCCCAATGGCTTGCAGCGTCAGGCCCGGCCGGGTGCGGAACATCCACCACCAAGCCAGACCGATGAGGATGAAACTAAAGTAGGTGAGGGGGTCATGGCTGAAGAAGAGGGGGCCGATGACGGGAATGTCGCTCAGGATGGGGATGGGGGTGTTTTGCACCCGTGGCCCCTGGAGCCCCATGTAAGGGTTGCCCAGGAAGTAGGCCAGGTCGCGCGTCATCAGAGTGAGCACAAAACCCACCGCGACCTGCGATTGTTTCAGCGCGATGCTGGAAAAGGCCACAAGGAGCGCCACAATGGCGCCGACAGCCATGCCCATGAGAAAGCCCAGCACGATGCTCTGCGTGTTGACGGCCACGGCAAACGAGGCCATCGCTGCCAGCAAAATGGTGCCGTTGACCGAGAGGTTGATGATGCCGGAGCGTTCGGTAAAGGTCTCGCCTATGGTCGCGAAGACAATCGGCGCGGCTGCAACCAACACCCCGGCCAGACCGATCAGCAGTTCGTGGCTACTCATCGCTTGCCTCCTGCTGGTGTTTCTTGAGCCAGCGTTGCCGCACGCCGCCCATCAGCAAGAACGAGAGCACCAACGCGCCCTGTAACACGCCAGAGAGCGATGAGTCGAGTTTGAGCACGATGGGGAGTTGGATGCTGCCGATATTGAGGGCGGCGAAGAAGAAAGTCACCGGCGCGGCCCAAGCCGGTTGGAAGTTAATCAGCATGGAGACCATCAGCCCCAACCAGCCGTAGCCGCTCGAAATGGCCGGGATTAAGCGGTGATACACCGCGGTGACCTGCACCGCCCCTGCCAGGCCGGCAAACAGCCCTGAGAGCACGAAGGCCATCATCAGGTAGCGGGTCGTCGGGATGCCCAGCAGGTACGCGGCTCGGGGGTTTTTGCCCACGGCTTTGAGTTTGAGCCCAAAGTAGGTGCCCGAGAGCAGGAAGTACACGATGGCAATGCTGACCACGCCGATGAGTAGCGACCAGAGGCTCAGGCGGCTTCCCGGGAGCGTGGGGAGCCAGAGCTGTGGGGGGAAGGGTTCGGTCCCGCTCATGGAGCCGATGCCGGGGCGCTTCCAGGGGCCGAAGATGAGCCAGAGGGTGAGGGCGACGGCGACGAAATCCAGGCCCAGACCGCCAAAGATTTCGTTGACGCCGCCAAACACTTTCAGGAGCCCCGCCAAGGCTGCCCAGAGCGCCCCTCCCAGCGCACCGGCTGTGATGGCCAGAATGAGGATGAAGGCCGGGGAGAGGGTGCTATCTTGCAGCAGGCGCAGGACCCAGGTGGTGAAGATCCCGCCCAACACGATTTGCCCTTCGACGCCGATGTTCCACAGGCCGGCGGCAAAGGTGATGAGCAACCCGGCTGTGGCGAGCAGCAGGGGCACCCACGCTACCAGGACGTCGGAGATTTTCGCCCAAGAGCCCAAAGAGCCCTTGAGCATGTACCAGTAAGCCTCAAAGGGCGAGGCGCCCGCGGTGACCAGCACCAGCGAGGTAAACGCCAGCGCGACGAAGACCGCCGCGGTGGCAAAGGCCAGGTTTTCCCAGCGGGGTTTCATGGGGTGGCCTCCTCGGGGGTGTTGAAGCCGCGCCCGCCAATGAGTTGCCCCAGGTGTTCGATGTCGGTTTCGGTCGCGGGGATGGGCTCGGAAACCTGCCCGCTGAAGAACACCAGGATGCGGTCGCTGTAGTGCAAGATTTCCTCCAAATCAGATGACATGAAGAAGATGGCGGTTCTTTCTTCGCGGCAGCGGCGTTTGAGGGTTTGCCAGACCCAGATGGCCGATTCCATATCCAGGCCACGGGTGGGGTGTTCCATGAGCAAGAGGCGCAGGCCGGGCCGCAAGAGGGCCAGCAGGGCGCGCTGTTGGTTCCCGCCGGAGAGGGATTCGATGGGGGAATGGGGGCGGCCGCGGATGTTGAAGGTTTCGATGCGCTCTTTGGTCAGTTGGAGCGCGGCCTGGCGGTCAATGATGAGCCCGCGCTGTTCGTCGGCCAAGATCATGTGTTCCAGCAGGGTGAGGTTGGGCACCAGGCCTTCTTCCAGCCGGGCCGCGGGGACGTAGGCCACGCCGTGGCGCATGAAGTCGTGGTATGACTTGCCGGTAAGGTTGTGCCCGTCCACCCAAATTTCGCCCTCGACTGGCCGGATGAGCCCGGCGCACGCTCTGAGCAGTTGCCGTTGGCCGCTGCCTTCCATGCCGGCCAGGCCGATGACTTCGCCTTCGCGCACTTCCAGGTTGACGCCTTCGATGCGCAGGCGGTGGCTTTCAACGGCCAGGTTTTTGATTTGCAGCACGGGTTTGCCCAAGGGCGCACTGACACGCGCGCCTTTGGTCACCACTTTGCCGAACATCATTTCGACCAACGCGTCCAGGTCGTAGGGCGGCCGCGCTTCGCCGACTAATTTGCCCGCTCGCAGCACGGCCACTTGGTCGCAGAGTAGTTCGACTTCTTCTAATTTGTGGGTGACGAAGATGATGGTTTTGCCTTCGTCGGCCAGGCGATGGAGCGCGGCGAAGAGCTTTTCTTTTTGTTGGGCGCTGATGCCGGTGGTGGGTTCGTCGAAGATGAGCACTTGAGCGCCCAGCCAAAGCAGACGGACGATTTCCAGTTGTTGGCGTTCGCCCACGGTGAGCGATTCGACGTAGGCGTCAGGATCTAACGAGAAGCCAAATTGAGCAGATAAATCCAGCAGGGCCTGCCGGGCTTCTTCACGGGGCAGGAGAAGCCCTTCGGGGTAACCGACCATGAAGTTGTCCAACACCCGCATGGGGGGGAAGTCCATCGGGTCTTGGTGCAGCATGCCGATGCCGAAGCGGATGGCGTCGGCCGGGGAGTGCATTTCAATGGGGGAGCCGTTGATGCGGATTTCACCGGCGTCGGGACGCAGGTAGCCCGAGAGGATTTTCATCAGGGTGCTTTTGCCTGCGCCGTTTTCCCCCAGCAACCCCTGAATGGAGCCCGATGGGATGGTCAGGGTGATGTCGTCGTTGGCGTGAACCGGCCCGAAGTATTTGTGGATATGGCGGAGTTCGATTTCCATAGGGCTGGCCTGAGTTTGGAGATGAGATGATGCAGGAGGGGTAGTGGGTACGACGGTGGGGGAAGCCAAGCACGGCTTCCCCCACCGGTGAAGGGGCTAAAGGAGATTACTGTTGCGGCACGCTTTGGCCTTCCATGCCTTCCAGCAGTTGCGGCAGGTACCAAATCTGCTGGTCGGTGGCTTTTTCGCCATCTTTCAGGTAGAGGGTGCCGTCTTGCAGTTTCAATGGACCGACCCAGAGGTTGAGGCCGTTGGCGAGTTCGTCAATGAAGTTGGTGACGGCGTCGGAGGCCTCGTCGCTCAGCGCCGGGCCCATTTCAAAGCCGACGGCGGAGGTGTCGGGGTTGTTGATGTCTTTCCAGTCGGGGGGCGCCCAGATGAAGGTGGATTGCCATTTGCCATCTTTGGCTTCTTGGATGAGTTTCAGGTAGAGGGGGCCCCAGTTGAAGTAAGGTACGCCCAAGCAAACATCGGGGGCTTCTTGGCAGGCGTCTTTGAAGTCGTAGGGCACGGCGTAGACTTTCTTCCCTTGGTCTGCGAATTTCTTGGCTTCGACCAGGGCTTCGGTGGTGTCAATGCCCGAGAGGACGACGTCGTAGCCGCTGTTGAAGAAGTCGTCCGCAACCTGGGTGGGGTCAGAGGTCACACCGGGGATGTTGAACCAGAAGCCAATCCAGGTGACCTTGAATTTCAGGTCCGCGGGGTCCTTTTGGCGGTAGTGTTGCCAGCAGTATTTGGCGCCGAGGTAGGCCGAGGCGGCCAGGCGGCGGGTTTCGTCGTTGATGAGGGGCCCGAGGTAGCCGATTTGGCCGGTCTCCGTGGTCATGGCGGCGGCGCAGCCGGCAATCATCTTGCCGTAGATCATTTTGCCCATGACGTTGGAGAAGTTGGGGATGTCTTTGTAGTCTTTGCCGTCTTTCCAGGCGTTGTCGCCCGAGGCGTGGATGACGTAGATGTCGGGGTGGGCCTGGGCGAAGGCCAGGGCGGCGTCTTTCATGTCGTCGGAGTTGAAGATGATGAGTTTTGCGCCTTTGGAGACCAGGTCTTCGGCCAATTGTTCAGGGGTGGTGCCGGGGCGGTCGGCTGGGTTGACCTTGTCCACATAGAGCATTTTGACCCCCAGTTTTTGCTCGACGTATTGCCCGGCTTCGTAGTGAGCCTGGCTCCAGCCGTGGTCGTTGTATGGGCCGACCAGCAACATGCCAAAGGTGAAGGTGCTTTCTTCTTGAGGCGGCTGGGTTGCCTGCTCTTGTGACTGCTGCTGCGATTCCTGTTGTTGCGGGGCGGGTGTTGCCTGCCCGCTGCTGCAGGCGCTCAATACAACGGCCGCAAGCACCAGTACGGACAAAAGAAGCCACCAGATGCGTTTCATTGTTTTCTCCTCCTTGAGAAAGGCTTACACGGAGAACGAACGGACATTTGCAGAAAAGTGTAGGTGGGTCGTTCCGATAACACCTCCTTTGACAAGATGGGCTAACTAATTGTACCAAAAAAATGTCGTCTAAGGCGGAAACTTTTGGGCCCCGCCTGAATTTTTTAGGGGTTTGATAGGCTGGGCGCACGGCGGTTCGGGGGAGGGTTTTTTGCGTTGGCGAGGGGAAGAAAAAACGCCATCTCCGAGCCGGAGATGGCGTTTTGGCGTTGAAGGGGTGGGGCGTTATGGCTTTTCGATTTCGCCGGTTTCGAGGCGATAGTTGTAGATGTCCTGCATGCGGTAGAGGTCCTGTTGCAGGATGAAGAAGCCATGCCAGTGTGCCCAGTCGGGGGCGCCCATGAGGGCACCTTGGCGGGCCCGACGGCCTTCGTGGTGCCAGAGGTGGTAGTAGAGGATTTGGAATTCGTCTGCCCAGGGGTTGTCTTTCAGCAGGCCTTTGTCGCTGAGGGTGTCCAGCATTTCTTTGGCGGGGGTGTAGTAGGCTTCGTTGTAGAGCCGGACGGCGTTGTCGGCGCTGGTGAAGTAGTCGTCCACCATTTGCGAGGAATGGCAGTTGAGGCAGACTTGTTTCATTTCAGCCCGCCCTTCTTCCGCGTGGCCTGTCAGGCTCGACATGGGGTCGTCTGAGTTGCGCGGTTTCGAGAGTTTGGCCCATGCGTTCCAGTAGAGGCGTTGGGAGATGTTGTGGGTGGGTTCCAGGTCGCCAATGCCGCTCATGTGGCAGGTGGCGCAGGTGGGGGCTCGGTAGTCGCCGGGTTCCCATTCGCCAGGCGGGCTGTCCCACTTCCAGGTTTCGCCTTCTGTTGCGTAGATTTGCCCGTGTTTGGTGTCTTCGTAGATTTCGATGTCGGGGTGGTCGGGCCCCAGGTGGCAGGATGCGCAGGCTTCGGGTTTGCGGGCTTCTTCGATGCTGAATTTGTGGCGGGTGTGGCAGACGGTGCAGTTGCCCACTTCGCCGTTGGGGTAGATGTTGCCGATGCCCGAGGCCGGATAGGTGGCCGCGGTCGGGTGCCCGGTTTCGTCCACTTCGATGCGTTTGCCGTGGCATTGTGCACAGCCGGTTTCTTCGGTGACGCCGTCAATGTCGTCGTAGTCACGGCCTTCGTGGTGGTGGATGAGGGTTTGCATGGAGTCTTTGTCTTCCACCTGGAGGGCTGCCCGGTAGTGGCCACTGGCTTGGAATTCAGCCACTTCTTGTTCGTGGCATTTGCCGCAGGTCGAAGGCGGCACCAGCATGGAGACGGCCACGTCGAGGTCTTCATGCCCTTTGACGTCTTTGAGGGCCATGGGAGAGTTGGGGTCGGTTTCGTGGCAGTCCAGGCAGGTGACGCCGTTTTGGGCGTGGGCGCTGCTGTCCCACTCGTGGACGATGCCCGGGGTTTCGGTGGCATGGCATTCGATGCACGCGCGCGCCTCGTCGGTCACCCCTTGGGCGTGAGGCGCAACGCTCAGGGTGGGCGGCGGGTTGCTGGCGCTGCTGCCGCCGCACGCGGCCAGGAAGATGGCCGCCAGGACGACGATGAAGAGAATCGAGTATCGGTATTTGCTGCTCATACACACTCCTCTGTTTGGAAGGTTACGACGGATAGGTCTGCGCCCTATGGGGCATATTTGTGTTGCACTTCCATGAGCAGGAGATGTTCGTTGAGGTTGGCGTGCCCCACACTCTCGTGGCAATCAACACACTGGGCGTCAATCAGCCCTGCAAAGTATTTCGCATGGGCGTCTTTCCCCGCTGAGACGTCGGCCAGGTTGCTGTGGCATTGGAGACATCCTGAGTCGTACACGAACCGCTTTCGCTCTTCGCGTCGGGCTTGCCAGTCGATGGCAAATTCGTTGCTCGTGAGGGCAACCCAGGTATCAATGGTGCCAGAGCGGGCTTTGGAGTAGTAATAGGCGACAGGATTGCTGTGGTCAATGTGGCAGTCGCTGCATGAGGCTGCCACACCAGCGGGATTGTTCCCGCCGTGGACGGAGTCGTGATACGCGGCGACCATGGGTTGCATGACATGACACACACCGCAAAATTCTGCGTTCGATGTGGCTTCGAAGCCGGCTTCGGTCACCATCCAACCCACGGTCAGCACCAGGAAGAGGAGGGCAAGGCCGCCCAGGACATAGAGAATTTGCTTGCGTCTTTTCATTTCACCTCCGTATGGCGGGTGGCTATGAAGAGCGTGAACGTACCGACAGGCAAGTTTCCCCTTTTATGAGAGGAGGATTAAAAACTATTATAGAGTTGTTTACCGTTTTTGTCAAGATTATTGTGCCTCCAATCACAAACGTGCTGTGGAAAAGGATGGGTTTGTCTTGGGAAAAAGATGCGTTTTCTTAAAAAACTAAGTTATCAGTTATCAAGTGTCAGACCACTGAAAAGGGAGACGAGATGGGGCGGAGAGGCGGCAGAGCCAGGGGCGTTTCCCCGCGCTGCGGCTTTTGGCGTCAGGTGGGTGCAGCGTGGGGATTAAAGGAAGGTGATAATTTGGAAGAGGGCTACCGTGCTGTGCTTGACGCGGGCGGTCAAGCGGGTTATGATGGAGCGCATGGAACTCAGAGGAAGCAAATGGAGTATGCGGCGGCGACGCCGGCGAAGCAACCCCTGGCGCATCGTCGTTTTGGCCTTGTTGATTGGCGCTATGATTTACGTCAATCAGGTGATTGTGCCTGAGGTGCCCAAGCCTTTTGTGCCCACGCCGACGCCCACCACCAACCCAGAGGCCTATCTCACCAAGGCCGAAGAGGCGTTCAAAGCCGGGCAGTTGACAGAGGCCATTCAGGCTTATCAACAGGCGATTTTGCACGACCCCGACAACCCTTCGTTGCACGTCGCCTTGGCGCGAGTGCAGTTGTTGGCCGGCCAGTATGAAGCCGCCCTCACCAGCGCCGAAAACGCACTGTTGCTCAACCCCGATTACGCGATGGCCCACGCCTTGCGGGGCTATGCCCTTTACAAGTTGGGTGATACGGTACAAGCCCAAACAGCCTTGCAGCGCGCGTTGGAGTTGGACCCCAACAACGCGTTGGCTCACGCTTTCTTGGCCGAAATTTACGCGGACCAGCAACTTTACCCCAAAGCCGATGAGGAAATTCGCAAGGCGCTGAATCTGGCCCCGCGCGATTTGGAAGTCAGGCAGATTTACGGCTACATTTTGTTTGCCGAAAGTTACTACGACCGCGCCATCAAAGAATACAAAGCCGCGTTGGCCATCAACCCTAACATCCCGAGCCTGCATATCACGCTGGGGCTTCTCTATCGGGCGCAGGGCAAATATGGCGAAGCCATTGACGAATTCCTCAAAGCCAACGCCCTCAACCCCACCGACCCCATGCCCGATGCTTACATCGCGACCACCTATGCCACCCAAGGTGAATATGGCCGCGCTTTGCAATACGCGGCCAAAGCAGCCGAAGAAGCCCCGGGCGACCCATACATGCACGGCAATTATGGCCTCATGCTTTATAAAAACGGCAAATATGCGGAAGCCGTCAAGGAATTAGGCCTGGCCGTGCACGGCGGTGAAACCGACGATGGGGTGTTGGTCAAGGGGTTGCCGTTGGATTATGGCCGAGTGGCCGATTATTACAGCGTTTATGGTTTGGCTTTGGTGAAAATCGGTCGGTGTGACGAGGCAATCCCAGTGTTTCAGGCGATTTTGGCCGGCGTTCCCACCGATGAAGTGGCGGTGTATAACGCCAATCAGGGTTTGAGCATGTGCGCTGCCCAAACCGAGGCCACACCCACGCCGGCCGAGGGCACGCCAGAGGCCACGCCCACGCCATAGGGGGAACGCCGCGGCCGTAAAGGCGTTTTCCTTTGCTTTGAGCATGCCGCAAATCTAACGATGGAACTCCGTGGTGATGACCTTCACTTTGACGAACGCAAAGCGCGCTCCCGTCCGGGACGGGTGGCGCTGTATTTGGCGTTGATTTTGTTGGGCCTGGCGCTGGATTGGGCTTTGATGGTGGGCAAAATTCAACCGCCCGACTTGTTTGCCCCTACGCCTACGCCCACGCGTAGCGCGACCTCGTGGGCGGAAGAGGGGCAGGCGCAGTTCGTGGCCGGCAACTTGGAGGCGGCCATCGAGGCGTATCAAATGGCCACCCGTTTGGACCCGCGCAATGGGAAACTCTGGGCGGAGCTGGCGCGCATTCAGGTGTATTCTTCGGCTTTGCTCCCCACCGATGCCCAGAAATTCGTGCGCCGTCAGGACGCCCTGAAGTCGGCCGACCGCGCGGTCGAAGCTGCCCCCAACGAAGCTTTGACTCACGCTGTGCGCGCCTTTGCCTTGGATTGGTTGGCGACATCGAATTTGGCTACGGCCGAGGAATCGGACCGTTGGCTCACCGAAGCCGAAGGAGAGGCTTCGCGGGCGTTGGTGATGTCGAAAAACGACCCCCTGGCCCTGGCCTATTACGCGGAGGTGCTCCTCGATCAGCAAAAATGGCTCCAAGCCAACCGCTTTGCAGAGCTGGCCGTGCAATATGGCCCCGACTTGCTGGATACCCACCGCGTCTATGCCGCAGTGTTGGAGACTTTGGGGCAATATAACAACGCCATCAAAGAATACAAAGAGGCCATTCGCTTGGCGCCTAACCTGACGTTCTTGTATCTTCGCGCCGGGCTGATTTACCGCCATCTGGCCGGCTCCGCTCAGGCCAGCCCTGAGTTTCGGAAGGCGCTCTATCAGAAGGCCCTCGATTATTTCGCCCAAGCCGCGAAAATCAACCAACGGTTAGGCATTCAAGACCCCACACCTTATATTGCCATCGCGAAGACCTATTCCCAAATGGGCGAGTTTTTCATCGCAGCCCGCAACGCGGAACGGGCATTGCTGATGGACCCGACCAACCCCAACACATATGCCGAACTCGGCATCATTTACATCAAAGCCCGCAATTATGAGGGTTCGGTGCCGGTGCTCAAGTGCGCGGTCGAAGGCTGCTCGCCTGAAGAGAGCCAGAAGATCATTGACGACATTCGCAAGCGTTTCACCGGTTTCGATGATTTGAAAGGGGTGCCGGTGCAGGCGCTCCCCCTGACGGATCGCACCGTGGGCTTTTATTATGTGAGTTACGGCTCGGTTTTGGCTGCGTTAGACCGCTGCCAGGAAGCCCTGCCGATTTTGGACAAGGTCGAGCGAGTGTTCCCTAACGACCCGGTGTTGGGCGGCATCATCCGAGAAAACCGCGCCATTTGCCGCACCTTGCAGGCCGAAAAGACCCCGCAGCCCACGGCCACACCCCTCTTGACGCCCACGCCCACCCCTTGAGGCCGCCCTTCGGCGGGGTGGGGTTTATGTCGCCTCTGGTGGAGGCGCATTGACGAGGTTCATCGCCGCCGCGAGGCCTGCTTCCCACCAACGGAAGATGCCTTCCACCCCTTTGGCAAAGGCTATTTCCATCAATTCCATCTCGGCGGGCGAAAACGGCTGGAGGACATAGTCGGCTGCATCCATGCGCCCCGGCGGCCGACCGATGCCCAGCCGCAGGCGCGGAAATTCCTGCGTGCCCAAATGCTCAATGATAGACCGCATCCCTTTATGCCCACCATGCCCCCCCTTGGGGCGGAGCCGCAGGGCCCCTAAAGGCAAATCCAAATCGTCGTAGGCCACCAGCAAGTTGGCCGCAGGAATTTGATAAAAGCGCACCAGCGGCCGCACCGCTTGGCCTGAGAGGTTCATATACGTTTGCGGTTTGGCCAAAATGATTTTGCGGCCTTGAAAGCGGCCATCGGTGATGAGCGCTTTGAACTGCATCCGCCGAAAGCGAAGCCCCAACCGCTCGGCCAGGCGGTCCACCAACATGAACCCCGCATTGTGGCGAGTTTGAGCGTATTTGCGGCCGGGGTTGCCCAGCCCAACGATGAGATAGGGTGTGGTCATCGCACCTCGCGACCTAAAACGCGCCCCAGGCAACAGGCCTACCGGCTGGTTCCTGCGTGGGCGTGATTGTGAGCGAGCGCCCGCCGTTGAGCCCGTGCTTCTGGCTGCTCACTGTGGGCAAGATGGCCTAATTTTACCAGCCGTTTGTGCTACAATTGACACAACTTCTTCTGTGGTGGAGGCCCCATGAGCGAAGAAATCAGCCGCGAACTGTTCGACCACTTGGTCACGTTGGCCGCGTTTGAACTTTCTGCCGAAGAGGCCGAATATCTACGGCGGGAACTCAACAAGCAATTGGATGCCATCCACGAGCTGGAAGCCGTCCCAGTGGACGAAGATACGCCGTTGACTTCCCACGGCGTGCCTTACACCCCTGAAATCAGCGCCCCGCCTCGGGAAGACCAATGGCGGCCTTATCCCCACCCTGAAAAAATCCTCTCCCAAGCCCCAGAAACGGAAGACGGTTATATCGTCGTCCCCGACATCCCGCACGAAACCCTCTAAAGCTTGGGCGGTGCGCCTTGGCAGCAGGAACGCGGCCTGGGGCGGCTTGGCAGGCCCTCGCCCTGGGCAGGCGCTTTTCCTAATTGCCAATCGCTGGCTGCGCTTCAGGCCCCGCTGGGGCCTTTTTTTGTTGCCTTGCAGCCGCGCTGGCGGTGGCCGCGACGCCGTGGGTAATCACTTTGCTGGTAAAATATGCCCTCGGAGGTGCCCTATGGCAAAAAAAGCCAAGAAAAAGCAAAAGACCATGAGCAAAGCCCAACAACGGGCCATGCGCCGTCAGCAGGTGATTATGGCCATCATTGGTGGGCTGATTATTCTTTCGTTTGTTGTGACGTTGATCAAATAAGCGCCCTTTCCTTGTGACGCCATGTTGCGGCGACAGTGGTGGATGATCCTTGGGCTTTTGGCCGCGCTGTTGAGCGGCGCGGCTTTCCCCGCGCGCGCCGCGGCGCCTTCCCCCACGGTATCGCCGTCGCCCTTGGCCGAGGCTTCCCCGCCCGCCCCTGCAGGCGTGTGGGTCATCAACGCCCAGACCGTGCGTTGGGTGACCGACGTCACCACGCCTGCCGAGGCCATCCGGGCTGCGGGGCAGCGGGTTTCGCCCAAAACCCTCTTTTGGGTCAATGGCCAGCCGTGGGAAGCCGACCAGCCCCTGCCGGCGGCTGCCCCGCTGGTGGTGCAATGGCGCACCCCCACCACGGTGACCTTGCAAGTCGCGCAAGCGCCGGTGATGTTTGAAAGCGACGCGCCGACGTGGGCCGCGGCGTTGTGGGGCGAAGGCTTGATATTGCATGCCGCCGACGTCTTAGACGTGGCGCTCTCAGCCTCGCCCTCTGACCACCCCCAGGCCGAGTTGCGCCTGGCCCGACCGGTGACGGCGCAAATCGTTGACCGAAAGGTGCATCTTTACACCGCTGCCGATACCGTCGGCGAGGCCCTGGCCCAGGGCAACCTGGCGCCGCAAGGCTTAGATACCACCTCGCCGGCCGATACCGCGGCTGTGCCAGCCCAAAAACCCGTCGCCCTGCATTGGGTGCATGAGGCCATTGTCTTGCGGCAGGTGCCGGTGGCCTTCGAGACCAAAACCCAACCCTTGCCCGACCAGCCGTTAGATACCATCAAAGTGGTGCAGGAAGGCGCTTATGGGCTGCAAGTGCAGCGGGTGAGGGTGCGTTACGTGGACGGTCAGGAAGTGGACCGCACCATCGAGGCCGCCTGGTTGGCCAAAGAGCCCCAACCCCGCATCGTGGGCTATGGCACGAAAATCGTCGAGCGGACCTTGGATACCCCCAACGGCCCCATCACCTACTGGCGCGCAATCAAGGTGTACGCGACTTCCTATTCCCCTTGCCGCTTGGGGGTGGATTATTGCTCCCAGTGGACGGCCAGCGGCGCGCGCTTACACAAGGGCATTGTGGCCGTCACCCTGGCTTGGTATCGCTACATGGCTGGGCAGAAGGTCTATATTCCCGGATACGGCTTTGCCGTCATCGCAGACACCGGAGGAGGCATTCCCGGCAAGCCGTGGGTTGACTTGGGCTTTTCAGACGACGACTATGAGCCTTGGCATCAATGGGTGACAATGTATTTTCTGGCCCCGCCGCCACCGCCGGAGAAAATCCCGTGGATTCTCCCCTAAAACTTCCCTCGGTGCCGACCTTGTTGCGGCAATATGGCCTGCGCCCTGACCGACGGTTGGGACAAAACTTCCTGGTGAGCGAGGGGGCTTTGCGGCGGGTGGTGGCCGCGGCTGACCTTTCCGCAGACGACCAGGTGTTGGAAATCGGCCCGGGGGTGGGTAGTTTAACCGTTTTGCTGGCTCAGCAGGCCCGGCGTGTGGTGGCTGTCGAGTTAGACGAACGCTTGCGCCCCGTCTTGCAGGCGGTTTTGGCCCCCTATCCGCATGTGCAGGTGCTGTTTGGGGATATTCTGGCTCAAGACGTGGCCGCCCTCATGGAAGGCCAGCCTTATAAAGTCGTGGCCAACATTCCCTATTACATCACCTCGGCAGTGATTCGGCATTTGCTGACGGCCGCGGTGCGGCCCGAGCAATTGGTGTTGACGGTGCAGCGCGAGGTTGCCCAGCGCATCGTCGCGCGGCCGCCGCGGATGAGCCTGCTGGCGGTGAGTGTGCAAGTGTTTGGGGAGGCGCGCCAGGTCGCCCGGTTGCCCGCAGGGGCCTTTTATCCGCGCCCTAAGGTGGATTCGGCCGTCGTGCGTCTGGATGTGGCGCCACAGCCTAAAATTCCTGAAACGCAGTTGGAAGCGTTTTTCCGCCTGGCTCGGGCTGGCTTTGGGCAACGCCGCAAAACCCTGCGCAACGCTTTGGCCGCGGGGTTGGGCTGGTCGCCCGCACAGGTGGAATTGTTGTTGCATGAGGCCGGCCTGGATCCCCATCGCCGCGCCGAAACTTTGGACCTTGAAGCCTGGGCCAGGCTCACCGCAGCCTATTGCGCCCGCGCGGCGGACGCTGGCTGCACGGCATGAGCCGGCCGGCAGGGGCTTAAGGGCCGGTCGTAATCAGGTCGCGGATGTCATCCAAGAGGCTGGGTCCGATGCCTTTGACCGCGGTCAGCTCGTCCACCGATTGAAACGGGCCGTATGTGGTGCGGTAATCAATAATGCGTTGGGCTAAAACCGGGCCGATGTGGGGGAGGGTTTCCAGTTCTTCCAAAGTCGCGGTGTTGATGTTGATGCGGGGCGTGTTCCCGTGGGTTACCAGAGGGGCCACGGTGGGGGTGACGGGGGTGGTGCCGAGGGTGTCGTTTTGCGAGGGAACATACACTCGCATGCCGTCTTCGAGGCGCGCGGCCAAGTTGAGCGCGGTGGTGAGGGCTTGGGGGGTGGTGCCGCCGGCGGCTTGGAGGGCGTCGCGCACGCGGCTGCCCGCAGGCAGCGCGTACACGCCAGGATGGACGACGGCCCCTTCCACATCAACCCACAGGGGCGCTGGCGTAGGTGTGGGAGGCGGCGGGGATAGGGCAATGGGGGTGCCGCGTGGCGGCATAGCCACCCATACGGCAAGGCCTGCCAAGGCCACGCCCAATAAGATACCCAGGGCTAAATCCATCCAGCGTTGCATCGTTTCCCCCGCGGTGCAATCCTTGCGATGGTGGTAGTACGTTGAGTTTACCCGAAACGCAGCAGAATTTCAACAACCGTGAATCGCCTCGCGAAGGGCAAATTGGGCATGGCCGCTGAGGAAGGCAGCCCCCAGCCTGCTGCCACACCCGCACATGACGTTTGACACCCCTTTTCCCCTTGGCGGGCGGCGTATAATACCTATAGAGGCTTCGTTCGGCACCTTGCCATTCAGTGAAAGGAGGCGAGTCATGTCCAAGCAATTGGCAGTGCAGGATAAGGACGTCGCCACCGCCCTGGACTTTCTGCAAGCCCTGTTCGGCGACGTTCATCCCCGAGAGTTTGCCGTGCGTTTTTGGGATGGTTCCGTTTGGGAAGCCGAGACCGAAGAGCCTCGCTTCACCTTGGTGCTCAAACATCCGGGTGCGTTGCGTTTGATGTTTCGTGACCCTTCCAGCGATTTGAGTATGGGGGAAGCCTACATCTACGACGATTTTGACATCGAAGGCGATATTTTTGGCGTCTTCCCCTTGGCTGAGCAGATTATCGAATCGTCAGATTGGAGCGTGGGCGACCGCTTGCGCTTGCTCTCGATGCTGATGCGTCTTCCCAAAGGGGAAGCAGAGCGCGAACGACGGCGCGCCGCCCAATTGCACGGCAAGCGCCATAGCATTGCCCGCGATCGGGAAGCCATCCGCTACCATTACGACGTCCCCAGCGAGTTTTATGCCCTCTGGCTGGACCGCCAAATGGTGTACTCGTGCGCGTACTTCCAGACCGGCGAAGAAGATATTGATACGGCCCAAGCCCAAAAACTGGATTACCTGTGTCGCAAACTGCGTTTGCAGCCGGGTGAGCGTCTGTTGGATATTGGCTGCGGTTGGGGGGCTTTGGTCATCCACGCGGCCAAAACCTACGGCGTGGAAGCCCTCGGCATCACCCTGAGCGAAAACCAATATCGTTGGGCCAACGAGCGCATCAAGGAAGAGGGCCTGGAAGGCCGGGCACGAGTGGAACTTTTGGATTATCGCGAACTCAACGAGCCCGAGGGATTTGATAAATTGGTCAGCGTGGGCATGTTTGAACACGTAGGCGAGGAAATGCTGCCGGTGTATTTCCAGCAGGCCTTGAAGTTGCTCAAACCGGGGGGCGTTTTCCTCAACCACGGCATTGCCCGCAACGCCAACGTGCCTTGGGAGCGTAACACCTTTGGCGACAAATATGTCTTCCCCGATGGTGAGTTGGTGCCCATTTGGCTGACCCTCAAAGTTGCTCAGGAAGCGGGCTTTGAGGTGCGCGATGTGGAAAGCCTGCGCGAGCATTACGCGCTGACGCTGGAGCATTGGGTGCGCCGCCTGGAAGCCCACCACGACGAGGCCGTGCAGATTGCCGACGAAACCACCTATCGCATCTGGCGCTTGTTCATGGCTGGCTCATCGTACAATTTCTGGAGGGGGCGCCACGAAATTTACCAAACTTTGCTGGTAAAATCGGAAGGTGGCCCCAGCGGTTTGCCGTGGACCAGAGCCGACTGGTATTGTCGGTGAGCACAAGCCAGGGTTTCGGGGCGCCACAGAGCGCCCCGAAGTGATTTCTGGGCGATTGCGTCTGCATCGCCCTGGGCGGTCACCCCCGCCGGCAAACCCCGCGCCACGCGCCTCGGGGCCCAACACCCCGAGGCGGATTTCCCCAGTGATGGGTTTCAAGGTGAGCATGATGCCCAAAGTGCGCATTGTCACAGATAGCACCGCAGACTTGCCCCCCGCGCTGCTGGCGCGTTACAACATTGACGTTGTCCCGGCTGTGGTGGTGGTCAATGGCCAGGAACACCTCGACGGCGCGGGCCTCTCGCGAGAGGCGTTTTATCGCCAATTGCCCACCATGTCGCCATTGCCGACCACCGCAGCCCCTTCGGTGGGGATGTTTGAGGCCGCGTATGCGCAAGCGCTGGAAAAAGCCGAAGCGGTGGTTGCCGTGCATTGCGCCAGTAGCCTCAGCAGCATTTATCAACACGCGTGCTTGGCTGCTGAAAAATTTGCGGGGCGGGTTCACGTCGTAGATAGTGGGCAGTTGACCTTGGGCATTGGCTTTCAAGCCCTGGCAGCGGCCGAAGCGGCCGCGCGGGGCGGCGACGTCGCAGAAGCCTTGGCCGCAGTGGAAGCCATCCGCACCCGCGTGCGTTTGATCGCCATGCTCGACACCCTGGAGTTCCTGCGGCGCAGTGGGCGGGTTTCGTGGGCCAAAGCCCGTTTGGGCTCATTGTTGCGCATCAAACCTTTTTTGGAAGTGCGCCACGGCGAGGTGTTGAGCCTGCCCGCAGTGCGCACTCGCAGAAAAGGGTTGGCCCACTTGGCCGAACACCTGCGGGCTTTGGGCCCCTTGGACTATCTGGCCGTTTTGCACACCGGCGCCGAAGACGACGCGCGCGCTTTGCTCGCCGCGGCCGATACCAGCGCCCTGCGCCTGCAACCGTTGGTGGTGTTTGTGACCACCGTAATTGGCACCCACGTGGGCCCTAACGGCGTGGGCTTTGTAGCCGTGCCTCGTGAGACCGCCCAGGGGGCATGAAAATATCAGAGTTTTGTTAGAAACGCCGTAAGCAGGGTTGACTTCCCCCTTCAAGACGGGTAAGATAAAAGCGCAATTAGCACTCTCGAGCAAAGAGTGCTAAACCCTTTGTTTCGCAAACACGGCGTGGCTTGGTGCATTTTTGGCCGCGCCTCAAATCCCACAGCAAGGAGTGAGACCATGACGGCTAAGCAAATTATTTTCGGCGATGAAGCCCGACAAAAACTCCAGCGTGGTGTGGACGTTTTGGCTCGCGCTGTCGCGACCACTTTGGGCCCCAAAGGGCGCAATGTGGCTTTAGATCGCAAATTCGGTTCCCCTTCCATCACCCACGACGGCGTTTCCGTGGCGAAGGAAATCGAACTGGAAGATCCCTTTGAAAACATGGGTGCCCAGTTGCTGAAGGAAGCCGCGACCAAAACCAATGACATCGCGGGTGACGGCACCACGACCTCCACGGTCTTGGCCCATGCCATCGTGACCGAAGGCATGAAAGCCCTGGCTGCTGGCGCCAACGCCATGCTCCTCAAGCGCGGCATCGAAAGCGCTGCCAAGGCGGTTTCCGACAAAATCGCCGACCAGGCCATCGAAATCAAGACCAAAGAAGAAATGGCCCATGTGGCTTCCATTTCGGCCCAAGACAAGGAAATCGGCGAACTCATCGCGGAAGTTTTCGACAAAGTCGGCAACGATGGCGTGATTACCGTCGAAGAATCCAAGGGCATGGAATTCGAAACCGAATACGTCGAAGGTATGCAGTTTGACCGCGGCTACATCTCGCCCTACTTCATCACCGACCCCGAACACATGGAAGCCGTGGTCGAAGAGCCCTACATCCTCTTGCACGACAAGAAGATCTCGGCCGCACAGGATATTGTGCCCATCCTCGAGAAACTGGTGCAGATTGGGAAGCGCGACCTGGTCATCATCGCGGAAGACGTGGACGGCGAAGCCCTGGCCACCTTGGTGCTCAACAAACTGCGCGGCATGTTGAATGTGTTGGCCGTCAAAGCGCCGGGCTTTGGTGACCGCCGCAAAGCCATGCTGCAAGACATCGCGATCTTGACCGGCGGCACGGTGATTTCCGAAGAAACCGGCCGCAAGTTGGAAAGCGCCACCATTGACGATTTGGGCCGTGCGGAAAAGGTGGTCTCCACCAAAGAAGAAACCACCATCGTGGGCGGCAAAGGTGACCCCAAGGCCATCGAAGCCCGCATTGAGCAAATTCGGGTTGAAATCGAACGCGCTACCAGCGACTACGACCGCGAAAAACTGCAGGAACGCTTGGCCAAACTGGCCGGTGGTGTGGCGGTCATCCGCGTGGGCGCAGCCACCGAAACCGAACTGAAAGAAAAGAAACATCGCGTGGAAGACGCGGTTTCCGCAACCCGCGCCGCAGTGGAAGAGGGCATCGTGCCCGGTGGCGGCGTGGCCCTGTTGAACGCCAGCAGCGTCTTGGACGACGTGAAGATGGACAACGAAGACGCACAAATGGGCGTCAACATCGTGCGCAAAGCCTTGCTGATGCCCATGCGCCTGATTGCCGAAAACGCTGGCTTGGATGGCGCGGTGATCGTTGACACGGTCCGCCGCCTGCAACAGGAAAAGAAGAACGACCACATCGGCTTCAACGTCCTGACGGGCGAATACGAAGACATGATCAAAGCCGGTGTGATTGACCCCGCCAAGGTGACCAAGGGTGCGCTGGAGAACGCTGCTTCCATCGCGGCCATGATCCTGACCACCGAAGCCCTGATCACCGAAATTCCGGAAGAAAAACCGGCGACCCCGCCGATGCCGGAATACTAAACCACCCTTGAGCGACGCTCACCCCCGCAGGTCTTACGGCCTGCGGGGGTTTCTTTTAGCGGCTGCGCAGGTTCCCAGGGCGAGGGCAGGGCCTCATACCGCTGTGGGCGCGCTGCACCGCGCCCACGGCCGCGCGGCGCATCTGCAGAGGCCGTGCTCATGGTAAAATATCTTCCTATGAAAACTCAACCCAGCGTGGAAAAACTGCATAAATTTTTCAGTTTGGAAGCCCAACGCGGCTACGACAACGGCGCGGTGATGGGGGGCTTGGCTCGGATGTTGGAAAATTGGGAGGCCGAAGCCCGGGCCGACGGCATCCCCGAGGAAATCATCCGCGCGGTCAGCAGCCGTTTACGCGATTACGAACGCCTTTCGCCGGCCTCGCGGGCCGAAGTGTTGCGCGGCTTGTGGCAGCGCATCCAGCGCAGCCTGGCGTTGCCGGCTGAAATGGCGCTGCCCTCGGAAGGGGGCGCGGGGGCCAAGGCGCCCGCGCGGAGCACCGCGGCGCCGGCAGCCGCTCAGGCCAAAGCCAAGCCAACGAGCCCTCCTTCCCCCTCGCAGCGCGCAACGCCCCAGGCGACCGCAACAACCGCTCGCACCCCCCACGCGCCGGCGGCTTCCGCTTCCCCTCCGGTGGCGCCCCTGCCCCTGGAGGCCTTCCAAAAACCGGTCACCGTGGTGCCCGACGTGGGCCCTCGCCGGGCTAAAACCCTCGCCCGCTTGGGTATCACCACCCTGGAAGATTTGCTCTACCACTTCCCGCGGCGCTACGACGATTACAGCCTCTGCAAGCCCATCCGCCAATTGCGTTACGGCGAGCAGGTGACCGTGGTCGGCACGGTGGAAAAAATTGTGGTACGGCAATTGCACGGGGGAAAACGGCAAATGGTGGAAGCCTTTGTGGGCGACGGCAGCGCGACCCTGCGGGTGACATGGTTCAACCAGACCTGGATTGCCGACCGGCTGCGCAAAGGGATGGCCGTGGCGTTGGCCGGCAAGGTGGACCAGTATCTGGGGCGGTTGGTGCTCAATAACCCAGAATGGGAGCCTCTGGACGAGGAGCAACTGAGCACCAAACGCATCGTGCCGGTCTATCCGCTGACGGCCAAGATTACCCAGCGCTGGATGCGGCGCTTGATGCACCAGGTGGTGAGCCAATGGGCTCCGCGGATGCCCGACCCCCTGCCCCCGGCAATCCGCACCGCGGCCGGCTTGCCCGATTTGCCCACCGCGCTGCAACAAATCCACTTCCCTACCTCGTGGGATGATTTGCACGCCGCCCAACGGCGTTTGGCTTTTGACGAGGTCTTCTTGTTGCAATTGGGCGTTTTGCGTCAGCGTGAGGCCTGGCGCCAACGCACAGCCCGCACCTTTACAGTGGATGACGCCTGGCTCGAAGCCCAAATGAGCCGCCTGCCCTTTACGCTTACGCGTGCCCAACGCCGCGCGCTGGAAGACATCCGCCAGGATTTGGCCTCAGGCCACCCCATGAACCGCTTGCTCCAGGGCGATGTGGGCTCGGGGAAGACCGTGGTCGCCGCCTTGGCCATGGGGATGGTGGTGAAAGCAGGCTCGCAGGCAGCCTTGATGGCCCCCACGGCCATCTTGGCCGAGCAGCATTATCGCACCCTGCGGCGTCTGCTGGCCGAAGAAAGCGGTTTGCTCGGCGAGGGGCAAATTCGCCTTTTGGTGGGCAACACCCCCGCGGCCGAGCGGCGGGAGATTTTGGCCGGCCTGGCCGCGGGCGAAGTCAAGGTTTTGGTGGGCACCCATGCCCTTTTGGAAGAGCCCGTCCAGTTTGCGGATTTGCAACTGGCTGTCATTGACGAGCAACATCGCTTTGGCGTGCGACAGCGCGCCCGCCTGCGCGCCAAAGGCGAACACACCCACATCTTGGTGATGACAGCCACGCCGATTCCTCGCTCATTGGCGCTCACCATCTACGGCGATTTGGATTTGACCGTGATGGACGAGATGCCGCCCGGGCGGCAGCCCGTGGGCACGTATTTGCTCATGCCGCGCGAGCGCGAACGGGCTTATCGGCTGATTCGGCGCGAAATCGAAGCAGGGCATCAAGCCTTCATCATCTACCCCCTCATCGAGCCCAGCGAGGCGCTGGAAAACACCCCCGCGGCCGTGCCCGCGTATCAGCGGCTTCAGGAAGAGGTCTTCCCCGATTTGCAAATCGGCTTGCTGCATGGGAAAATGAAGCCCGACGAAAAGGACGCGATCATGGCTCGCTTCCGCGATGGCGCGTTCCAGATTTTGGTCTCGACCCCGGTTGTGGAAGTGGGCGTGGATGTTCCCAACGCGACGGTGATGTTGATTGAAGGCGCCAATCGTTTTGGGCTGGCACAGCTCCACCAGTTTCGCGGGCGGGTTGGCCGTGGCGGTCACCAGGCTTATTGCATTCTCATCCCCGAAACCGAAAACGCAGCCGAAGAAAACGAGCGCCTGCGGGCTTTGGTCGAGACCAACGACGGCTTCGTCTTGGCCGAAAAAGATTTACAACAGCGCGGCCCTGGCGAATTTTTTGGCACCCGCCAATCGGGCTTTGGCTTTACCCGGCTGCGCATGGCCAATTTGTTAGACGTCCATCTGATTGAGCAAGCCCGCAACCTTTCTCAGCAGGTCATCGCCCAGGATGCCACCCTGGAACACCCCGAACATCGCCTGCTGGCCCAGCGCCTCGAAGCGTTTTGGGCTGAAGGCCAAGGAGAGATGAGTTAATGGTCAAAGCCATCTTCCCCGGCAGTTTCGACCCCATTCACTATGGCCACATTGACATTGCCTTGCGGGCTGCGCAATTGTTCGATGAGGTCGTTGTGGCGGTGTATGATCGCCCCCTGAAACACCTCATCTTTTCCCCCGCGGAGCGCATTGCCCTGGTCGAAGAGGCCTTCCGGGGGCACGAGCGCATCAGTGTGATGGGCTACAGCGGCCTCACCGTAGAGTTTTGCCATCAAATTGGCGCACAAGTGATTGTGCGAGGGCTGCGGGTGTTTTCGGACTTTGAGAACGAATTTCGGATGGCGCTGGCCAACCGCCGTTTGGCCCCCGACATTGAAATGGTCATGCTCATCACCAACGAAGAGCACACGTTCCTCTCTTCGACCACGGTGCGCGAAATCGCTTCCCTGGGTGGCGATGTCAGCACCATGGTGCCGCCCCATGTGGCCGAAGCTTTGGAAGCCCGCTTTGCCCAAATGAGCGAAAGCCAGCAGTGGAGCCATATGAAATCTCTGCGCGATTAGCCCCCCCGCACGTCGGTGCAGGTTCCGAAACGCCCAGGTGTTTTGACTTCAGCACCACGCGCTTGACGAAATTTTCAAGCGCGTGTAATCTAAAGAAGAGCAAGTCAGCACGTTGCCTCGGCAACGGCAAGCGGGAGTAAAAGCATGGATATTTTAGAATTAGTGGACCGGCTGGAAGAACTCTTCAACGAAAGCCGCGCGGTGCCTTTTACGCACAACGTCATCGTGGACGAAGACCGCATGCTGGATATCATTGACCAGATGCGGGTGACCATTCCCGAAGAGGTGCGCAAAGCGCGGCAGCTGCTCAACCAGCGAGAGCGCATTTTGGCGCAGGCCAAAGAAGAGGCTCGCCGCACCATTCAACTGGCCCAGCAGCAGAAAGAAGAAATGCTCCGGCGCGATGCTATCGTGCAGGAAGCCGAAGCCATGGCGGCGGAAATCATCGCCCAGGCCCGTGCCGACGCTGAAGCCATCCGTCGCGAAGCCGACGCGTATGCGTTGCAATCGTTGGAACGGCTGGAAATGCAGCTGGAGCGGATGATGGGTGAGGTGCACAACGGCATTGAGGCTTTGCGCCAAACGACTCAAGCCCCCGCGGCCTCCGCAGAGCCGCGGGCAGACGCGCCGCCAGAGGGTGAAATACCCCCTGCAGAAGGTTGACACGCTGTTGGTTGTGGTATAATAGCCGCCGCTCGCCCCCATAGCTCAGTGGATAGAGCGTCGGCCTCCGGAGCCGAAGACCCGCGTTCGAGTCGCGGTGGGGGCACACGCGAATGTTTTTACCCACGGTAAAGCCGTGGGTTTTTTGTTTGCCCCCTCTTGCCATGCCCCGACTTGGGCTGCGGCAGGTGTGGGAAGCGCTCACTGATACATGGCGCGCTATCGTTTGGGCTTGGGGCAGGGGTGCTTTCTTAAGGCTTGGTGAGAATCGTGGCAATTTTTTAAAAAACATCGTGTTTTGCCCAACGTTGGGGTACAATAGGCGCTGTATAAAGAATTACTCTAAATTGATAATGTCGTCCCATGAAAATTTTTGCATTGACACCTTCATTAATCTGGTTGGGCGGCTTGTTTTTGGGAATCTTGGCATGGTGGGGTGAGCGGGCAGCGGTTTGGGGCTTGCCTCATTGGCAATGTGGGTTGGGGGTGCAGGCCTTGGGGGGGCTCTATATCCTTTGGGAGACTTACCGCCATCGCTCGGCCAATCGGCCGACGCCGGACGAGCCTTGTTATCGCACCTTGGGCTTGGCGAACGCGCTCAGTGTGAGCCGTGGGTTGGTGTTGGCGTGGTTGGCGGGCTTCCTGTGCATTGGGTGGCCTCCAGAGGGATGGCTGCGTTGGATGCCTGGCCTTTTGTTTACCCTTGCCATCTTGGCCGATTTTGCCGATGGTTTGTTGGCGCGGCTGACTCGGCGCGGTTCGTTGCTCGGCAAATATTTAGATTTGCACCTTGACAGTTTGGGCGTGCTCATTGCTTCGTTGCTGGTGGTGCGCTTTGGGCAAATGCCTTGGTGGTTTGCCCTGACCGGTCTTGCGCGCTATCTTTCTTTGGCGGGGGAGGCGTGGCTCAAAAAGCGTGGGGTTGCGTTGCGTCCCCTGCCGCCCAGTGCCAGCCGCCGCGCCTTTGCCGGCGTGATGATGGGGCTGCTCGCGGCTTTGCTTTACCCCATCTTTCGCCCCCCGGCCACCGTAGTGGTGGGCACCTTGTTGTTTGTGCCGTTCATCCTTGGCTTTGGGCGCGATTTCTTAGCGCAGGCAGGGGTGCGCTGGGCTGCGGAAGCCCCCTGGATGCGGCTGACGTTTTGGCAGCCGCGCGTGTTGCCAGGGGTGCGGGTGGCTACGGGCGGGCTGGCCATCGCCCTTGGCTGGTTGAGGCCCTTAGGAGCCGGCGCTGCCCCTTCCGCAGCCTTGGGGGTCTTGGGCGCTTTGGGGTTGCTGTTGGCTGTGGGGGTGCTGCCGCGTTTCACCGGGGCAGCGTTGTTGGCGTGGCTGGCCGCGCCTTTGGCTGCTGTTGTGACCCAAGGGCCGTTTGTGGTGCTGGCTGCAGGCGCTGCCGTGGCTTTGCTTTGGGGCGGGGGGCGATTTTGCCTCTGGGCGCCTGACGATTACCTCTTCCTCCATCGGGTGGGGGGCGCATCGGCCGCTTGTTGCGCCAGCGCCCAACGCTGGAAAGACGCCCTCGCCACCCACCTCGCTCGCCCGCGCGTGAGGCGGGTGCTCCTCTGGGGGGTGGTGGCGGCTTTGCTGGGGTGGTCTTTGCACAATGTGCCCCTGGATGACCTGTGGCGCACGGTCACCCACCTCAGCCCGGCTGCTTTGGCCGCGCTCATCGCGTTGAATTTGCTGATTTTGTGGATGTTTGCTGGGCGAGGATGGCTCTTGCTGAGGGCGTTGGGCTATCGCATCCCTTATCGCCGCCAGGTGGCCTACCGCATCGCCGCGTTTAGCGTCAACTACTTCACGCCTGGCCCGCAATTTGGCGGCGAGCCGCTGCACATTTCCCTCCTTCACCATCACAGCGGCGTCCCTTGGGAAAGCGCCCTCACCATGGTTGCAGTGGATAAGCTGTTTGAGATGACCGTCAACACTGCCTTCCTGCTGATGGGCACGGGCGTGTTGATGAGTATGGATTTGCTCCCCAAGGGCGCACAAAAACCTTTGTTAGGCATTGTGGTGACGCTGGTCCTGCTGCCCTTGGTTTATTTTGCTTTGTTGGCGCGGGGTTTTTCTCCCGCGCGTGCGTTGGCACAATGGCTGAAACCGCACAAAAAGACGAGCCGGATCGCACATCTCTTGCGCCGTGTAGCCGATGCCGAAACGCAAGCCGGCCGTTTGTTTCGTCAACATCCAAAAGTGATGGTGCAAGCCTTGGGCATTTCGTTGTTCACTTGGGCGTTGCTGATTGCGGAATACGCCCTGATGCTCTGGGCAGTGGGTTTGCGCCTGTCGTTTTGGGAAATCATCGCCATCCTCACCGCGGCGCGATGGGCTTTTCTCTCGCCGACGCCGAGCGGTTTGGGCGCGTTGGAAGCCGGGCAAGTGCTGGCCATGCGAACTTTGGGATACGACCCGGCTTTAGGCATCACGGTGAGCCTCCTCATCCGAGCTCGCGACATCGTCGTGGGCTTGTTGGGCGTAGGGATCGCCAAGCACTTCTCTGCCGCGTAAGCGCTCATCTTTTTGTGGGAGAATCTTACCCGGGAGTGAGAACCATGACGAACAATCCAGACCTCATTGTCAAACGCATGGTATGCGCCCGCATACCTACGGAAGAGGGCGAGTTTCAACTCTGCCTTTACGACAACAACCGAGACGATAAAGAGCACCTTGCCTTGGTGATGGGCGACGTCAGCGGGCCTGACGTGTTGGTGCGCATTCATTCGGAATGTTTTACCGGTGATGTGCTTGGTTCCCGCCGCTGTGACTGCGGCGACCAATTGCACTACGCCATGAGCCTGATTGCCCGCGAAGGACGAGGGGTGGTGGTCTATCTTCGGCAGGAAGGCCGAGGCATCGGCCTGTTGGAGAAACTCAAGGCTTACAACCTGCAAGATCAAGGCTACGACACGGTAGAAGCCAACTTGGCCTTAGGCCACCAGGCCGATGAGCGCGATTACGACCTCGGCGTGGCCATTTTGCGCGACCTTGGGGTGGCGTCTGTCCGTTTGATTACCAACAACCCTTCCAAAATCAACGCCTTAGAGGAAGCCGGCATGCCCGTGGTGGCTCGGGTGCCGGCTCTGGCGCCCATTCACGAAGACAACGCGGCCTATCTCAAAACCAAGGTGGAGCGAATGCACCATTTGATTGATTTGGCCGATGTTCACCTCAAGCGCGGCTCTCAAGAGCAATGATGATGGCGAGAGACCCGGTAGCGCTCATTCGGGCGGCGCGTCCTCGGCCACCGTGTCGGCGGCCGCTGGTCACGGTGACCTTTGCCCAAAGTTTAGACGGCAGCATTGCCGTGCGCCGTGGTGAGCGGTTGGTGCTCAGTGGCCCGGAAACCAAGCATCTCACCCATCGGTTGAGGGCTGCCCACGATGCCATTTTGGTGGGCATCAACACGGTTTTGGCCGACGACCCTCGCCTGACGGCTCGCCTGGTAGGGGGGCCTCACCCTCGGCCGGTGGTGCTGGATAGCCGCTTGCGCATGCCCGCGCAGGCCCGCTTGTGGGCGCATCCTCAAGGGGTGATTTTAGCCACCGGCCCCGACGCGCCCCCCCAGCGGGTGGAAGCCCTCACCGCGCGCGGCGCACAGGTGCTCACGCTGCCGCGCCGCGCCGACGGTTTGGATTTGGAAGCCTTGCTCGTTGCCCTGGCTGAGCACGGTTTGTGTAGCCTGATGGTGGAAGGAGGCGCGCGGGTGCTGGCTTCGTTTTTGCGGCATCGGCTGGCCGATTGGCTGGTGCTCACCATCACGCCGCATCTCATCGGCGGCGTGCCATCGTTGGCTGCCCCACCCCTCCCGGACCCCGCGCCGCCTTCCGAGGCCGCACGCTTCCCGGCTTTGGAAGCCTGGCATACCGCGGTCATGGGCCGAGATTTGGTCGTTTGGGGAAGGATACAATGGCCACAATAACCCGAACAGCCCTCTACTTTACCGCACCTTATCGGGTCGAAGTGCGCACCGAGCGGTTGGATGGCCCTGCCCCAGGGCAGTTGCGGGTGCGGGTGGCCTACTCGGCCATCAGCCCAGGCACGGAGATGCTGATTTATCGGGGGCAAATGCCCCAGGGCATGCCCACCGACGCGTCTATCGCGGCCCTGGGCGGCACCTTGGCCTACCCGCTCAAATATGGCTATGCTACCGTGGGGCAGGTCGAGGCCGTGGGCGACGGCGTGTCGCGGTCTTGGTTGGGGCGTTGGGTGTTTGCTTTCCAGCCCCACCAGAGCCATTACCTGGCCTCGCCCGACGACGTTTTGCCGTTGCCCGCGGAGGTTTCCCCCGAAGACGCGGCCTTCCTGCCCAACACTGAGACCGCGGTCAACTTCGTGATGGATGGCCGCCCAGGGATTGGCGAGCGGGTGGTCGTTTTTGGCCAGGGTATCGTCGGGCTGTTGACCACCGCGTTGTTGGCGCGCTTCCCCCTGGAGCGCCTCGTGGTGTTAGACCGCTTCCCCCTGCGGCGGGAAACCGGCCTCTCGTTGGGCGCGCATCGGGCTCTGGACCCGGACGCGGCCGATGTAGCCACCGCGCTGACCGACCTTTTGGGCGCCCCCCAAGGAACGGGCGGCGCCGATTTGGTGTATGAGCTCAGCGGCGCGCCCGCAGCCTTAAACATGGCCATCGCTATTACGGGTTTCGATGGCCGGGTTGTGATTGGTTCGTGGTATGGCCAAAAGCGGGCGCCTTTGGATTTGGGCGGCCACTTCCACCGGAGCCGCATGCGCCTGTTGAGCAGCCAGGTGAGCACTTTGGCCCCCCAACACACCGGCCGCTGGAACAAGGCACGACGCATGGCGTTGGCCTGGCAATCTGTGGCTGCATTGCACCCCGCGACGCGCTTTGTGACCCATCGTTTTCCGGCTACGGATGCCCCCGCTGCTTATGCCCACATTGACCAACACCCTGAGTCTACGTTGCAGGTGCTGTTGACATGGCAAGACGCCTAAACCCACCCGAGGAGATGCCTTATGTACACCGTTGCCGTACAGCGTGATTTCATTGCCCAACATTATCTGATTGGTGGCGATTGGGGCCCCGAAAACCAACCCCACGCTCATCACTACAAGGTAGAAGTCCAACTCTCAGGCCCCAGTTTGGACCAACACGGCTATTTGGTAGATATTGTGGACATCGAGCGCCGCCTGGACGCATTGGTGCAGCGCTATCGTAACGCCACCCTCAATGCCTTGCCCGAATTTGAAGGGCTCAACCCCAGCATTGAACACTTTGCCCGCATCTTCTGCCAGGCCTTTGCCGAAGGTTTGACCCAACCTAACGTCACGCGCCTCACCGTCAAAATTTGGGAAAACGACATCGCGTGGGCTGCTTATCAAATGGAGCGTTGATGCGGATTGGCCTGGTCATTTACGGCAGTTTAGATACGGTTTCTGGCGGCTATCTGTACGATCGCCATCTGGTGCGGGTGTTGAGGGCGCGCGGGCATACAGTGCAGGTTGTATCTTTGCCGTGGGAAAGCTATCCGCGGCGGCTGTGGCACAATGTGTTGCCCTCTGTGCGACAGCGGCTCGCCACCGCGGCGGTGGATCTCTGGCTGCAAGACGAGCTCAACCACCCCTCGCTCTTCTGGCTCAACGCGCAGTTGCGCAAGGTTGTAGCAGCGCCGGTGGTGTCTATTGTGCATCACCTGCGGAGCGACGAGCGTCACCCCGCGTGGTTGTTGCCGGTTTATCGGGCCGTGGAGCGGCGTTATTTGCGCAGCGTGGATGGCTTTCTCTGCAACAGCCGCACCACGTGCGCACGCGTTGCCTGGCTGCTTGGCCGCCCGCCGCGGCGAAAATGGGTGGCCTATCCGGCCGCTGACCGCTTTGCACCGCGCGGGGTGTTGCCCGTTGCCGAGGAAACCGTCCTGGCCCGCGCCCAACAGCCAGGGCCTTTGCGGGTGCTCTTTGTCGGAAATTTGATCCGCCGCAAAGGCTTACCAACCCTGTTGAAGGCCTTGGCGCGTGTGTCGCCGGAAACCGCGGTGTTGGACGTGGTGGGCCGAGAGGATGTGGAGCCCGCCTACGCCCGCCAGATGCACGCCTTGGCCGACCGTCTGGGGTTGGCCCAGCGGGTGCGCTTTCACGGCTATCAAGACGACGACGGCTTGGCGTCTCTGCTTCGGCAGGCTCATGTTTTGGCTGTTCCCTCGGAATATGAAGGCTTTGGCATTGTCTATCTCGAAGGGATGGCTTTTGGCCTTCCGGCGCTGGCGGGCAACCGAGGGGCAGCCCATGAAATCATCACCCCTGGCGAAAACGGCGACTTGTTGCCGCCCCACGACCCAGCCCCTTGGGCTGCTGCCCTGGCTCGTTTGCATCTGGACCGCGGCCTCTTGGCGCGGATGGGGTTGGCCGCGCAAGCCCGTTTTCGCCGCCACCCCACGTGGGATGAAAGCCTGGGCGCAGCCGAAGCCTGGCTCCGCCAGTGGGTCGCTCCGTCTTCTTCCCCCTCTTCTTCCCCTGCGTTGCGATGATGACTCGTTTGAAAACTTTATGGCGTTACCTTTCCCCTGCTCGCCACCCCAATGTTTGGTTTTGGGGCGTGGCGGCTTTGCTCAACGCGCTGCTCTTTTTGCCTTTTTACCTCACCCAACCCGCGGATCGCAGCCTGCTGCCCTGGCCCCCCACGCATTATGACTGGCGCGCGTGGTTGGTCTCGCGTGACCAGGCCGACCTGTTGCGTTTCCACGCCGAGTGGGTGCTTGGGCTGGCTTTGTGGGCGTGGCTGGCGCCGCGGATGCGCCCTCGCGGCCGCCGCTGGTTGGCTGGGGTGATTTCACTGGGCTTTGGCCTGGCCTTGCTCTATCAGATTTACGCCGCCGTGATGCTCAACCTTTATCACTACACCCCTAATTTTTACAACGATTATCCTTTTATCGTCGGCGGTGTGCAGTTTTTGCTCGATTCCTTGAATTTTTCGTGGGTGACTTATGCCCTGGGCGGGCTGGCTTTTTTGGCCACACTGGCCAGCATTGTGCTCTTGTTGCGGGTGCTTTTCCATGCTATCCCTGTCGAAGCCTTGGGACGGGCTACGCGCGGGGCCCTGTTGGCCCTCGCCTTGGCGGTGGGGGGGTATGGGATGGTGTACGGCGTGGGCTTGGCGGATCCTTACATGGAAGTCAACAGCCTCACCGCGGAAATCGTGGCTAACATCCGCGCCGCGCGGCAGTCCCGCCACGACGTGGCTGGCTTGGCTTCCTTCAACCCTTACGAAACCTATGACTACACCCGCTATCGGTTGCAGAGCCACCCCAACGTCTATTTGATTTTTGTGGAATCCTACGGCAGCATCCTCTATACGCGGCCTTTTTATCAGGAGACATACCGCACGCTCATGACCGGCTGGCAAGCAAAACTGGAAGCCGCGGGATGGCACACTGCAACCACATTGAGCATCTCGCCCATGTGGGGGGGCGGGTCGTGGATGGCCTATACCAGCGCCATGTTTGGGCTGCGGATTACCGAGCAACAACAGTTTTTGGCCCTGCGAGAGAAATATCAGTATCTGCCCTATCCAAATTTAGGCCGTTATCTACACAGCCAGGGCTACGATTACACCTGGGTCGTGCCGATTACGCGCAAACTGCCCGAAAACATCACCGAGATGAACCGCCGCTTTTATGGGGCCGACCGCTGGATTACGTTCAAAGATTTGCACTACACAGGCCCCATGTATGGCTGGGGCCCTTCACCGCCCGATCAATACACTTTGGGGTTCATCCGAGACGAGGTCGTGCCTCAAGAGCAAAAGCCCCTGTTCCTGTTTTTCCTGACGCAAAGTTCGCATTACCCTTGGGCGCCCTTGCCGCCGGTGGTGGACGATTGGCGGGCTTTGAACCAGTTGCAGATTTCGGGCGGTAGTTTGAGCAAAGAGGAAATGGCCCAATTGTCGTTCACGGCCATCAGGCAAAATTATCTCAACGCGATTGTGTATAGCATGGATATGTTGGGCGACTTCCTGCTGCACTTGCCCGACGACGATGCGATCGTCATCCTCATTGGCGACCACCAACCCCCCACTGTCTCCGCCCGGCGCGACGGCTACGCCACGCCCATCCATATTTTGAGCCGTGATGCAGCTTTCGTTGCCGATTTTGCGCAATATGGTTTCCGTCCAGGCCTATGGTTAGACGACCCCCAGCCCACCATGCACCACGAAGGCCTCTATTCAATGTTGGTTCGGCAGTTGGTGGCCCATTATGGCGTAGACCGGACGGATTTGCCGCCTTATCTGCCGGAAGGGATTGCAATTGCTCCCTCACCCGCGGCTGATGAGGGGCCGTGAGATGTTGTGCTGGCTGCGTCGCAGGGCCTCGGAACTGGCCGGGTTTATGGCGCTTCTGCCCTTTCGGCGCCGGACGGCGTGGTTTGGGCGTGGCGCCAGGCGACCCACAGCACCCCCCAGAGCACCAAGGGCAACAGGAGGTATTCCCAGCGCAGCGGCCGCAACACGCGCCAAAATACCCAGGGAAGCCCGCACACGGCCAGCCCTAACACCCACCCCCAGACCGTGTCGCGATGCGCCCACAGCCAAAGCCAAATGACCGGCAGCCCCACCACCGCGGTGTAGTCGCCGGTTTGTGGCCACACCAGCAGAAAAACAGTCCACGCCCCGGCAAAGAGCCACAGGGTCCAGTGCTTGGCGCGTGTGCGCCACAAGGTGCCCCCCCAATGACCGGCCCAACCTAAAATGCCCAAGGCCACCATCAGACTCCACGGCCAACCCAAGAGAGCCGGGGGCCAAACCGGTCGGGCATAGTGGCGGTAAGCCCGCAGACCAGCGACGTAGGCGGGTTCCCAAAAACCAATTTGCCAGTGCGACCAGCCCCACAGGAGCAGCGCACCTGCCAGCCAGAGCCCGACCACTTTGAGATGCCCTTCACGCCAGGCCACGGCCAAGATGAGCAAAGTGACCGGCAGAGCCATTTCGGGTTTGACCAGGGTCGCCAAAAGGGCCCCTGCGGCCCAAATAGGATGCCCTTTGTGTAGGCTCCACAATGCAAACAGCGTCCAGAAGAACACCCACGTCGCGAATTGCCCTAAGAGGTAGCCATTGAGAGGGTAGCGGAATATCGCGATGGAGAAGATTTCCAACAGGGCTATTTGGATGGGGGAAGGCCGCCACCGAAGCAGTTGAGCCCATAAAAGCGGCATGATGAGGAGCATTGTGAGTTGCAGGCCTCCCCACAGGCTGATGGCGATGGTAAAGGGCATCTTCCAAAAGGGCCAGAGCAAGAGGGCCAAAAAAGGTGCGTAGAGAAAGCGGTGTTGGTCTTCGGTGGGGGGCAGGGTGGTGTGGAACATGCCCTCTTGGATGCGGCGGGTGGTGGCTTCGGTGTAGGGGGATTGGCCTTGCAGCACGCTGCGCGCGCCGACCCAGCGGGGGTAAAAGTCGAAGCGATGCTCTCGGGGGCGCACCACGCCCCAATAGGTAGCCAACGCTAAAATGAGCCATACGCCGCCGAGCACGCCCCCCGCGAGCAAAAATCTACGAATGCGTGAGGCCCGCCACCAAGTGAGGGAAGCGAAGCGGCTGTTTTTGGACTGCATGGGCTCATTTTACCCCACCCCACCCCTCTTTTGGGCTTTGTTTTTGGGCATGGCGTCGGCGCTTGGCTTGCCTTTGCTTGCGGGGCCGCGCCAAGATGGCTCGCCCGCCGCGAGGGGGCCAAAACCCACCCGCCTCTCACCTGAAGGGCGAGAGGCGGGCGTGGGGGGAAGCAGGCAAGCCGCACTACACGGCTTGCGGGTGTTTGGCTTTTTCGGGTTGGCCCTCGACCTCGGTTACCGCCACAAAGATTTGCGGGCGGCGGCGGGTTTCGTTGAAGAGATACGATTTGAGCATTTGCTCGATATCGCGCCTGACGTCACCCTCTGAGGCGCGCACCGTGCGCGCAACTCGGCGCCGAATGGCCTCTTCCAGATCTTGGGCTTCGTCGCTGTGGATGAACCCGCGGGTGATGATTTCGGGGTCGTCCAACAGGTGCCCTGTGGAAGTATCCAGCGCCAGGTTGACCAGCACCAAGCCGTCGCGGGCCAGGGCTTCGCGTTCGCGCAAAACCCGCATATCCACTTCGCCCACGCCGCTGCCATCAACAAACACCCAACCGCCGGGCACGCGTTCGCCCAGGCGCATTTCGCCGTTGTGGAATTCCACCACTTGGCCGTTTTCGACCACCGCGATGTGGTCGGCCGGCAGACCCAATTCGCGCGCCATGGCCGCGTGTTGATGGAGATGGCGCAACTCGCCATGCACGGGCACCAGATATTTGGGGCGCACCAGGTGCAACATGAGTTTCATCTCTTCTTGGCTGGCGTGCCCCGAAACATGAACCGGCGCGATGGGGTCGTAAATCACCCGTGCGCCGCGGCGGAAGAGGCGGTTGATGGTGCGGTAGACGTTTTCCTCGTTCCCCGGGATGGGGTGCGAAGAGAGCACAATGGTGTCGCCCTCTTGGATGTCAAAAGCTCGGTTGGTGCCCATGGAAAGCCGCCCCATAATGGACGACGGCTCGCCTTGAGAGCCCGTGCACATCAGCACCACTTGCTCAGGCGGCAGTTTGAGGGCTTGGTCTAAGGGCACAATCATGGCTTCGGGGATGTCAAGATACCCCAATTGGCGGGCCATCTTCGCGTTTTCGACCATGCTGGTGCCCACAAAGGCCATCTTGCGGCCGTGTTCCAGGGCGACGTCGGCCACCTGCTGCATGCGGGAAATCAACGAAGCAAACGTGGCCACCAAAATGCGCCCGGGGGCTTCGCGGAAGACGGCTTCCAGCGCGGGGGTGATGACTTTTTCGGAAGGAGTCCAGCCGGGTTTGTCGGCGTTGGTGGAATCCGCGAGCAGGGCCAGCACCCCGCGGCGGCCAAATTCGGCCAGCTTGCCGAAGTCGGTCGGCCAGCCGTCCACGGGCGTGTGATCAAATTTGTAGTCGCCGGTTTGCACCACCAGCCCCGCGGGCGTGGTAATGCCGACCCCCACCGCGTCGGGGATGGAATGGCTGACGTGGAAAAATTCCACCTTGAACGGCCCGATTTTGACCGTATCGCCCGCGTGCACAGTGTGGCGCTCCACTTGGTCTTTCAGCCCCCCACGGGCCAATTTGACCTCAATGAGCCCCATGGTGAGCGGGGTGGCGTAAATCGGCGCGTGGATTTGTTCCAGCAAGTGGCGGACGGCGCCGATGTGGTCTTCGTGCCCGTGGGTGAACACAATGCCGCGGATTTTGTGCCGTTTATCCAGCAAATATTGGAAATCGGGGATGATGTAGTCAATTCCTAACATATCGTTGGTGGGGAACATGATGCCCGCATCAACGATGAGGATATTGTCACCATATTCGTAGGCGGTCATGTTTTTGCCGATTTCACCGGCACCGCCTAAGGGAATGATGCGTAAAGGTTTGCTCATAAATCTTACCTCTCGGTTTTGAAGTCGTCCGGCGTGAGCCGGGAAGGTTCGTGCAAAAGGGCTGCGCCCTTCAAGGTTCGTCGGAAGTTGGGCATAGGGAAGAGGTTGTGGCCGGCGGACGAACACCACAAGCCACCCCGGCCGTTTTGAGCCGGGTGGTGCTCTTGCTTCGCCTGCTTTTCAGCGCGGAAGAAACCAAATCCGGCTCAAGCCGGATAGCCCACTGCCCCCACAAAAGCGTTGCTATTGTAGCATGGAACGCGTGAAGTGTAAAGCGTGGTGCAGGCGGCGCGGGCTTTGCTGGTGGGGAAGGGGGCTTGAGAACGCCGAAGGCCGAGGTGCACCGCGCCCCGCCAGCGAGGCAGTGGGGATGGACGCCGCCCGGCCGCTTGGCGCCATCAGAGCGCAGGCCGGCTCTGCAACAGGCCCCCTCACTTCACAGACCTTGCCTTTCCCTTTATAAAATGCTAAACTAACTTTGTCCTATCCTCTTTGACGGAAGACGCTATGGCCAATTGGATTACATTAGCCCGTTTCCCTCTACTTTTTTTGTATATCGCGTTTCTCTACTATGGTGGTTTCAGCCTGCGTTTTTGGAGCGCGCCGTTCATTTTGCTCATCATCGCGATGGATAGCGTGGATGGCATTGTGGCGCGCGCCCGCGGCGAAACCAGCCTCTTGGGAAGCGCCCTGGACATTGCAACCGACCGCACCCTGGAAATCATGCTTTGGGTGGTGTTTGCTCATCTGGGGTTGATTCCCATTGTCGTGCCGTTGATTGTCATCGCGCGGGGCACCACGGTCGACGCGGTGCGTGCGGTGGGAATGAGCAGCGGCTTGCCCCCCTTTGAACAGGTCAAATCGCCTTTGAGCCGCTTTTTGGTGGCTTCGAAATTCATGCGGAGCACGTATGGCTTTTTGAAAGCCGCCGCGTTTGTGACGCTGACCCTGGATTTGGCCTTCCGCACCCCAGGCGCGCCTTTGCCCAAAGTGCATGCGCCCTTGCATACCGTGGCGTTGACCTTGACGTGGCTGGCTGTGATTTGGTGCTTGGCGCGCGGCATCCCTGTTTTGGTGGAAGGCTACGCCTTGTTGAAAAATCCCCCCCCGGCCAAAAAAGCATAACCGTGGGGGCATATGGCCCGACCGAGCCTCACGGCGTTGGCGCTCGGTCTCCTCTTTTCGCGCCCTCATAAAGGATGCGCATGGATATTCAAGATCTGACAACCAGCCGTTATGGCGTTGCCATTGCCCTGGGCCTGGCCCGAGCGCTGCCCCCGCGCGCGGGCTATCGTGTGGCTCGTCTGTTGGCAGATACCCTCGCGCTTTTCAAGCGTTCCCGCTTGGTGCAGGCCGTCCGTCTCAATCAGTGGGTCGTGCACGGCATGACGTGGGACGCCAAGCAATTAGACCAGGCCGTGCACGCCGTGCTCCGTCATGGTGGGCACTGTAATTACGACCTTTACCGCAACCTTCACGATACCGACGCCATCCGTCGTTTGGTGCATTTAGACGACCGCGTGTTAGAGGCCGTACGTGAGAGCCGAGAAGGCCGGGCGGGCTATGTGGTGGTCGGCCCGCATCTGAGCAACTTCGATTTGGCCATCAAGGCGGTTGGCATTGCCGGCGTGCGCGCCCAAATTTTGGCCATCGCGACGCCGACCAGCGGCTACTTGTGGCAAAACCGCATGCGCGCCGCCCCAGGGGTGGATATTACCCCGATTTCTCCACGGGCGTTGCTGCAGGCTGTGGACCGCCTCAAAAACGGTGGGGTCGTGGTCACAGGCGTGGACCGGCCTGTGCCCGGCAAGAAAGAAATGCTCACTTTCTTTGGCCAGCCCGCGCCTTTGCCCACAGGGCATGTGCGTTTGGCAATGGATGCCAAAGTGCCGGTGCGGGTGGTGTCGGCGCGCATGGAAGAGGATGGCCGGTATCACGTGACGCTGTCTGAGCGCATTCCCATGCAGCGCACGGGCAATCGGAAAGCCGACATCCGGGAAAACGCCCAGCGGGTGCTCACTGTGGTGGAGCGCTACATCCGTGAGCGGCCTTTGCAATGGCTGATGTTTTACCCGGTTTGGCCGCATTTGATGGACGAGGTGCCGCGATGACTGTCCTCACCCCGCAGACCTTGGCCGGCGGAGGGGTTGTTTTGTTTGCGTTGGGCTGGCTGCATCGCGTGCCTCGCATTGCCCGTTGGGATGCAAAGCTCTTTTTGGCCTTGCACAAATCTTTGCGGCGGGCGTTGCCGCTCTTTCGGTGGCTGTGGCATTTGGGGCGGTTGTGGGGGCTTTTGGGCGGTGCTGTGCTCATTGCTTTGGGTTTGGGATGGCGCAAAGGGCTGGCAGTGGTGATTGCCTATGGTGTGGTGGTGTTGGGTGAAACCACCATCAAGCGCTTGGTGCGCCGGCCGCGGCCTTATCAGGTGTTGCCCGAGGCGACGATGGGGCAGCCCCTTGAGCCCGTGGATTCTTCCTTCCCCAGCGGCGACGCGTTACGCATTTGGCTGCTGGCGCTGACGCTGATGGCTTGGTTGCCGCCAGTCTGGACGGTGCCTTTGGTTGTGGTTGCGGTGGCCGTTTCGTTGGGGCGTATTGCCTTGGGCGTCCATCACCCCCTGGACGTGATTTCCGGCACGGGGTTGGGCTTCCTCGCAGCCGCCTTGGCGCTGTGGCTGGCTTGAGGGCGCGTTAGGGGCGCTGCGGCCGTTTGTAAACGGCAATGCGTGTGTCTTTGGTTTGACAGGGCCGCAGGGGGATGGTCACTCGGAATTCGACAAAGCCCGCGTCTCGCAGACGGCTTTGCATGGCAGGGTTGCTGGCCACTTGTTTAGAGAGCAGCACCACGTCGGCTTCTTCCAGCCATTGTTGCGCTAAGGCGTTGTTCCAGTAGCCCCACTGGTACACCGTCGCAGGATCGCCGCCTTGGCGATAGTTGAAGTGGTCGTTGTATTGCGGGGGGAAGGTGCGCACGTCATACGGCAGGTAAAGCAAGGGGGTGACCGCCTCGCCGCCTTGCCAATACACGAGGGCATGGGGCGGGATGACGGCAGCTAATTGTTGCCCAATGGTTTGGTGTATGGCCAGCGTGTCTTCCTTGGGGCAGTCATAGACGCGGAAGCCGTTGCTGAAGAGTGGGGTAGGCGAGAGCACGCCCAATAACAAAAGCGCGGCTACAAACATCTGGTGTGGCTCGCGCAGCCACTGGCCAAGGCGGCCGCTCTGCCTGGCACGCCAGAGCCAGATGCTCCCCCCGAGGGCTATCCCGATGGCGAGGATGCCCAACACCACAGCCCCTTGGAACAGTTGAGGGTCTTGAAACGGTGCAGGCGGGGGGGCGTGCCAAGGCAGGTGCGCGGCCGTCAATGAGCCAAGGCGTTTGGCCAACGCTGCACCGCTGTCGAGCAAGACAGATTTGTGAATGACACCCCCGGAAAGTAAAATCGCTATCGTGCTGGCGATTAGGCAGCATTTGGCTCCCAGGTGCGAGGGCAGGGCTTTGCGGTAATACAGGGTGATTCCCCCGAGCAGCAAGAAGAGGGGGGCGAAAAAGCTCAAATAAGCCGAGAAGTTGAAAAGCAAGAGGCTGCCGCGGCCAATGGTTGCCCAGGCATGCACGACCACCAGCGCCCACGTGAGGAGCACCACGGCTTTGAGGATGCGTTGGTGAGGCTGACGCCCCTTTCGCCAGGCCCACGCCAAAAGGGTGGCGCCAACCAGGCTGAGCCACAGCAGCGGGTAAGTGCTCAAAACGCCAGCCAAGGCGCTGAGGCGTGTTCCTGCCGTGGGAACGCTGGCCACGGCTTGTTGACGCCCTAAGCCGCTTGCCGGCATGTGGAACGGAAACCACGGCTGCTTCCGAATGACCTTGGGCAGCCACGGCAGCCACAGCCGCAGGATGTCTGGCCAGTAGGTGGCATAGACCACCAAAGGCACAATGGCAGCCCCCAACCACGCCCATTTGGCACGCCGCAGGCCATAGGCTTTCCACGTGAAGATGCCAACAAAAACCCAAACGAAAATCAGATTGATGCGGGTGACGCTCAGCGTGCCGGCCAGCAGCCCGCCTAAAAACAGCTGCCAATTGCGGGGATGGACGGCGAGCACAAAAACCAAAGCCCAAATGAGCAACGCCGCCCCCAGCCCTTCGGTCACGGCCAGGCTATACATCCGCTGGAGGGCCGTGGTGGCCGCGGCCATCCACATGACCAGCGCGGCGGTTTTGGCGTCTGTAAAGCGGCGCAGGAGCACCCACACCCCCGCCAGCGCGAGCAGGCCGCACCCCAGCGAAAAATAGCGCCCTGTATCCAGCCCCGGATGAGAAAGCCATTGCGCCGCCCCATAAAAGAAAAAGGCCAAAGGCATTTTGTTGGTCCAAGGGCCGTAGGGCTGAAAGGGGCGGTAAACGCCGCGGATGAACAGCCAACCTTTGTAGAGGTAGGCCCCCTCATCCATGACCACTTCTTGGAAGTGGGCAAAATAAATGGCGCCCGCGGCAAAAGTCGCCCAGCCCAGCAGGGCGAGCGCATGCCATCGCAGGGCGCGGAGCGGGCGACGCAAAAACAAAGCGTGGAAAACGCGACGTCTGACCGTGTGCATAAGAGGGAAGCGGGCTTGATTGGGTTGCGCGGCCTGGTGTTTGGCCCAGGCCGCGCGCGGATGAAGCCTCATGCCAAGATGCGCACCAGCACTTTGCGCCGATGCGGTCGGCTACGGTGTTCGAAAAGATAGACACCTTGCCAGGTGCCCAGGGTCAAGTGTCCATGCTCAATGGGAATGCACACGCTGGGCAGGGTGAGGGCCGCGCGGATGTGCGCGGGCATGTCGTCTGCGCCTTCCAAGGTGTGGCGGAACCAGGCTTGCCCTTCAGGCACCAGATGTTCGAAGGCCTCTTCCAAGTCGGCCCGCGCGGTGGGGTCCCAATTTTCGTTGAGCACCAAGGAGGCGCTGGTGTGGGGCACGAAAAGGAAGCACATGCCCTCTTGCACCCCGCTGGCGGCGATTTGGGCTTGCACTTCGGCCGTGATGTCATAAAGCCCCTTACCGCGTGTGGCGATTTCCAAGGTGAATGTATGCCACATGGTTTTTGGTCCCGCAGTTTGGGTGAGGCGGGGGCGCGCAGCCCTTGCGCCCCCGCGAGAGGGTTTACACGCCTTCCTCAATGTCAAGCTGGGCTTTTTCCAGGAAGGCCGCCACGGGCATAGGCCCTAAGTTTTCGCCCGAGCGCAGCCGCACGGCGACTTGCTCGGCTTCCACTTCTTTGTCGCCTACGATGAGCATGTAGGGGATTTTCTGCTTCTGCGCGGCGCGAATTTTGGCGTTCATGCGGGCGCTGCTGTCATCCACTTCGACCCGCAGGCCGGCCATGCGCAGTTCCTTGGCGACCTTTTCGCAGTAGGGCACGTGCCGGTCGGCG
>CAYLRJ010000034.1:0-21438 GCA_964386185.1 uncultured Anaerolineaceae bacterium
GAGTTGCGGGCGCAGTTTGTCTTTGTCGGAAGGGTCGCCGATGAGCGAGGTGAAGTTGCCGATGAGGAAAATGACCTCGTGGCCGAGCTCCTGGAACTGGCGCAGTTTGCGCATGGGCACGGTGTGGCCGAGGTGGAGGTCAGAAGTGCGAGGGTCGAAGCCGCAATAGACGCGCAGGGGGCGGCCCTCTTTTTGGGCTTCGATAAGGCGCTCTTTGAGCTCTTGGCGCATGGCTTGGGCTAAGGTTTCGTCGCCATAGGCCGTGCCTTGCATGAGAAAATCCACTTGTTCGTCAATGGTCATTTGGCTGCGGTCGGTCATGGGAAGGCCTCCTGGTCTGATGTGATGAAAGCGAGCATACATTTTGTTTGGCAACAAAAAACGCACCCTGCGGGGTGCGTGGGAAATCGCCCGCAGGAGGTGCGGTCAAGGGCGGGCGTAATAGACTTCGTTTTCGGTCTGACTTTGGGCGGCCAGCCCCGCCGATTGGATGATGGCTTGGGCGAGTTGTTCGCCTTGGGGAAAGCCAAAGAGTTTTTGGGGGTGCCCTTCGTGAATTTCTACTTCGGTGACGGTGCGAAAGGAGAAGTGTTGTCCGTTCGCACCGTTGACTTGAATGCGTTTGCCCCACCGGTCGGTCAGGATGCGCACTTCGTGGATTTGGGACCACGCGAGTTGGACATGGCGCAGCCCATTCCGAAACGTGAGGCCGTTTTCGTCCAACGTGAGGAGGGTTTGGCTGTCAACCCAATGGCTAAAAGTGCTGAGGATGCCTGAGATGAGGAAGAAGCCAAAGAGCAACCACAGGAACCACGGCACTGTGCCCACGCGCCAAGCGACCGCGGCGATGCTAAGGCCCATCACCCCGGCCAAGCCCCAGGCGTAGCGTTCGCCGGTGCGGGGTGGAATCAAGGGGCGAAAGGTGCCTTTGAGGTTCTGGGAATGCGTGGAAGGGGTTGCCATGGGTCGTATTATAGCATGAAAATTTTGCAGGGCTGGCTTGCAAAGAGGCTTCCCCGCGGCGCGGCCGGGGGCGCGAGGGCGCCGAAGGCTCTCGGCGGGGACGTCAGCCTTGCTTTTGTTGTTTGAGGTAGGCTTCGATGAAACCGTCTAAGTCGCCATCGAGCACAGCTTGCGCGTTGCCGACTTCATACCCTGTGCGATGGTCTTTGACCATTTGGTAGGGGTGCAGCACGTAGGAGCGAATTTGGCTTCCCCATTCGGCTTTTTGGTAGGCTCCGCGCAATTCGGCGATTTTTTCGGCTTGCTCCTGTTGTTTGATTTCCAGCAAACGGGCTTTGAGCACCTTGAGCGCGTTTTCTTTGTTTTGGGTCAGGGAGCGCTCGTTTTGACACGACACTACGATGCCGGTGGGCAAGTGGGTAATGCGCACCGCGGTGGCGTTTTTCTGAACGTTTTGCCCCCCTGCTCCGGCTGCCCGGAAGGTGTCAATGCGCAGGTCTTTGGGGTTGATTTCGACTTCCACGTCGTCTTCGACCTGGGGGAGCACTTCCACCAGGGCAAAGGAAGTGTGGCGGCGGTGGGCAGCGTCGAAAGGCGAGAGGCGCACCAGCCGATGGACGCCTTTTTCCGCGCGGAGATAGCCATAGGCGTAGGGGCCGTTGACTGCGATGGTCACGCTTTTGGTGCCGGCTTCTTCGCCTGGGGTGTAGTCTAAAATTTCGGTCTGGAAGCCGCGTTTTTCGGCCCAGCGCAAATACATGCGTTGGAGCATTGCGGCCCAATCGTGGGCGTCGGTGCCGCCCGCGCCGGCATGGATGGCCAAGATCGCGTTGTTGCGGTCATAGGGCCCCGCGAGCATGGCGGCAAGTTCGCGTTGGACGATGGCCTTTTCCAGCGCGTCGGCTTCGGCTTGAAGTTCTTCGGCCAGTTCGTCGTCGCCTAATTGGGCGAGTTCCAACGCATCTGCGAGGCGTGTTTGCAGGCTTTCTAACCCCTCGATTTCGTCACGCAACGCTGCCAATTCGCGCATGACTTTTTGAGCCCGTTGGGGGTCGTTCCAGAGGTCGGGCGCGTTGGCTTGGCGCTCGAGGGTTTCTAAGCGTTGTTGTTTTGTCGGTAAGTCAAAGACGCCCCCGTAAGTCGCGGAGGCGGGTTTCCAGCGCAGCCAATCGTTGCACCAGATCGTCCATGAGTACGGCTCCAGAGGGGTGAGGTTACGAGGAAGGAAGCAGGCGTTGGGCCAGTGAGCGAAGTTGGCTGAAACTGATGGGCTTGATGAGCACCAGGTCGCTATCTGCCCGCACGGGTTCGGCCATGCGCGGGTCGGCCGTGGCCAACATCACTCGCGTTTGTGCCAGATGAGGCTGTTGCCGAATGTGTTGCAAAATTTCGGTGCCCGCGACTTCTGGCAGGTGAAGGTCGAGCAGCACCAGCAAAGGGCGATGTTCGTTGAGGTAAGTGATGGCCGCATCGCCGGTGTCAATGTGGGTGACTTCGTAGCCGGCTTGGGCGATGGCTTGAATGAAGATTTCGGCCTGAACAGGATCGTCTTCGACGACTAAGGCAAGGGGTTTAGGGGTGCTCATACGTTTTGCTCCTCTTGCTTCTCTTTGGGGCTGATTTGTCGCGGGAGGATGACCGTAAACTTGCTGCCTTTGCCTACTTCGCTTTCCAATTGAATTTCGCCGTCCATCAGGGCAACAAGTTGACTGACAATAGAAAGGCCTAAGCCAGAGCCTTTGTAGCGCCGCGTGGGGCTGCCATCTGCTTGGCGGAAGGGCTCAAAGATGTGTTGTTGGGCTTCGGCTGGGATGCCTGGCCCTGTGTCTTCGACTTCGATGGCCCAATGCTCATGGTCAATGGCTCGCAGGCGAATCCAGATATCTCCCTCTTCGGTAAATTTTACCGCGTTGCTGAGCAAATTGGCCAGAATTTGCTTAATCCAATAAGGATCGCCAGAGACTTTTTGGGGCAGGGCGGGGTCAATCTCGGTGTGGACACGAACCCCTTTGGCTTCGGCGATGGCCGCGCTGGCCGGGATGACTTTGAGCAATTCGCGGGGGTCGAATTCGTTAATGTGCAGGCGGATGCGGCCGCTTTCCAGCTCGGCTTGGTTGAGGAGGCCGTTGGTGAAATCAATGAGTTGTTGGGTGCTCTGGAAGATGCGCATGAGGGCTTGGCGTTGTTTGTCGTTGATGGGGCCAAAGGCTTCTTCCAGTAGCATTTCGGTGTAGCCCACGATGCCGCCCAAGGGCGTGCGCATGTCGTGGCTGACATTGCCTAAGAGTTGGGTTTTGAGTTTGCTGGCTTGGAGGGCTTCGTCACGGGCTTTTTGGAGGGCCTCTTCGAGGCGCTTGCGTTCGGTGATGTCTTCTTTGACCGCGACGAAGTGGGAGACTTTGCCGTTCTCGTCTTTGACCGGCGCGATGCTGATGCGTTCCCAGTAGAGTTCACCGCTTTTGCGGCGGTTGATGAGCTCTCCGCGAAAGACCTCGCCTTTGAGGATGGTGTTCCACAAGTTTTGGTAGAACGATTTGGGGTGTTTCCCTGATTTGAGGATGCTGGGGGTGCGGCCGAGGGCCTCTTCGGGAGTGTAGCCGGTCACTCGGGTGAAGGCTGGGTTGACGTATTCAATAACGCCTTGGTTGTCGGTGATGACGATGGTGTGTGCGCTGTGTTCTACGGCGCGTTCCAGTTTGCGCAGGCGTTCTTCGGCTTGTTTGCGGCGGGTGATATCTACGGTGTAAATCACCACTTTGGAAAGCTTGCCTTCGTTGTCATACAGAGGATAGCCATGCACCGCTGCGATGTAAGTGCTGCCATCGTGCCGGAAGTGGACGTGTTCCACTCGGCTGGATTGGCCGGTTTGTTTGACCTCTTCCAGCAGGCATTTGATGTTGGCGTCGTGGGTGCAGGGGGTTTCGCGGTGGTGCGAGAGTTGGTAGCAGTGGAGAGGTTGGTCTTCTTGGCCGTTTTCGTTGGGTGGTGTCGCGGCTTTGTTGGCCAGGAGGATTTCGTGAGTGTTGGCATCGAGCACGAAAAAGGGCTCGCTAACGGCGTCCATCACTTGTTTGAGGAAGTTGCGCTCGGCTTTGAGGGCTTCGTGGGCTGCCACGCGCTGGGAAATGTCGCGGACGCTGATGGCGTATACGCGGCGGCCTTCGTAGGTCACAGAGGCCATGTGGGCTTCGGCGTGGAAGATGGTGCCGTCGTTGCGCATGCCCAAGCTTTGGACCACGTTGGTCGGAGATTGGGTGCTTTTGAGAAAAGCTTCGTAGGCCTCGTCACGCGCTTGGGGAGCAACAAAGTCAATGGGCGGGCGCCCAATGGCGTCTTCAGCGCGGACGCGGAACATGGTCTCGAAGGCTGGGTTGACCGCTAAAATGCGCTCGCCGTCGTGGATGGCCAGTGCGTCCAAGGTGCTCTCGAAAAGCTCGCGGAAGCGGTTTTCGCTTTCCAGGAGTTCGCGCATTTGCCGCCGCCGTGAGCCTGCAATGGCCAGCAGGAGGACGATTTCGGCCAGCATGCTGTTGAGCAAAGTGTGGAACCAGACAGGCCGTTCGCTAAGAAGCCAGCTCGCGGTCAGCGCTCCGAGGTTGATGAGAACTAAGAGCCCAAATTCTCCCAGTGAAAGGAAGAGCGCCCCCAAAATTAGCCCCGCACTGGACCACATGAAGCGATAGAGGATGTGCAATTGTTCCGAAGTAGGGAACACGATGGCGCTGAGGGGCGCGCCTATGCTCAACGTGATGAGGAGCAGCCAAGCTCCTATTTTGGGATGGCGAGAGCGGCTCAAGAGGTAGGTGATGAAGACCACGACGGTGCTGAGCCAAAAATACACCCGAAGCGCCAAGGGGTGCACTGTGTGGAAAATCAGGTGAATGCTGAAGGGAATGAAATAGACGATCAGCGAGAAGAAGGTGAAGATGGCCAGCGTGCGGGCCATGGTGCGGGTTTCGCGGTCGGTGATTTCTGGCGATGGCTGGATGAGGCGCCGCACGTAAGGGCGGAGCGGTTTGGGGATGAGGGGTTTGATTTTTTGCTTCTGTTCCATTTTAGAGAGCACCTTCACGCAAGGTCAGGTTTCCGAAGGGGAGGCCAAAATTCCGTTGACAAACGCGTCGGGGTCAAAAGGTTCAAGGTCTTCGGGTTTTTCACCCAGGCCAGCGAACAGGATGGGGAGCCCCAACGTGCGCTGGATGGCGAAGGCCATGCCGCCGCGAGCTGACGAGTCTAATTTGGCCAGGATGACGCCGGTCACGCCAACGGCCTCTTTGAAGGCTTGGGCTTGCTGAAGCGCGTTTTGGCCGGTGGTGGCATCCATGACCAGCCAAACGTGGTGGGGTGCGCCGGGCATGGCTTTGCCCGCGACGCGGCGCACTTTTTTCAGCTCTTCCATCAGGTTGAAGCGGGTGTGCAAGCGGCCGGCCGTGTCCACAAAGAGGATGTCCATTTGCCGCGCGCGGGCAGCTTGGACGGCGTCGTAAGTCACTGCGCCGGGGTCACCGCCGGGCTGCCCTGCAATGACGGGCACTTCGAGCCGTTCGCCCCAGGTTTTGAGCTGGTCAATGGCGGCTGCGCGAAAGGTGTCGGCCGCGGCGAGCATGACTTTTTTACCTTCCCGGGTGTAGCGCCAGGCCAGTTTGGCCGCGGTGGTGGTTTTTCCTGAGCCGTTGACCCCCACCAGAAGCACGACGCTGGGTTGGGCTTCCCAGGTGATGGGCGGTGGCGTTTGCAGGCGGCGGCGGAGTTCCGCCCGAAGCGCCTCTTCCAATTCGTCGCTCCGCACCAGAGCCTCTTTTTCGACTACGGCTTTGAGGGCCTCGAGCACTTCCAGCGCGGTTTCGACGCCTAAGTCGGCCTGGATGAGCAGGGCTTCCAGCTCGTCCCAGGTTTCTTCGGTGATTTCGGTGGCGCCCAAGAGGGTTGCAATGCGCCCAAAAGCGGTCTTCCGGGTTCGGGCAAGCCCTTGTTTCCATTTTCCAAAGATGTTGTCAGCCATAAGAAAAATTATACCGCATGCCCAGGGTTTCGAGGCGGGCTTTGCAGCCGTTGGAAAGGGGTGTTTGCTCCCAGCGCCGATTTGGAATGCAGGACGCTTTCTTTTCCCCAACCAGGTCTGTTATTTGACGATTTTGCCCACTTCGTCGAGTTTGAGGCTGATGACCTGGGAAGTGGCGTCGGGCGCCAGGGTGACGCCGTAAATCACCTCAGCGGCTTGAACGGTGTTGCGGTTATGGGTGATGATGATGAATTGGGTGTGTTCGCTGAGCTCTTGCAGCAAATCTCGGAAGCGGCCAACGTTGGCTTCGTCGAGCATGGCATCCACTTCGTCGAGCACGCAAAAAGGGGTAGGGGAGGCTTTGAGCAGGGCAAAGATGAGGGCCACCGCGGTCAGGCTGCGTTCGCCGCCAGAGAGCATGGCCAGCCGTTGCGTGCGTTTGCCCGGCAAGCGGGCTTCGATTTCTACCCCCGTGTGGGTGACGTCGTCAGGGTCGGTGAGGATGAGGCGGGCTGTGCCGCCGCCAAAGAGGCGGGTAAAGATGGCTCCAAATTCGCGGTTGACGATGGCGTAAGTTTTGTGGAAGGCCTCGTGCATGAGTGCGTCGAGCTCGGCAATCACTTGGCGGATGTCGGCCTCAGCGGCTTGGAGGTCCGCGATTTGCTGGGTGAGGAAGTCGTATCGTTGGCGTTCTTCCTCATATTCCTCTTGGGCTTCGGGGTTGACTGCGCCCAGCCGACGCAGTTGGGCGCGTCGTTGTTTGATGCGGCTTTCCAGGCCTTCGGGAAGGTGGCGCACCTGGGGAAGGTGGGCGATCATGCCTTCCAGGGGCAAGGGTTGTGGGCCGGTGATTTCGGGTTCGTATTCCAGGGCTACGGGGCCCAGGTCTTCTTCGATGCGGCGGCGCAGGTTGTTGAGGGCTTCTTGGGCGCGGGTGAGGGCCAGTTGGGCTTGGGTGTAATGCCGTTCGGCAATGTGCACGGTTTGGGCTGCGCGCTCGGCTTCTTCTTCCAGCGTGCGTTGTTGGGCTTCTGCGGTTTGAAGGGCTTGTTGGGCAGGGGCAATTTGCGCCTGGAGCGCGGCCGCTTCTTGGGAGAGGCGTTGCATTTGGGCTTGGAGCTCGTCGTGTTGGGCGGCCAGGGTTTGGGCTTCTTGTTCGGCTTGTTGCAGGCGGGTGAGGCGCTCTTGGAGGCGTTGGCGGGCTTCTTGGAGGGCTTTTTGCCGTTCTTCAAGCGTGCGTTGCGTGGCGCGCAGGGCTTGTTCGGCCAGGGCAACTTGGGTTTGCCAATGGGCCTCTTGGGCGTGGGCTTCGGTTGTGTCGAGGGCCTGCAAGGCTTGTTGGCGCTCGCGCAAGGTTTGTTGCGCGGTTTGGAATTCGCTTTGGAGGTCGGCTTGGGCGCGTTGCAGTTCGGCGAGTTCGTCTTCCAGGGCTTGGAGCTCGGCGGTGAGGCGGGCGAGCTCCTTTTCGTGGGTTTCCAGGGCGTGTTGGGCCTGGGCAACGGCCTGTTGGGCGCGGCGTTCGGCTTCTTGGGCTTGTTGCGCGGCTTGGTAAGCGCGTTGGAGGTCTTGCTCGGCTTGTTGGAGGGCTTGTTGGGCTTGTGCGAGGGCTTTTTCGGCTTGGCGCACTTTTTCGCGCTGGGCGCGCTGTTGGCGTTCCAGCGCGGCCAGTTGGGCGGCGAGTTCGCGCCGCTCTCGGCTGCGGCGCAAGGTGGCTTTGCCCGCGGGTTTGCCCGCGGTGATGGGCCCTTGGGGCGAGAAGGCTTCGCCTTGCAGGGTGACGACCCAGGCTTGGGGTGGCAGTTGGGGAAGCAAGCGCAGCGCGGCCGCGCGGGTGCGCACGATGAGCACTTGCCCCAGCAGCAGGGTGACCGCGGTTGCCAGGTCGGGGGGGAATTGCACCAGGGCCGAGGCCACGCCGACGACGTCGGGGTCGTTGGGGGGCGTGAGCGGGGGCGCGGGGCGGAGGTCGTGCAGGGGAAGCAGGGTGGTGCGCCCGGGCGCTTGGGCGCTGAGATCCAAGGGGGCGGTGTGGCGGTCGCCTTCCAGCAAAATGGCTTCGGTGTGGCGGTCTAAGGCTGCAGCGATGGCGGTTTCCAGGTCCGCAGGGACTTCCAGGTGTTGCCCCAGTGCGCCCTTGAGGCGATGTTGGGCTTGGCGGGCTTTTTGGAGCAGCCAGCGCGTCCCTTCGGCGTAGCCGGTGAGGTTGTGTTCGGCTTCTTCGAGCACGCGTTGTTGGGCTTGGAGGGCGGCGATTTGGGCTTGGAGCTGCTCCAACGCTCGGCGGGCTTGGGCAGCTTCTTTTTCGGCTTCCTGGACGCGCCGGCGGGCCTCTTCCAGGGCTTGTTGGGCTTGGTCGCGTTGTTTTTCCGCGGCTCGGCGGGCTTGTTGGGCTTGGTGGGCTTGGTTTTGTGCGCGGCGGAAGGCCTCTTGCAGGGGGGGTAAGGCTTGTTGGGCTTCTTGGAGGGCTTGTTGGCGTTGTTGGCGGCGGCGTTGGGCTTCGGCGTGGCGGGCTTCTAAAACGGCCTGGCGGCGGGTCAGGGCTTCGAGGGCTTTTTGGGCTTCTTCCAGGCTGCGACGGGCGGCTTGCCGTCGGGAGAGGAGGTCTTCCAGGGCCAGGCGGGCGGCTTCGCGCTGCCGTTGGGCTTCGGCGAGGGCTTGTTTTTGTTGGGCGAGTTCGTTTTCGGTTGTCGCGACGCGGGCTTCTAAGTCGCGAATTTGGGCTTCCAGCCGTTCTTTTTCAGAGCGCCATTCGTCTCGGCGGCTTTGCAGCGCGCGTTGCCGCTCGGTGAGCACGGCAATTTGTCGGGTGAGGGCTTCGATTTGACGATGTTTTTCGGCCAGGGCGCGGTGCCAGGTGGCCAGTTGTTCGCGTTGGGTGGTGATTTCTTGCCGGAGGGCGGTCAGGCGTTCGGTCAGGCGACGGCGTTGGGCGGTGGCTTCCTGGAGGCGGGTTTCGAGGCGCGCGGCTTCGGCCCGGGCGGCGGCCAGCCGTTGTTGGGCTTGATACCAATGGTAGCCGTACCATTCGCGCAGCAGAAGGTCTAAATCGGCTTGGAGTTGGGCTGCTTCGCGCGCTCGGCGGGCTTGGCGTTCCAGCCGCCGGAGGCGGGGCTCCAGCTCGGCCAAGATGTCTTGCACCCGCTCCAGGTTGCGGCGGGTGGTTTCCAGGCGGCGGAGGGCTTCTTCGCGGCGTTGTCGGTAGATGCCAATGCCAGCTGCGCCTTCCAGCATTTGGCGCCGTTCGTCAGGGCGCAGCGCCAGGGCTGCATCCACAAGCCCTTGGCCGATGAAGGTGTAGGTGTGTTCGGTGAGGCCTGCATGGCCTAAGAGCTCTCGGATGTCGCGCAAGCGCACCCGCTGGCCGTTGAGTAGGTATTCGTTTTGCCCGTCGCGGCTGGCGCGGCGGGTGAGGGCCACTTCGGTGTAGTCAATGGGCAGCCAATGGGTGGTGTTGTCAAAAACCACGGTGGCTGTGGCCAGCCCCGCTCGCGGACGCTGGCGCGAGCCCGCAAAAATCATGTCTTCTGTTTTTTGAGCCCGCAGCAGTGTGTAGGATTGCTCGCCCAGCACCCAGCGGAGCGCGTCGGCAATGTTGGATTTCCCCGAGCCATTGGGCCCAACAATGGCGGTGATGTGGGGCCCAAATTCGAATCGGGTGCGGTTGGCAAAGGTTTTGTATCCTTGCAGTTCTAAAGATTTGAGACGGGAAGGCATAGGCTTGGTCACCACGCGAAAATGGCGCCCGCGGCCACAACGCCGCCAAGGCGGAGGAACGGCAACCGGGCAGGTCGCCCTTGGGTTGTGGAGCCGCGCAACGTGGCTCCATTTTACCGCGAGAGGGCCTCTTCTAAAATGTTCCGCACGCTGCCGTAGTTTTGGAGGAGCACGTAAGCCCCCTGGGGTGTGCGCCAAGGGATGAGTGTGGGGGGCGTAAGCACGTAGGTTTTGATGCCGTTGGTGCTGAAGTTGGTGGTTTTTGTGACCAGCGCGGCGAAATCTTTTGGCCCGATGTTGGTTTCGACCATTTGCTGGTACGCGTTGTAGAGCTCTGGCGCGCGGGCAAACGCGTCGAAGGAAATCAGGCGGTGGATGATGGCTAACAGGAGGTCTTGCTGGCGGCGGGCCCGGTCGAAGTCGCTGGTGGTTTTGCGCGAGCGCGCGTACCAAAGGGCCAGACTGCCATCCATGTGCACTGTGCCTGGGCCGATGCAATAGTAGCCATAGTGGGTGCGGTTGTCGCACAGTTTGCGGGGCACGTACACATCCACCCCGCCCAGGTTGTCAATGAGCTGTTGAAAGCCGATGAAGTTGATGAGGATGTAGTAATCAGGCCGGACGCCGAAGTTGTATTCCATGGTGGATGCCAGCAAGGGGAACCCGCCGAATTCCATCGCGGTGTTGATGCGTTGGTAATACATCCCGGGCAGATACACATATGTATCGCGCGGGAAGGAAATCAGGCTGGTTGCACCGGTTTGGGGGTTGTAGGAAAGCAGCATGATGGCGTCGGTGCGGAAGTCGTAATGGCCGCGGCGTTGGTCAGAGCCCAAGAGCATGATGTTGATGCGCCCCTTGGCTTGTTGGATGGGCGGCACTGGGCCGGAGAGGGTGCCTGGTTTGGGCGTGGCCGTTGGAGGCGGCGTGGGGCTGGGGGTTTGAGTCGGGGTGGGGGTGTAGGTCGCGGTGGGGATGTAGGTCGGGGTGGGGAAGTCGGGGCTCAGGGGGGTCCACGTGGCAGTGGGGAAGGGCACAGGGGTGGCCAGTGCCACGCCGGCGTTGTGGTGGCTGCATCCGCCCATGAGGCTCAAGCCGCCCAAGAGGAGGGCCAGAACCACCAGGGCCGGGAGGGCCTTGCGGGCGTATTTTTTGACATGAGAGGGGGAAAACGCGAGGGAGAACGCCGAGAAGTCCATGACCAAGCCTTTTAAGGGGTTGGGGTTGGGGTAGGTGAAGCCGTGGGGGTAGGGGTCTCGGTGGGCGTGGGCGTTGGTGTGAGGGTGGGGGTAGGCGTCGGCGTGGCAGTGGGTGTGGCGGTGGGGGAAGGGGTGAAGGTCGGGGTGAGGGTAGTTGTGGCTGTGGCGGTAGTTGTGGCGGTGGCGGTGGCGGTGGCTGTGGCGGAAGGTGCAGGGGTGTTGGTCGGCGCGGGGGTCGCGGTGGCTACAGGGGTGCTGGTAGGGACGTTGGGCACCCAAAGCCGTTGCCCGACGTAGATGAGGTTGCCGGTGAGGCAGTTGGCCGCCCGCAGCGCGCTGATGCTGACCCGATAGGCCAGGCTGATGCGGAAGAGGTTTTCTTTAGGTTGCACGATGTGTACCACCCAGCCCGGTGGCGGCCCACAGGCGGGGGTGAAAGTGAGGGTGGGGGTGGGTTGTGTGGGAGGCAGCGGGGGCACGTAGAGGGTGGTGTAGGCCAAGAGTTGGGTGGTGGGCAAGCAGTTGCCTTCTTGAAGTTGCTCTACGGTGGTGTGGTAGGCCGCGGCCAGGGTTTCCAGGCTGTCGGTGGGTTGGACGGTGATGGGCTGCCAGCCTGCGGGGTAGGTGCAAAACGACGTTGGGGTGGCGGTGGGGCCTGTGGTGTTGGGCGAGGCCGAGGGGATGGGCGTCGAAAAGGGTAGAGGGGTGTTATAGGCGAGGGGTTCGTAAACCACCGTGAGGCTTGGTTTTTGGGCAAGGGTGTTTTCTGCGCGCACAATCCAGAGGCTGCCCAGCACGCCGACAGCCCAAAGCGCGGTGAAAGCCAAATAGCCAAGCCAAGTTGCGCGTTTCATGAGACGGTAGGTTGCTTTTGTTTGGCGTCAAGGGAGAGGGCTTTCGTTTCCTCGTCGTCTAAGAGAGGCAGCAGCACGATGAACGACGTGCCTTGCCCGGGGGCGCTCTCAATCCAGATGCGCCCGCCGTTGGCGTCGGTCAGGGCCTTTACCAGCGGGAGCCCCAGGCCGTTGTCGCCCAGGCCGTCAATGGTGCGATATTCCGCCCGGTAGCGCCGCGAAAACACCCTGGGGAAGTCTTCAACCGCGATGCCAGGGCCGCTGTCATGCACTTCGATGAGGAGGAATTGGTGACCCCCTTCTTGTTTGATGTCCACGCGCAGGCGGATCTCGCCCTCTTCTGGCGATGCCAGGGCCGCGTTCCGAATCAGGTGATGGAGGATTTGATGCAAAATTTCCTTATCTAACCGCACTTGAGGCAAGGTCTCAGGGATGTCAGGGCGCAAAATGAGGCGTTTTTCTTTGAGCAGGGCGCTGTTGTGGGCCAAGGCTTGGTCAATGGCTTCTCCCAAATTGACTTTTTCGGGTTTGAGGATGACCTCTTGCGATTCCATCGCGATGAGCCGCACCAGGTCGTCCACTGCGTGTTCCAGGCGGTGGCTGCTGGAGCGGATGCGTTCCACAAATTGGCGCTGCAGGGCACCCAAGATGCCGACGCTCTCGCTCAGGAGCAAATCGGTATAGCCTACGATGGCGAAGAGGGGCTGCCGCAGGTCTTGTGCGGCAGAAAGCAAGAGTTGAAGGTGTTGGGCCAGGTTTTCGTTTTGTTCTGGGGTTTCGCGTTGGTTGAGGGCCTCTTGGAGGCGTTGGTTTTCTTCGGTCAGGCGCGCTAAGGTTTCGCGCAGGCGGCGGTTTTCGTCTTCTAAGGCTTCGAGGGCTGCCTGGAGGTGTGGGGGTTGTTGGGCGGGCGTTGGGGGTTGTTGGGCCAGCAAGCGGTCGTGGGCTTCTTGGAGGGCTTCGAAGTTGGTTTGGAGTTGGTCGTAGGCTTCAGCCAGGGATTGGAGGCGTTGCAGGGTTTCTTGGGCTTCGGCGTTTTGGGCGCGCAGGCGTTCGTTTTCGGCCTGGAGCGCGTCGAGTTGGGCTTGGAGGTCGAGCAAGGAAGCCTCGTCGGAGGAAGGCGGCGGGGTGGTGGCGGCTGGCTCGTGGGGGGAGGCGGCTGTGAGCCAGCGGCCGATGTGTTGGGCAAAGGTGGTGAGGCGTTGTTGCTCTTGTTCGCTCCAGGAGTGTTGCGCGTAGGCCGAGAGCAACACCAAGCCGCCGGCGATGGGCTGGCCTTCGCCGGGGTCGAGGGGGGTCGCCAGCAAGGGGCCGGTGCGGGGGAGGTTGAGGGCTTTGGCCAGGGTGCGAAGGTCGCTGGAGGTGCTGCTGGCGGGAAGGCGCAGCGCGCGGCGGCGTTCCAGCGCGCTGATGAGCACGGGCACTTGCTCGCTGGAGAGGACCGTGCCCGGGAGCGCGGTTTCCCGAATGAGGTCATAGGCGCAGGCAATGCCCAGTTTGCCGTTGCTGGGCGGCGCGAGCACCAGGCAGAGGTCGGCTTTGAAGGCTTTGGCGATGGCCTCGGCGATGCGGGGGCAGGTTTCGGGCGCGTCGGGCGAGGTGCCCAAGAGGCGGACTAAGGCTTCCAGCGCGGCTTCGGAGGGGGAGGGTGAATCTTGGCGCTGGATGTAGATAGGCCGTTGGGGCGGCGCCGCGGGCACGGCAAAGCGGAAGGGTAGGGTAAAGAGCAGGGGGTAGGCCAACAGGTCGGCGAAACGCACCCAGCCATCCAAATCGCCGGCGGGCGGGGTCAGCAGGAGGTGGGTTGCCTGGCCGAGCAAGAGGATGCCCAGCGCCAGCAGGCCTGCTGTGGCGTGGTCGGGGCGGCGCCGCCCGAGGATGAGGAGGCCCAAAAGGGCAAGGCCAAGGTTGTAGCCGCTCCAAATCAGGTCGGGCAGCGAGCCGTTGAAGTAGCGGTTGCTCAGCGGCGCCCAGAGCGCGAAGGTGCCCGCGACCACGAGCGCGGTGGCGCCGATGCCAACCCACAGCAGGCGGTCGCCTTGGCGGTCGTGTTCGGGGAAGCCCCACAGCCAAGTAAAGAGCAAAATGGCCAGGGCTGTGGCTGCACGGTCGGCAATGGGAAGAATCAGGTGCGTGGTCAGCACCTGTTGCCATACCATGCCGCCCAGCAAGAACATGGCCAGCCGCGCCCCCAAGAGGATGCCCAGCCCCCACAAGAGGCGGCGGGTTTGCGGGTAGGGCGCGCGCTGCCATTGCGCCCAGGCTGCTTGAAACGCGCCGCCCAGGGCGAAGAGCAAAACCAGATGGTAGGCTAAATTGCCAGGGGTTTGGATGAGAAGTTGAGATAAGGTGTTCATGGAGGCCTTGCTGGGAGCGTAAAGGCTGTTATAAGGGCATTATAGCACGCTTGGGCCTGCGTCGGGTGGGGGGAGGGGGAAACCAAGGCCGTTATCTCGGGCGCGTTTGGGCGGGACCGCCGCGGGATGGCTTGGCGGTGGTCTTGGTGTGCCGCGGGCGTGCAAGAGCCATGCCGGAAACGAGAATGCCCCTGCTTGGGTTACAGCAGGGGCATGGCCGAAAAGAGGAAGGAGGCCGTTTTAGCCAAGGTATTCCCGTAGTTGGCGGCGGATGTTGGGGTGTCGGAGCCGGCTGAGGGCTTGGGCTTCGATCTGGCGCACCCGCTCGCGGGTGACGCCCATTTTGCGCCCTACTTCTTCCAGGGTGTAGGCTTGTCCATCCAGCAGGCCGTAGCGTAGTTGCAAAATGCGCACTTCGCGCGGGGGCAAGGTGTTGAGGATGGCCTCCAGGTGTTCGCGCAGCAAATTGCGGGTTGCGGCTTCGTCGGGCGCGGGGGAGTCTTTGTCTTCGATGAAGTCGCCCAACACCGAGTCTTCTTCGTCGTCGGTGGGCATCTCTAAGGAGAGGGGGCGACGGGCGACTTTGAGCATATATTCCACTTTTTTGGGCGGCACGCCCAGTTCTTCGGCCAGTTCGTTGATGGTGGGGTTGCGCCCCAATTTTTGGGTCAGGTGGTGTTGCACCCGCAGGAGTTTGTTGATTTGGTCGCCCATGTGAACTGGGACGCGGATGGTGCGCCCCTGGTCGGCGATGGCGCGGGTGACGGCTTGGCGAATCCACCACGTGGCGTAGGTGCTGAACTTGTGCCCGCGGCGGTAGTCGAATTTCTTGATGGCGCGAATCAAGCCGATGTTGCCTTCTTGGATGAGGTCCAAGAAGGGGACTCCTCGCCCCATGTATTTTTTGGCTACGCTGATGACCAGGCGCGAGTTGGCGGTGATGAGGTGTTCGCGGGCGCGCCAGCCGTCTTCGATGAGGCGGCGGAGTTCGGCGCGGCGTTCGGGGTCGTCAACGCCCAGGGCGAGTTCCTCTCGGGCGGCCCGCCCGGCCTCGATGCGTTTGGCCAGGTCCACCTCTTCTTCGGCGGTCAGCAAGGGAATGCGCCCGACTTCTTTTAAGTAGAGGCCAATCATGTCATCGGTGTCAATGTTGGCCAGGTAGTCTTCTTCGTCCATTTGGACGACGTCGTCTTCTTCCTCTTCGGCCTCGGCTTCCAACTCTTCGTCGGTGGGCGATTCGATGATGTCGTCTTCCACGTAGGGAATGCCCGCGCTGAGCAGCGCGGCAAAGGCTTCTTCTAATTGGTCTACGTTTTGTTCGGCTTCGGGGAAGAATTGGAGGATGTCGTCCAGGGTGACAAACCCTTTTTGGCGCCCCAGGTCAACCAGGTGGGCAATGGGCGAGTATTCTTCTTCTTCGATTTCGCCGATTTCGTCAAGCAGGAATTCTTCCATAGGGCGTTCGTTCTCCGTAACCGTAGGATTTTCGCTTCCCAGGAGGGAATAGCGCACCAGGCGCGCTAAATAGGCTATTATAACATAGGCTTTGAGGCGGTTTGCTTTTTGTGCCTCAAGGCACTTTCAGCATACAGCCTTTCGCAGCAAAAATCAAGCCCTCTTGTTGTTTTGTAATGTTTTTTTAACCTACCGTGGGGAGGCCCCTCAGCCTCCCCACGGTGTTGGTTTTTTTGCTTAGGGGGTGGGGGTTGGGCTTGGGGCTGCAGGCGCAGGGGTGGATGTGGGCGTCGCGGCTTGGGTGGGTGTGGGGATGGGTGTGGCCAACGGTGGGGTTTGAAGCAGGTCAAGGACATTGCTCAGGGTGTATTTATCCACCACCACGATTTGTTGGCCGACTTGCGCGTAGTAGCCGCTCTGGATGGGGGTTTCGTTGCCCACGTTCATCTGCCATGTTTTGCCGTCTTTGAGGCGAACTTTGATGATGTAGGTGGGTTTGTCTAACCCCAGCGTGTGGAGGTCGCTGGTGGCGTCGAGGGTGGTGAGCACGCTGGGGGCGGCCAGGCTATACAAGGCTGAGGTGATACGTTGTTGGTCTGCAAATTCGTTGCCTTGGGGGGCGGGTTGCACGACTTGCCACTCGGCTTTGGGGTCGGGGCGGCGAAGGATGACGGTTTGGTCCGGCCCGTGGATTTCGACGCCGACGACGTCGTTCATGGTAAAGGTTGCGATTTCGATAGGGGTGGCCGAGGGGGTGGTGTCGGCTTGGCCGTGTTGGTTTTTGTAGCGCGTGGCGCCATAGGCTGCACCCGCCAAGACGATGAAGAGGGCTAAGGTAATCCATGTGCTGCGGCGAATCATGGCGACCTCCTATGCCCGTCGGCGGCGTTGCGCCCACACCACGACCCCTGCCAGCAGCACGGCGCCGGGCAGCGCAAACACAAACACCAAAAGCAGCAGGCCCAGCGTGTCGCGCCGCGGCAAGACAATCATGCGTTGGGTGGGGGTGCGCGGGTTGAGGTGGATGATGTCTTCTTGGTTGCTCAGCCAGTCAACGCTGTTGAGGAAGAAGTCACCATTCCCGTAGGCGGGGTAGTAGCCATTGCTGGCAAAATCGGCGTCGCCTACCACCACCACCCGGGCTTTGGTTTGGGTGTTTTCCAGGGCGGCGGCAATGCCGACCGGCCCTTTGACGTCTTTGTCGTCTTCTTCGGGCATTTTTTGGTCAAGCAGGGCTTGGAGGTCGGTTTCGCCCCAGGCTTTGGGTTCGCTCCGCACCAGCGTGGTCATCTCGAACCCGTCGGGCACTGGCAGCGGCACGCCGACGGTGCGCGCGGTGGGGAAGATGGTTGCCACGGTTTGGATGGAGCGTGTGATGGGGTGTTCGCCATATTGATAGGACACCACTACCGTCGCCGGATTGGCCAAGGGGTCAATGACCAAATCGGGGGTGAGGGTGAGGTGCCAGTCGTTTTGGAGATATTGCACCAAGGGGCCCGGGGTTTCATCGGGTTTGAGCGGCGGTTCCAGCATCACGAAGAGGGCGCCGCCTTGATCCAGGAAGGCTTTGAGGGCCTGAATTTCTTCGTCGCTCAGGGGTTTGGTCGGCCCCGCGATGACGATCACGTTGGCGTCGTCGGGGACGCTGGTGTGTTTGAGCAGGCTCAGGGTTTTGACGGTGTAGTTTTTGTTGGTCAGTTCGCGTTTGGCCAACGAGTAGCCTGGGTCTTTGAAGTCTTCGGGTGAGCGTTCCCCGTGGCCAGTGAGGAAGTAAACCACTTGCTTTTGGGGGTGCATCAAGCGCACCAGCGCGGCTGTGAGGTCTTGTTCGGTCGCGGTGGTGACTTTTTCGGTGCGGTCACCCATTTGGAGCACGATGGTGCCATCGCGCGTGATGCCCATTTGCTGGGCCAGCGCGGGGTTGGCTTCGGGGTCAACGAATTTGTACGTGAATTTGCCGTGGGAGGCAAATTTGTATTGGTCGAGCAGGGTTTGGGCTGCCTCTTTGGGCATACGCTGCGAGAAGAAGGCAGTCGCCGTCACGGGTTCGGGCAGTTGGGCCAAAGTGTCGAGGGTGACCTGGTCGAGGGTGTGAGTTTTGTCGGCGGTGAGGTCCCAACGTTTGGGGAATTGGTAGGCCAGGTAGTTGACTGCGCCCAAAATGCCCACGAAGGCCAAGGTGAGCACCAGGGCGTTGCTGCCGTAGCGGGCCTGGCGCCCGGTGAGGGCGCTTCGTACTTTGTCGGGTACCAGGAAGATGTAGCCAGCCAGCGCGGCGAGGGCAATGGCCAAACTGACGGTGACCACGGGGCCAAATTGGCGCCAGACGATGTAGCCCCCCGCTGCGACGGCCAAGGCTACGCCGACCAGCCCCAGCAGGTAAGGGGCGAGGCGTTCTCGAAGTTCGCGGTCCATCAGCGCCACCTCCGAGTTTCCACGATCATCGTGCCCGCAAAAATGCCGAGCGCGGTGATGCTGAGGTAGTAGATGACATCCCGCAGGTCCAGGATGCCTTGGGCGAGGGTGTTGTAGAAGTGTTGGCTAAAATCCAGATATTGCCAAATGGGGCTGCCGTTGAGGGTTTGCGAAGGGAAGCCGATGAGCCACAGCACCAGGAAGAGCACCAAGGTGGCCACGAAGGCCGCGATTTGGTTGCTAAAGAGGCTGGAGATGGCCGTGCCCAGCGCGGTGAACGCCGCGGCCATGAGCAGCAGCCCCAGATACCCTGTGATGACGGGCCCCCAGTCAATGCCAGGGTCAACCAGTTGGTTGAGGGCCAGGGGGTAGAGCAACGTCAGCAAGATGAGGGCGCCCACGAACAGGAAACTGCCCAGCCATTTGCCGAGCACAAGTTCGCTGTCGCGAATGGGCGAGGTCAGGAGCAGTTCAATGGTGCCCATGCGCTGTTCTTCGGCCAAGAGGCGCATGGTGATGGCCGGAATCATGAAGACCAGCAAGGTCACCATCGGGTTGATGATGATTTCTGCGCCGGGGGCATAGCCCGGGTACATACTGGCTTGCAGGGCGCTGGCGGCGACGTTGGCATAGAAGATGATGCCCAAAATCAGGAGAAAGAGGAATGCCGCCAGGTAAGCCGCTGGTGTGGTGAAGTAGCGGGTGAATTCCCGCCGCGCGATAATCCAAACTGTGCGCATGGTTCACGCCTCCTCTTCTGGGCTTTCGGCGGGAGCGGGTTCTTCGGCTGTGTCGGCCTCGTCGCTCGAGGGGGGCGCCGCGTTTTCTTCCTGAATGAGTTGCAGGAAAATCTCTTCCAGGCTCATTTCGGCTTGACGCATTTCCAAGAGGTTGTGCCCGCTTTCCAGGATGGTGCGGGCTACTTGCGGCCGCACTTCGTGCCCTTCGGCGGCGATGATTTCCAGCCGCTGTTCGCCAACGGTTTCGACCAGGCGCACGCCAGCGAGGTGTTGCAGTCGCTGCAGTAGGTCGTCGCGGGGTGTCTCTTGCAGGACTACCAAGATGCGGGTGCCGCCTTGCAGGCGGAGCTGAAGGTTGGCCGGGGTGTCTTCCGCAACGATGCGCCCTTGATTGATGATGAGCACGCGGTCGCATAGTTGTTGGGCTTCGGCCAAAATGTGGGTAGAGAGCAAGACGGTGTGTTCCTGGCCGATTTCCTGGATTAGTTGGCGCACTTCGACCACTTGGGTGGGGTCGAGGCCAATGGTCGGTTCGTCTAAGATGAGCACTTCGGGTTGGTGGATGATGGCTTGAGCCAAGCCAACCCGTTGGCGCATCCCTTTGGAAAGGGAGCCGATGAAGCTTTCGGCGCGGTCTTCCATGCCGACGCGCTCCAGCACTTCCCAGGCGCGGTTTTCCACGTCGGGCACTCGCCGCAGTCGCCCCATGAAGATGAGGTAATCCAGCACGCTCATGTCGGTGTAGAGCGGCACGGTTTCGGGCATGTAGCCCACGCGCTTGCGGACTTCCAATGAGGCTTCCACGACGTCATAACCCGCAATGCGCGCCATGCCCGACGTGGGCGGCATGTAACCAGTGAGGATGCGCATTGTGGTGGTTTTGCCCGCACCGTTCGGGCCTAAAAAGCCCACGATTTCGCCTTTGCTGGCTTCGAAGGTGAGGTTGTCAATGGCTACGCGCGGGCCGTATGTTTTGGTGAGGTTTTGCACTTGGATCATGGTTTGGGTCATGGCGTCGCTCCACGAAGGGGATCGAGGGCGCGCGCTCCGCGTCCCCATAACATTTACTATAGACCTGACGCGGTGCGAAAGTCAAGGGGCGTGAGGGGATTCTAATGAAATCCTAATCTGGGTTGTGAGGGGGCGATGGGGCCGCTTTCCCCCTGCTGGCGGCCGTGGGGTTAGGCGCGAGGGGTGATTTCGTCCAGCTGGCGGAGTTTGTGGTAGAGTTCGCGCCATTGGATTTTGGAAACGCCCAGTTTTTGCCGAATGGCGTTGGGTTCCATGCCGTTGCGGAGGTCCATCAGTGCGGCGGTCCAACGGCACATAGAGAAGGAAAGGCGCTTGGAGAGGCCAGCGGCTTCGCCTAAGTCTTCGAGGAGGTATTCCAGCCGGCGGGCCGTCCAGGGGAAGAGGCGCTCTTGGGGGTGGTATTGCGCCATGTATTCGTGGTAGGCCTCAATCCATTCGGGGGTGAGGGGGATTTTGCGTTCGCGATAGCGGTGTTGGGGGTTGGCGTAACGCACGAAGAGGTAGGGTGAGGGGGCGTCGAGGGCCAGGTGGTTGAGGTGGATGTTGACGGTTTCGCTTTTTTTGATGCCGGTTTGGAGCAGGAGGGCAACGAGGGTGTAGGGGCGGGCGTCGGGTGGGCGGCTCACTCGGGCGGCTTGGGCGGCATCTAACACGGCCTGGACCTCGCTGGGGGAAAGCACTTGGGGAAGGGGGCTGAGCACCGAATGTTGGATGAGCCGTTCGGCGGGGTTGGTGGCCAGGACGCCGTTTTCGTGCAGCCATTTGAAGAAGGATTTAAGGGAAGTGATGCGGCGGGCGCAGGTTTTGGGGCTGCAGGGCACGCCGCGCCCGTGTTTGACCCAATCCATAAAGCGGTTGAGGTCGTCGGTGCTGATGCGCCCCACGGCGTAGTCGGGGGGGAGGAAGCGGGCCAGCAAGCGGAGGTCGCCGGTGAAGGCTTTGACGGTGTGGGGGGAGCGTCCTTGGTCTTCCAGGTAGAAGCGCCAGGCCTTGATGATGGGGGCGAGGGGCGTTTCGGGCGAGATGTGGGCAGGGGTGGGGGTGTCGGGCATGATACCCTCCTGGGGAGCGGATTGCGTATAGGGTTTTCGTATAGCCTATTTTAGAGGGCAGTATAACCGCGGCGTTGGGGGTTGTCAAGGGGGCGGGGCGAAGGGGCGAAGGTATTGGGTACTGGGTATTGGTTACTTGGTTGGCTGGTTGCTTGGTTGCTTGGTTACCTGGTTACTTAGTTACCTGGTTACTTAGTTACCTGGTTGCCTGGTTGCTTGGCGCCCCCTTGCCTCGCCCTTTGGGAGAGGAAGGGGGGCTGGGGGGAAAGGTGAGGGTGGGAGGTGAGGGTACTGGGTATTGGTTACTTGGTTGGCTGGTTGCTTGGTTGCCTGGTTACTTAGTTACCTGGTTGCTTGGTTACTTGGTTGCCTGGCGTCCTCTCGCCGCACCTTGTGGGCAGTCGGGGCGGAGCGTTGCCCCGCGCTGGGAGACACACGGAGCCACAGAGGGCACGGGGTGGGAATAGGGCAAGGCACGCCTTGCCCCTACGCAAAAAATCGGCGGCAATCGGTGCAAATCGGTGGATAGCCTCACCATGTCATTGCGAGGGCCTTGTAGGGGCGCAGCGCTGCTGCGCCCAGGCCCGCAGCAATCCCCCGGCTGGGAGGCGTGAGAGGCGAGCCCCTTTGCCTGCTGGCCGGGGGATGGCGTCGCCGC
>CAYLRJ010000035.1:0-21836 GCA_964386185.1 uncultured Anaerolineaceae bacterium
CCTGCTGGCTGTTGGAACTTATAGGTTTGCTACCTATATTTGGGACATCAGCAACGACAGCCTGTATCGCTCTTTCGAATGGCTGGATGGTACGGTGACGCATTTGGCTTTTTCGCCTGATGGGGCGTACTTGGCAGGTGCCTCGGTCAACCAAATTATCGTATGGCAAGTCTCGGGAGGCGTATTGGATCAGATCTGGACGAAAAACGACAAACCCACGATGGGCTGGGTCAATACCCTGGCTTGGCGGCCCGGCAAAGAGCTGGAACTCGTTTCTGGTTCCAACGACCAACGCTGGCGACTATGGAAGTTTAGGAAGCCCAAGCCAATTATGGTGAGCTCGCCCTTAGGGTTCGAGGTCGAACAAGTGGCAGTATCTCACAACGGCGATTACGTAGCCGTGGGTGGCAAGCAGCAATTGATCGTCTGGAACCTGGTCAATGGTCAATGGGTGGCGTCTGTCGGTTGGAACAATGAGCAGCCCTTTTTTAGCGAGGGAAGCTGGCCAGATGCAGGGACTCCTGACAACCCCCCACCGACGCTTACGCCTACCCCTACTTTGACGCCAACTGTGACACCCACGCCCACGCCCAGCGCCACGAAGCCGCCCTTGTTCCCTACGCCTACTGCTACACCGACGCCCACACCTTCATCTCCTTTCCACGCTTTTATAGACGCCTTGACCTTTGGCGCCGACGATCGCACCATCGTCACCGTTTCCTCCGACGGCATTGTGCGCATTTGGGAATTCGTTCCTGCGACGGCGCAACCTTGATACCCTGAAAGTCCTTGCCCCGTTTCGATGGCCGCATTTGGCTGCCGAAACCCTTGCGCTGGACCACCGCGAGGTGTATGCCGGCCAATACTTCGTCAACAGCGCCACTCGCGGACAGCGTTGAGCGCGGCTGCAGGTCCTTTCGTCGTTCATCTACGGTCGGTTCCTCGGGTGGCGTGGTTCCCTCCCATAACCTATGGAAGAACCATGTTACCTCGGTAACATGTTGGTGATAGAACGCGCGTGGGCATCGCGCAGACAATTCGGTTACAATAGAGGGCATGTCTTTGCGCGCTTCTCGCACTCATTGGCAGGCCCTCTGGGCCGGAATGGTGGCGGCATCCTTGTGGGGCGGCTTATATCCGGTGAGCAAAGCCGTGATGGAAGCGGTCCCACCTTTGGTGTTACTGGCCGTGCGTTTGTTTTGGGGTGCCGCGTTGTTGTGTCCTTTTGTTTGGCGGCAGGGCGGCATGCGATGGCCGCGCCGCGCGTGGCGGTTGGCCCTGGCGGTGGGGGCGTTGGGTTTTGGCTTGGCCTTGAGCTTGCAGTTTGTAGGCACGCACTGGTCCACGGCCTCGAACGGCGCCTTGGTGACCGCCACCACGCCCGCGTTTGTGGTGTTGTTTGGGGCGTGGATTTTGCATGAGCGTTTGACCCGCCGTCAGGTCCTGGCGTTGGTGTTGGCGACGATCGGCGTGTTGATTGTGATTGACCCGCGCAGCGCCAGCCTCGACCGCTTCTTCTTCGGCAACCTTGCCCTGGTCGCCGCGGCGTTGGGCTGGGCGCTCTACTCGGTCTTGATACGCTGGTTGACCCGAGCGTGGGATACCCTGCGCGTCAGCGTCGCCGCCATGTTGGGCGGGTTGATTGTGGCGTTCCCCGGCGCGCTCTTCCAACTGCCGCAAGTACGCTGGGAAAGCATCTCCTGGCAGGTAGGCTTGGGCGTGCTTTATGTGGTGGTGTTTGCTACTGCCATCGCGATGTTTTTGTGGAATTACGCTTTTGCCCATTTGCGGAGTAGCACCGCGGCCCTGACGTTTTTTGCCCAGCCGTTGATTGGCACCATCGTGGGCGTATGGTGGCTGGGCGAATCGTTGCGTTGGGGTTTTCTGTTGGGAGGGGCTCTCATCGCCGTCGGCCTTTACTTGGCGGCCCTGGATTCCCCATCGTGAGAGGTGTGTCATGCGTTTTCTTGATGCTGTGGCAAAGTTTTTTGGGAGCATTTTCCTCTTCCTGGCTGGTTTGTTGCTCCCTTTGGTGATTTTTGGCTTTCAGGGTTTGCAAACGACCACCTCGCCGGAAAATTTCCGGGAGGTCGTTCACAACTATTGGGTGCGCCGCGATTGGATGGCGCAGGCCGGCCAACAACTGGCCCATGAGATGGCGCTCAAAACCCCGCCTAACAGCGAAGAACTCTTGCTTTGGCGTGCCCTGGATGCCCTCGACGAGCAGCAGTGGATGGCGTTGTTGGAATATCTGGCCCCCGCCTCGGTCGTGGACCCCATGGTTGACCAGGCCGCAGTGGCCTTCATGGTCTGGTTAGACACCCCCCGTGTGCCCCCCACCGTGTGGCTGAGCTTGACCACCTGGAAACAAGCGGCCATCAAAAACACGCCGGTGATGACGCAGTGGTTGCTTTCGCAATATCCCGCTTGCACCCCGGCCGAGAACGTGTTGTGGGGGGAAGCCGCCGCGCTGAACGACTGGTCGCGTGCGCCGTTGTGCGTGCCTCTGGGGCAAGCCCAACCCGTGCTCACCGAGGGTATCTCGCAGGCTATCCAAAGCGCCATTCAGCGGATGCCCGACCGTGTCAATTTGTTGGACCCCAAATGGACGCCAGTGGACACCTTAGAGGCGCTCCGCAGCAAGCTTTCCACATGGCGCCGCTACATCAGCATAGGCTTCTTTGCTTCGATTGTGTTGGCCTTTTTGGGCTTGTTGTTGGTGGTGCGCTCGTGGCCGAGTTTATTCAAAGCAGCGGGGTTCTGGCTGTGGGAAGTGGGCATCTCGCTGGTCGGCGGTGGTTTTTTGCTGCCGATGTCGCAATCCTTCTTGTGGGCGCAAGTCGCCCCGCAGGTGCCGACGTGGGCAGCCCCTTCTGCGCAGGCCACGCTGATGTTTTACATTAGCAAGATGACCAAGCCGTTGATCATTGGGGGCGGTATTTTGGCCGCGCTGGGCGGCATTTTGTGGTTGGCGGGCGCCCTTTTGGGCTGGGTGCATCGGCGGGAAAAGGCCCGCGACGAGCGCCTTCGCCAGCCGCTTTGAGCCTGGCCGTGGCTGCTGGCCCGGCTTGGCGCTGAGGCCGGGCACATCCCAGGGCTTGGTTCCCAAGGGCCCATCAAAACACAACACGCCAAGGGTGCTCCCTTGGCGTGTTGACTTTGGCAGCCCAGGCGCTTAGGGCGTTTCGCCCACTGTGTGGAGGAGGGCGAAGTTGGGTGGGCGCATGGCTCCCACCGGAAAGCCCGAAATCAACACAACTTGCTGACCGGGTTCGATGGGAGTGCTGGCCCGCAGCGCGGCTTCCACGTGGCGAATCATGGTTTCGACGGTGTTGGCAAAAGGCACTTGCTGGGGCACGACCCCCCAATACATACTCAGCCGCCGATAGGTCCGCTCTTCGGGGGTGAAGGCAAAAATCGGCACGCGCGGCCTGGCCTTGGACATGAGTACGGCGGTGCGGCCGGTTTGTGTGAAGACCGCGATGGCTGCGACGTCGCGGTCGTGGGCCAGGGCGCGGGCGGCTCGGGTCAGCGAGCGCGCGTCGTCGCGGGTGGTGCTTTCTTCGATGCCTTCGTAGTGCCCCCAGTGGTCGAAGTTGCTTTCGGCCTCGCGCACAATGGCGTCCATCATCCGCACGGCTTCGATGGGGTATTCGCCCACCGCGGTTTCGCCCGAGAGCATCACCGCGTCGGTGCCGTCGAACACCGCGTTGGCCACGTCGGAGGCTTCGGCGCGGGTGGGGCGCGGGGCGTGAATCATTGAATCCAGCATTTGGGTCGCGGTGATGACCAGTTTGGCGTGGCGGTTGGCCATGGCGATGATTTCTTTTTGTGCGATGGGCACCTGCTGCGGGGGGAGCTCGACGCCCAAATCGCCGCGGGCCACCATGACGCCATCGGCTGCATGCACGATTTCGTGGAGGTTTTCCAGCGCCTCGGGGCGTTCCAACTTGGCGATGATGGGCGTGTCCACCCGCTCGGGCGCCATTTGCGCAATGGCCTGCCGCACGCGGCCGATGTCGGCCGCACTGCGCACGAAAGAGACCGCCACCGAATCTACCCCTGCTCGGAGCCCAAAGGCCAGGTCTTCTTCGTCTTTTTCGGTGAAGCCGGGAATGTCTAACGGCACCCCCGGAAAGTTAATGCCCTTGTGGGAAGTCAGTTGGCCGCCCAAGAGCACTTTGGCTTCGACGAGGTGTTGTTGCACTGAGAGCACCACCAGCTCCAGATGGCCGTCGTCGAGCAGGATGTGCCCATTGGGGCGGGCAACTCGGGGCAGATCTGGGAAGTCAACCGGGATGCTTTTGGTTTCCGGGGGCGGGGCGGGCTTGTCTTCTGGGTAGAGAATGACGGTCTCGCCAGTGATGAGGGGGAGGGGTTCTTGGGTCAGTTGCCCGACCCGAATTTTGGGCCCTTGCAGGTCTTGCAAGATGGCCACGGCTTTGCCCACGCGATGGCTGATGCGCCGCACGCGGGCGATGATTTCCGCGTGTTCCTCGTGGGTGCCGTGTGAGAAGTTGAGCCGAATGACATCTACGCCGGCCTGGATGAGGGCCCGCAGGGTGGTTTCATCTTGGCTGGCAGGGCCGACCGTCGCGACGATTTTGACATTTCGGCGTTGAAAAGGCATGGGCCTGGTCTCCTGTGGTCAACGCTTGCCCCGGTTTTTGGGGAAGGGGCGCCCTGGCTTGGGGCTGGGCGCGGGGCAGCGCGAGGTTGTGGATGCCGACGCGCACCCAGGCGGCGGGGCGGGGGCGTGGGGCGCGCTCGGCAGAGGTTTAGAGATAGTTGAGTTTTTTGGCTTGGTAGGTGAGCTCGTCTCGGAAGTCGGGGTGGGCAATGGCGATGAGTTCCTTGGCTCGCTGGCGGATGGATTTGCCATAGAGATTGGCCACCCCGTATTCGGTCACCACGTAGTGGACGTGGTTGCGGGTGGTGACCACGCCGGCGCCCTGTTTGAGCATGGCGACGATCCGGCTAAAGCGTTCGCCGCGGCGGTTGACGGCGACGCTGGGCAGCGCGATGATGGGCACGCCATCTTTGGCGCGAGAGGCGCCGTAGATGAAATCCAGTTGGCCGCCTACGCCGCTGTAAAGTTTGGGACCGATGCTGTCGGCGCATACCTGGCCGGTGAGGTCTACCTCAATGGCCGAGTTGATGGCCACCATGCGCTCGTTTTGGGCAATGATGAAGGGGTCGTTGACGTATTCGGTGGGGTGGAGCTCGATCATGGGGTTGTTGTCCACCCAATCATAGAGTTTGTGGGTGCCCAAGATGAACCCCGCGATGATTTTGCCCGGGTGCAGGGTTTTACGGGCGCCGGTGAGCACGCCGGCTTCGACCAAATCCATCACGCCGTCGGAGAAGAGCTCGGTGTGTACGCCGAGGTCTTTTTTGTCGGTGAGGTAACGGAGCACCGCGTCGGGGATTGCGCCGATGCCCATTTGCATGGTCGCGCCGTCGGGGATGAGGTCGGCAATGTATTGGGCAATGCGCTCGACCACTTCGGGGTCGCCTTTGCCGCCCATTTCCACTTCGACCAAGGGGTAGTTGACGGGCACGATGTAATCCAGGCGGCTGACGTGGATGAACGCGTCGCCCAGGGTGCGGGGCATTTGCGGGTTGATTTCTGCGACGATGATTTTGGCCGATTCGGCCGGTGTTTTGGTGAGGCCGACCTCAACGCCAAAACTGCAAAAGCCATGTTCGTCAGGGGGCGAGAGGTGAACCAGGGCGACGTCAACGGGCAAAATGCCTTTTTTGAAGAGCAGTGGGAATTCGGAGAGGAAGACCGGGGTGAAGTCAGCCCGCCCTTCTTGCACGGCTTTGCGGATGTTGGCGCTGATAAACATGGTGTTGACCCGCAAATGGCCTTCCATCTCGGGCGCGACGTAGTCGGCCGAGCCCACGGTAAGGGCTTGGGCGATTTCCACGTCTTCCAATTCGGGGGCGCGCTTGACCAGGGCCTTGAGTAACACTTGGGGGGTGGAGCAGTTGCCGGTCAGGAACACCCGCTGATGCGATTGGATGACGCTCACGGCCTCTTCTGCGCTCACGATGCGAGAGCGGTAAATTTTGTTCCAGTCCATGGTTACTTCTCCTGGGGCGTGAGGAGGCTAAGGTTGCGGAGTTCGCCCTTGTAGGTGTTGATGGCATGGGCCAAGGCGGGGTCTTCGACCATGGCGCGGGCAATGCCTTTTTCGGCGATGGCCAGGATGTAGGGCATGGCTGCGGAGACCAGCGCGTGGGTGGCTGTGCGGGCGACCACGCCGGGCATGTTGGGCACCGCGTAATGGATGACGCCTTCGTCAATGTAGGTGGGGCGGTCGTGGGTGGTTGGCCGAGAGGTTTCGGCACAGCCGCCTTGGTCAATGCTGACGTCAATGAAGATAGCCCGGGGCTTCATGCCGCGCATCATTTCACGGGTCAACACGATGGGCGAGCGTTCGCCGGGCTTGAGCACGGCGCCGATGACCACATCGGCGTAGGAGACCGAGCGGGCGATGTTGTAGGGGGTTGCGGGCAAGGTGGCCACTTGGGGGTAGTGTTGGAACACGCGCTCGAGCGCGCTTTGGTTGACGTCTAACACGGTGATGTGGGCTCCCAGCCCCAGGAAGCCGCGGGTCGCGCAGGTGCCGACCACGCCGGCCCCGATGATCACCACCTCGGCCGGCGGCACCCCGGGCAAGCCGCCCAGCAGGATGCCTTTGCCGCCGTGGTTGTTTTGCAGCAGCCGGGCCGCAACTTGCACGGCCATGAGCCCGCCGATGCGGCTCATGGGTTTGAGCACTGGCCGGTCGCCCTCTTCGGTTTCGATTTGCTCCAAGGCCACCGCGGTGATGTCGTTTTCCAGCATGTAGGTGATTTTGTCGGTGCGGGCTGAGGCCAGGTGCAGGAGGCCCATGAGCACTGCGCCGGGTTGCAGCCACTGGATTTCTTCCATCAGCGGCCGTGAAACTTTGACCAGCAAGTCGGCTCGGCCAAAGATTTCGTGGGGCGAATAGACGATCCGGGCGCCCGCGCGTTCATAATCTTCGTCGCTGAAGCCGGCGCCCATCCCGGCCTGGTGTTCCACATACACGGTGTGACCGTGTTGCGTCAGGGTATGCACACCGTGAGGAGAGAGGCCGACGCGATATTCAAAGGGGCGTCGTTCTTTGGGAATGCAGATGTTCATGGGAAAACTCCTCGGCTGCAAGAAGGGGAACCGGCCTCTCGGATGCGTCCAAGAGGCCGGCGAAGCGGTTTACAAGCCGCCCAGCAGGCGGGCCAAAATGGCCTTTTGGGCGTGCATCCGATTGTGGGCTTGTCGGAAGAGGAGCGAATGTGGCCCATCGGCCACTTCGTCGGTGATTTCCTCGCCGCGATGGGCTGGCAAGCAGTGCATCACGACCACTTCGGGCTTGGCTTCGGCCACCAACGCGGCGTTGACTTGATAGGGCGGGAAGACCTTTTTGCGCCGTTCGGCTTCGGCTTCTTCGCCCATGCTGACCCAGGTGTCGGTGTAGATGACATCGGCCCCTTTGACGGCTTCGTGGGGGTCGTGGAGGAAGCGCAGGCTGCTCCCGCTTTCGGCCGCGAAGGCTTTGGCTTCGGCGATGGCCTTTTCGGGAATTTCGTAGCCCTCGGGGCCGGCCCACGTGAAGTGGCCGCCCAGTTTGGCTACGATGTGCATGAGCGAAACCGCTACGTTGTTCCCATCGCCGATGAAGGTGACATGGATGTCTTTCACGCGGCCAAAGTGTTCGTAGATGGTGAATGCGTCGGTGAAGCCTTGCGCAGGGTGATTGTAGTCGCTGAGGCCGTTGATGACGGGCACATCGGCCCAGCGGGCCAGTTCCAAAACATGCTCATGGGCAAAGACGCGCGCCATGATGCCGTCAACATAGCCGGAGAGCACCCGCGCCACGTCCGCGATGGATTCGCGTTTGCCCAGCCCAATTTCTTGGGGGCTGAGGTAGAAAGCGTATCCGCCCAGGTGTTGCATGGCCATTTCGAAAGAAACCCGGGTGCGTAAACTGGGTTTCTGGAAGATCATGCCCAACGATTTGCCTTTGAGCACCGGTTTGTTGCCGCCGGTTTTCCATTCCTGCTTGAGCAGCAGGGCTAATTCGAGCATTTCGAGCAATTCTTCCGGGGAATAATCCGCGATGGCGATGAAGTCACGCTTCGTCAGATTCGTCATGAGAAGACCTCCGAATAGCGATTAGGCTTTGCTGCAGGCGTTGCGCAAAGGCTTTAATTAGAGTATACCACCAACCCCATGAGCGTGACCTTAGAGGTGCCCGAGTTTTGGGGGATGTTTTGGCGGCGCAGTGGGGGGCCTGCGTCTATCGGGGGGCGCGGTATAATCACCGCATGGGCTATCTCTTTTTTACGGCTTTTGTGACGGGTTTGGTGTCGCTGGCTGTGGAATTGGCCTCGGCGCGGTTGTTAGGGGCCTATTTTGGCGCCAGCAATTTGGTATGGGCGACCATTATTGGTTTGATTTTGCTTTATCTGACTGCGGGTTATTTTTTGGGGGGGCGTTGGGCTGACCGCGACCCACGGCCTTTGACGTTGTATCGCATTGTGGCTTGGGCTGGGGTGGCGGTGGCTTTGGTGCCGGTGGTGGCTCGGCCGGTGTTGGTGCGGGCTGCGGATGCTTTTGACGCTTTGCAGTTGGGTATTTTGTTGGGCGCGTTTGTGTCGGTGATGGTGCTTTTGGTGGTGCCGGTCACGCTGTTGGGGATGGTGTCGCCCTTTGTCATTCGCATTGTCACCCGTCGCACAGCCGAGGCCGGACGGATGGCTGGGCGGGTGTATGCGGTTTCCACGTTGGGGTCGTTTGTGGGCACTTTTTTGCCCGATTTGGTGCTGGTGCCCTGGTTGGGCACTCGGCGCACTTTTTTGCTGTTGGGGCTGTTGCTCACTGTGACGGCCTTGGGGGGCATTTTACAGGTTCACCCGCGGGCTTGGTGGCGGTATGTCTGGATGCCGCTTTTGATTGTAGCCTTGTGGTGGTTGTGGGCCTCAGGGCCGCTCAAACGCACCCCTGGGCAGGTTTTTGAGGCTGAATCTTCTTACAACTACATTCAGGTTTTGGCCAGTGGCGATTATCGCTATTTGCGGCTCAACGAAGGGCAGGGGGTGCATTCCATTTACCATCCCACCCAGTTGGCCTATTATGGCGCTTGGATGGAGATGCTGGCTGCGCCGTTTTTCAACGCGCCCCCCTATCGGCCGCAGGATGTGCATCGGGTGGCCATTGTGGGTTTGGCCGCGGGCACCGTGGCGCGGCAGGCGACCGCGGCTTTTGGGCCAGTGCCCATTGATGGGTATGAGATTGACGCGGAAATCATCCGAGTTGGGAAGCGTTATTTTGGGCTGGATGCGTTGCCCAATTTGCACGCCTACGCGGAAGATGGCCGCGTCGGGCTGCGGCGTTCCCCTTATCGCTACGACCTCATCGTGTTGGATGCTTATCGGCCGCCTTACATTCCCTGGCACTTGACCACGCGCGAGTTTTTCCAAATCGTGCAGGCCCATCTCACGCCCACAGGCGCGGTCGCGGTCAACGTGGGGGCTGCCCCCGACGATTTGACCTTGGTCAACGCCATTGCTGCAACGCTACACACGGTGTTCCCGTCGGTGTATGCCGTTCAGGTGCCGCAGACGTTCAACGTCGTGGTATATGCAACGGCTCAGCCGACTGTGTTTGAAAACCTGGCTGCCAACCTGGCCTTTTTGCTTCAGGAACCCGCCCCTTCGGATTTGCTGGTGCAGTCCCTTTCGATTGCGGAAGCGCACCGCCTGGAGCCCGATTGGCAGCATGGTGAGGTTTTTACGGACGATCGTGCGCCGGTGGCGCTGCTGACCGATCGGATGGTGTTGCGTTTTTTGCTGGAAGGGGGGCGATAGCCTCGCTCGCCCTCTTGAGGCAAGAAAAAACGGCGCCGCGTGAGCGGCGCCGTTTTGTTTGTCAGGCGCTGGGGGCTTATTTGCTTTCTTCGTCGGTGTTGAATTTCATTTGAGCCCACATCTTGTACATTTGCCAGCGCATGTTGACATCTTCCTGCGCTTTGGCCAGCAGCTCTTCGGCGCGGTCGGGCATGCTGCGGGCCAGCATGGTGTAGCGGGTTTCGTTGTAGACGTATTCGTGCAGAGGGATCTTCGGGTCGCGCGAATCCAGCTGCAGCGGGTTCTTGCCCTGTTTGATGCGCCGCGGGTCAAAGCGGATGAGCGGCCAGTAGCCGGAATCCACGGCTTTCTTTTGTTGGTCGAAGCCGTAGCGCAGGTCGTAGCCGTGCGCGATGCAGTGAGAGTAGGCGATGATGAGGGAAGGCCCTTCGTAGGATTCGGCTTCCAAGAAGGCTTTGGTGGTGTGGGCGTCGTTGGCGCCCATGGCCACGCGGGCGACGTAGACGTTGCCGTAGGTCATGGCCATCATGGCCAGGTCTTTCTTGGGCAGGGGCTTCCCTGCGGCTGCGAATTTGGCCACTGCGGCGCGCGGGGTGGCTTTGGACATTTGGCCGCCGGTGTTGGAATAGACCTCGGTGTCGAGCACCAGGATGTTGACGTCGCGGCCCGAGGCCAAAACGTGGTCGAGGCCGCCGTAGCCGATGTCGTAGGCCCAGCCGTCGCCACCCACAATCCAGACGCTGCGTTTCACCAACGCGTCGGCCACGTGGAGCAGGTCTTTCACTTTGGGGGTTTGTTCCATTTTGGCGAGGCGTTGCTTCAGTTCGGCTACGCGTTCGCGTTGGGCGTTGATGCCTTCTTCGGTGCTTTGGTCGGCTTCGAGGATGGCTTGGGCCAGGTCTTCGCCGATTTGCGGAGCCAAGGCTTCGACCAGTTCCAAAGCGTATTCGCGTTGCTTGTCAATGGCCACGCGCATGCCCAGGCCAAATTCGGCGTTGTCTTCGAAGAGGGAGTTGGACCAGGCCGGGCCGCGGCCGTCGCGGTTGAAGGTCCACGGGGTGGTGGGCAGGTTGCCGCCGTAAATGGAGGAGCAGCCCGTGGCGTTGGCGATGATGGCGCGGTCGCCGAAGAGGCGGGTGAGCAGTGAGAGGTAAGGGGTCTCACCGCAGCCCGCGCATGCGCCCGAGAACTCAAACAGCGGCTCCAACAGTTGGACGTCTTTGACCACGTTGAATTTGAGTTTGTCGCGCGGGGTGTCGGGCAGGTTGACGAAGAATTCCCAGTTTTCGGCTTCCTGCTCGCGGATGGGCGGTTGAGGCGCCATGTTGAGGGCTTTGCGTTCGGGGTTTTGTTTGTCCACCGCGGGGCACACTTCCACGCACAGGCCGCAGCCGGTGCAGTCTTCGGGCGACACTTGGATGATGTATTCCAGCCCCTTGAATTGGCGCCACTTGGCGGGCATGTGTTTGAGGGTGGGCGGCGCGTCTTTCAGCAGGTCGGGTTCGACCACTTTGGCGCGAATCACAGCGTGCGGGCACGCGACCACGCATTTGCCGCATTGGATGCAGAGGTCGGTTTCCCAAACCGGAATTTCCAGCGCGATGTTGCGCTTTTCCCACTTGGTGGTGCCGCTGGGGTAGGTCCCATCTGCGGGCAGCATGCTGGTGGGGAGCTCGTCGCCTTCGCCAGCCAGCATTTTGGCGGTCACTTTTTGCACGAATTCCGGCGCTTCGGGCGGCACAGGGGGGCGGAGGTCGAAAGTGGAAGTCACCTGGTCGGGCACTTTCACTTCTGAGAGGTAGGCCAGGGCGGCATCCACTGCCGCGTAGTTTTTCTGCACCACGTCTTCGCCCTTGCGGCCGTAGGTCTTTTTGATGGCTTCTTTGATTTTGGCGATGGCTTCGTCGCGCGGCAGCACGCCGCTGATGGCAAAGAAGGCGGTTTGCAAGATGGTGTTGATGCGGCCGCCCATGCCGGTTTCCTTGGCCACTTTGTAGCCGTCGATGACGAAGAAGCGCAGTTTTTTGTCAATGATTTCTTTTTGGATGGTGCGGGGGAGTTTATCCCACACTTCATCGGGGCCGTAGGGGCTGTTGAGCAGGAAAGTCGCGCCGGGTTCGGCCAGTTTGAGGACGTTCATCCGCTCCAGGAAGCTAAACTGGTGGCAGGCGACGAAGTTGGCTTTGCTGATGAGGTAGGTGGAGCGGATGGGGTCGGGGCCAAAGCGCAAGTGGGAAGTGGTCATGGAACCGGACTTGCGCGAGTCATACACGAAGTAGCCTTGGGCCCAGTTGTCGGTTTCGGTGCCGATGATTTTGATGCTGTTTTTGTTGGCGCCGACGGTGCCGTCGGAGCCCAGGCCGTAGAAGACGGCGCGCGTGGTGCGCGGGTCTTCGGTGGAGAAGTTGGGGTCGTAGGCGATGCTGGTGTGGGTGAGGTCGTCGTAGATGCCCACGGTGAAGTGGTTTTTGGGCTCGGCTTTGGCCATTTCGTCGAAGATGCCTTTGACCATGGCAGGGGTAAACTCTTTGGACGAGAGGCCATAGCGGCCGCCGATGACGCGCGGGCGGCTTTCGAAGTGGGCCATGCCGCGGGCGTAGGCTTCGTCAATGGCGGTGACGATGTCCAAGTAGAGGGGCTCGCCGGCGCTGCCGGGCTCTTTGGTGCGGTCGAGTGCGGCAATGGTTTTGACGGTGGGGGGCAGGGCTTTGAGGAAGTGTTCCACCGAGAAGGGCCGATAGAGGCGCACTTTGAGCACGCCCACTTTTTCGCCCATTTTCTTGGTGAGGTATTCCACGGCCTCGTGGGCGGTGTCCGCGCTGGAGCCCATCAGCACGATGACGCGGTCGGCGTCGGGGGCGCCGACGTATTCGAAGAGTTGATATTGCCGCCCTACGATTTTGGCGAATTTGTCCATGTATTTTTGGACGATTTCAGGGGTCGCCAGGTAATAGGGGTTGACGGTTTCCCGCGCCTGGAAGAAGACGTCGGGGTTTTGGGCTGTGCCGCGGATGAAGGGGCGGTCAGGGTTGAGGGCGCGTTCGCGATGGGCCCGCACCAATTCGTCGTCAATCATGGCGCGGATATCTTCGGGCAGCAGGCGCTCGATTTTGCGAATCTCGTGCGAGGTGCGGAAGCCGTCCATGACGTGCAAGAAGGGCACCCGGGCTTCCAGGGTGGCCGCGTGGGCAATGAGGGCCAAGTCTTGCGCTTCTTGGGGGTTGGCCGAGAAGAGCATGCCGAAGCCGGTGGCGCGGGCTGCCATGACGTCGCTGTGTTCCCCAAAAATAGAGAGGGCTTGGGCGGCCACAGAGCGGGCGGCGATGTGGAAAACGGTGGGGGTGAGTTCGCCCGCAATTTTGTACATGTTGGGGAGCATGAGCAGAAGGCCCTGCGAAGCGGTGAACGTGGTGGTCAGCGCGCCGGTTTGCAGTGAGCCGTGGACCGCGCCGGCTGCACCGCCTTCGCTTTGCATTTCGATCACCTGGGGAATGCTGCCCCAGATGTTGGGCCGCTTCTCTGCTGCCCAGAGGTCGGCCAGTTCACCCATGGGCGAGGCCGGCGTAATGGGGTAGATGGCAACCACTTCGCTTACTTGGTAGGCCACGTAGGTGGTGGCTTCGTTGCCATCTACGGTCACAAAGGGGCGTTTTGCCATATCGTGCCTCCTAATTGGGTAATGAAATCACTTGCAGACGCGCAAGATGGTTTTACAAGGCTTACGTAGTATCTTACCACACCCCCTCTGATTTTAAAGTGAAAGTTATCATCCGAAAAAGTTAAATTTTGCTAAATTCGGGCGTTGTTGTATGGGCCATGGCCGGGAACGCCGCGGTCAGCGGCGCCGTTTGCGGTTGGCTGTGTAGTAGGGTGGCGCGGTGATGAGGTGGATGCGGCTTAGCCGGGTGTCTAACATGCGCGAGCGCAAGCGCGCGTCCATTTCTTCCAGCGGGAGCGCGGTGGTGATTACGGTGGGCAGCTCGGCGTTGTAGCGGTAGTTGAAGAGTTGGTAGAGTTTTTCGCGCGCCCAAGGGGTGGTGGCCTGGGTGCCCAGGTCGTCTAAGATGAGCAGGGGGGCGGTGCGAATTTCTTCGAAGCGGCGGTCGTAGGGGGTGGTGCTGTTGGGGTTGAAGGTCGCACGCAGGTGGTCTAACAAATCGGGCACCACGACAAACAGCGGTGGGTAGCCCAAGCCAGCGCGGTAGTTGGCAATGGCTGCGGCCAGGTGGGTTTTGCCGTTGCCATAAGGGCCGGTGAAGACGAGCCAGCCTTGGGGTTGTTCGGCAAAGGCGCGGGCGGCTTCGAAGGCTTTGCGCAGGCTTTCCGCGTCGCGGCGTGAGAGGTTTTCGTCTTCGCGCAGGCTGAAGTTGCCAAAGGTGTATTTGGCCATGAGCCCCAGGGTAGAGAGTTCGGGGTGGCCGGTGTCGTCGGTGGGGCGGCGGTAATCGGGGGCTTGAATGTGGATGCGGGTGACCAGTTCGGGGTCTTGCAACCGTGAGCGCAGGCGCGGCTCGATTTCGGTGAGCATCAGGTTGGTGGTGATGACCGTGGGGAGGCGGTTGATGTAGCGGAAGTTGAGGATTTGGAAGAGTTTTTCTTGGGCCCAGGGGGTGGCGCTTTGGGTGCCAAAGTCATCCAGCACCAGCAAGGGCACTTGGCGGATTTCTTCGAAGCGGGTTTCGAACGAGGCGTCGGGGTTGTTGTAAGAGAAGCGCAGGAAGTCGAGCAAGTCGGGCACGGTGAGGAAGAGGGTCGGGGTGCCCTGGGCGACGACTTGGTTGGCGATGGCTGCGGCCAGGTGGGTTTTGCCGCAGCCGTAGCCGCCCATGAGGAGCAGCCAGCCTTGGGGGTTGGCGGCAAATTGGCGGGCGGTGTTGTAGGCCTGCTCGATGGAACTGGCTTGTTGGGGGCCGATGCCGATGCGCCCGCGGGGCTGGAAGGTTTCGAACGTCAGGTGCCCTAACTCATCCAGGTGGCTCATGGCAAAGAGGCGCTTGCGGCGCCGCTGTTGGAGGGTTTCTTGGCGGCACACGCAGGGCACAGCCCGCCCAAACAGGGGGTGGCCAGGTTCGACGTCAAAACGCAAGTAGCCCAAACCGCCACAGAGTTGGCAGTTGGGGTCGCCGAGGAGGCGAGGGCCACGGGCGTTATTCGTAGAAGTCGGCGAATTTGTCGTCGAGGTAGCGGCGGCGATCCTTTTCAGAATCTCCTCCAAGGGTTCGGTCATGGCGTCCCTCTTTCTGCCAGCGTTCCAAAATGGCTTCGACGTAGCGCCAGCGGCGCACGTTGTTGGCTACGGCGATGCGGAAGGCTTCTTCGATCCAGTCCGCGGGGTAGGTGGCTTCGGCTTCTTGCAGTTGTTCGGCGATGAGCGGGGTGAGTGGCCCGATGTGTTCCTCGTAGAGCCGATAGATGTTGGGGCGTTCCAAGTAGAGGTGCAGGGGATGGGTGGGGTCGCCGCTGGGGCGCCACCGACCGCTGCGGGCGGCATCGGCCGCGGCGCGGCCTTTGGGGCTGTTGAGGAAGTAGAGCGTTTGTGGGCTTTCGCCTTGATTGATTTCAACTGCCAACAAGACGCCCCTGCGGACCGCACGCGCCAGGCTTTCTTCGAGCTCGCGGTGGGCTGCTTCGGGGGTCGGGGCCAGCCCGCGCAGAAAGTCGGCGTCGGCCGCGAAATCGGCTTTGGTGAGGTAGCGCACCGGGTCTTCGCTTTGACTCAGCCGCCAGAAGGTGTATAGCACCACCTTGAGCTCGCCCAGATGGTCAATTTCGGGTAAAAGTTGAGTGAAAAACAGCGCAGGAACGGCAACGAGCCGCACCTTGCCAGGGGGAAAACCGGAAAAAGGCATGGTTTATACGGGGGGGATGTATTGATTGGCTTCGATTTGGGCCGTGGCGGCGTTTTCAAATTTGGCCAGCTCTTTGATGAAGAGCAAGTCAACAGTGCCGGTGGGGCCGTTGCGGTGTTTGGCCACGATGATTTCGGCAAGGCCAATTTTGTCGGTGTCTTCGCGATAGACTTCGTCGCGATAGATGAACATGACCACGTCTGCGTCTTGTTCCAGCGAGCCCGATTCCCGCAGGTCGGAGAGCATGGGGCGTTTGTCTTGCCGCTGTTCGACGGCCCGCGAGAGCTGGGCGGCCGCGACGACGGGCACGTTGAGCTCGCGCGCCAGGGCTTTGAGGTTGCGGGAGATTTGCGAGACCTCTTGCACTCGGTTTTCGGAGCGCATGCCGCTGGTCATCAGCTGGAGGTAGTCCACCATGATGAGGTCCAGGCCATATTCCATGTGCAGGCGGCGGCATTTGGTGCGCAGTTGGATGGGGGTGATGGCCGGGGTGTCATCCAGAAAGATGGGGGCTTCGCTGAGTTTGTCTACGGCTTGGGTGAGGGTTTGCCATTCGTCATCGCTGATTTGGCCGGTGCGGAGCCGTTGTGAGTCAATTTTGGTTTCTTGGGCCAGCAGGCGTTGCACGAGTTGTTCGTTGGCCATTTCGAGGGAGAAGATGGCGACGCGTTTTTTGTGGCGTTGGGCGGCGTTTTTGGCCAAGCTGAGGAGGAAGCCGGTCTTCCCCATGCCGGGGCGGCCGGCGACGATGATGAGGTCTGAGGGTTGAAGGCCGTTGAGCAGCCGGTCGAGGTCGTAAAAGCCCGTGGGGATGCCAACGGCTTCGCCTTGGTGGGTGCGGAGGTGGTCCAGGTAGTCGTAATATTCCCGCAGGACGTCGCGAAAGGGCTTGACCCCACGGGTGATGCGGCGCTCACTGACGTTGAAGAGGGTTTTTTCGGCTTCGTCTAAGATGGCTTCGACGCCCAGGTCGCGTTGGTGTGCCAGTTGGGCAATTTTTTCGGCTGCGGCCAACATGCGGCGCCGCACCGCGTTTTCTTCTACCAGGCGGGCGTAATGGGTCGCGTGGAGCGACGAGGGAACCGCAGCCGTCAGCCGCACCAGGTAGGCCTGCCCCCCGATTTCTTCCAGGTGCCCGCCGCGGGCCAGCTCTTCGGCCACGGTGAGAACATCAACGGGCTGCCGCGCTTCGCTGAGCCGAGCGATGGCTTCCCAAATCCAGCGGTGACGGAGGGTGAAAAAGTCGTCGGCTTTGAGAATTTGGGCAACTTCGGCGTAAACTTCGGGGTTGAGCAACACCGCCCCCAGCAGCGCCTCTTCGGCTTGGCTATCGTGGGGGACGGCCGGCTTGGTGGGCTGTGGAAAGGGCGATTCGTCCGCGTAGGCGTTTTCTTCGTAATCGTTCATGATTCCTGACCAGTGGGTTGGTCGTCGTCTTCTTCATCGTCTTGGGTGGGGGCGGAAGGCGCGTCGAAATCCAGTTTTTCCAGGAAATCGGCGAATACCGAGAGCCGATCTTCCATGTCGTCGGCGGCCTCTTTTTTGGGCGGGGAAGCGCTTTCGCTTTCGTCGGCTGAGGTCTTCAGATGGGGGGCTGTGGGCGGCGGGGCGGGCGCTTGTTGGGCTTCTTGGGCTTCTTGGACGTCTTCATCAGGCACGATAGCGGCTTCTTCCATCACTTCGCGCGCCACATAGATGGGCACATGAGCCCGCACAGCCAGCGCAATGGCGTCGGAGGGGCGGGCGTCAATGTTGTAAATGCGCCCTTGATGGGAGAGCACAATGTTGCCGTAAAACGTGTTTTCTTTCAGCGCGGTCACTTCAACGCGTTCGACGCGGGCGCCTAACGTTTCGAGGATGTCTCGCATCAGGTCGTGGGTCATGGGGCGAGCCAGTTCGACTTCGTGCAAGGCAAGTTGGATGGCGTTGGCTTCGAACGCACCAATCCAAATCGGCAGGTAGCGCTCAGTGCCCTTTTCGCGAAGCAAGACGACTTGCTGCTGAGAAACCAAACTGACGCGAATGCTATCAATGACCACTTCGACCATGTCGGGCATGGTGTGTCTCCTCACAAAAGATGCTAAACTGCTTTGGTCTTATTCTAACATACCCTGCTTTGGAGAAGGATTTTTTGGCGGCGAAAGTTCCTCTTTGGAGACGCGGGGGGCAAGCCATGCTATAATCGCGGCATGTTCGAGGAACATGGCTTTGAGGAAGCCCCTCTCGAGGAAATCGAGGAAGTGGCCACGGCTGCGCCGGCCGCCAATCGCCAAATTGCTCGCGCTGCGGGCGTGGTGATGGCGGCTTTCGTGTTGAGCAACGTGGTGGGGTTGATTCGGCAGATTTTGGTCTCTCAAACGTTTGGCACCGGGGCGGCCATTGACGCTTTCAACGCGGCTTCCCGATTGCCCGATTTGCTCTTTAGCCTGGTGGCCGGCGGGGCGTTGGGCTCGGCTTTCATCCCCACTTTTACCGGTTTTTTGGCCCGCGGAGAACGCGCGCGGGCTTGGCGTTTGGCCTCGTCTATTGCCAATTTGGTGACGCTGGTGCTGATGTTGACCAGCGCGCTGGCGTGGGTTTTCGCGACGCCCATTGTGCAGCATTTTTTGGCGCCGGGCTTTAGCCCTGAGCAGCAGGCGCTGACCGCGGCGTTGTTGCGGGTGTTGTTGATTTCGCCGCTCATTTTTGGCTTGAGCGGCCTGGTCATGGGCATTTTGAACGCGCATCAGCGCTTTTTGTTGGCCGCGTTGGCCCCCACCATGTATTGGCTGGGGATGATTTTCGGGGTGTTGGTGTGGGCGCCTCGGTGGGGGATTTTTGGCCTGGCGTGGGGGGCGGTGTTGGGCGCGGCTTTGCATTTGGGCGTGCAAATTCCGGGGTTGTTGCGGCTCCCTGGGCGGCGCTACGTGCCAACCCTGGGCTTGGGGGACCCCGCTGTGCGGGAGGTGGGGCGGTTGATGGCCCCGCGGGTGTTGGGCGTGGCCATCGTGCAGCTGAATTTTTGGATCAACGTCGTGCTGGCCTCTTCCCAGCCCAAGGGGAGCTTGACCGCAATTCAGATTGCCTGGGCGGTGATGACCATGCCGCAGGTGGTGATCGCCCAGGCCATTGCCATTGCCGCGCTGCCGACCTTTTCGGCCCAGGTGGCCCAAGGCAAGTTGGACGCCATGCGGCGTTCGCTGGCCAGCACTTTGCGCGGGGTTGTGTTGTTGGCTTTGCCGGCCGCGGTGGGGCTGATTGTGCTCCGCAAACCTGTGATTGCGTTGCTCTTTCAGCGTGGTGAGTTTACCGCTCATTCCACCGAGCTGGTGGCTTGGGCGCTGTTGTGGTACACCTTGGGGCTGGTTTCGCATTCGGTGGTCGAGATTGTCTCGCGGGCCTTTTATGCCCTTCACGATACCAAAACCCCCGTCCTCGTGGGCAGTGTGGCCATGAGCCTCAACGTGGGGTTGAGTTTTGCTTTTGTGGCTTTGTTTCAGCGGTTAGGCTGGATGCCGCACGGCGGCTTGGCTTTGGCCAACACCGTGGCAACCACTTTGGAAATGGCCGGCTTGCTCTATTTGATGCGGCGGCGTTTGGCCGGTTTGGATGGCCACCACATGCTGAAAGGCATTTGGCATGCGGTGCTGGCCAGCACGGTGATGGGTGTTGCCGTTTTTGTGGCCTGGCAGCAGGCTGCGGCGTTCCCCTTGGCGCTTGCCGTGAGTTGGGCTGTTGTGGTTGGCGCGGCGGTTTACGTGGCGATGCTGTGGGTGCTTCGCACCCCAGAGCTGCGGGCCGCGTGGCGTTTCGCCAAGGCATATTGGCCCTTTAGAGCGTAACTTTCCGTGCTGTTGTGGGTTGGTTTTCTTGCAAAAGGCTTTTCCCCTTGTGAGGTGCAAATGACACGCAAAACCCCGTGGTGGCAGCGGCTGGGCCGGTGGGCGCTCAAAATCAGCGGTTGGACGTTGATTGACCACCGCCCGCCCGAGCAGAAATATCTCGTCATTGGCGCGTTTCACACCACGAATTGGGACCTCCCCCTGGCCTTGGCTTTGCTCAGCGCCTTGGGCATTCGCCCACGCTGGATTGGCAAAGAAAGCCTGTTCAAAGGCCCGTGGGGTCCAGTGATGCGTTGGTTAGGAGGCATCCCCGTCAAGCGCGGCGCCAGGCTCAACTTTGTGCAGCAAATGGCGCAACGCATTCACCAGGCCGAGGGAGCGTTTGTGGTGGTGATTGCCCCCGAAGGCACCCGCAAGGCCACCGACCATTGGAAGACAGGTTTCTATTACATTGCCTTGGAAGCAGGGGTGCCCATTGCCCTGGGCTTTGGTGATTATCCCAGCAAAACTTGCGGCATTGGCGATTATTTTTATCCCAGCGGTGACGCCGAGGCCGATTTGGAGAAAATTCGGGCGTTTTACGCGCACGTGCGGGGGAAATATCCGCAAAATCATGGCACCATTCGTTTCAAGCCGCGCCAGCCGTCAGCAGGCCACGCATCCCCAAGCCCTGAAACGGCGCCAGGGCAGGCAACCCCTGCCCAGGAAGCCGCCCTTGGGAAGCCGCGCCAGGGTTAGGTGAGGTGGCGCCCTCCGTCGAGGTGGATGATCTCGCCGGTGAGATACGCGGGCCCAGCCAAGAGGAAGCGGACGACTTCGCCGACTTCCTCGGGGGTGGCCCAGCGCGCGATGGGGGTGGCGTGGAGCACTTGGGGCGCGGGCTGTCCGTCGGCTGGGGGGAGCACTGCTCCCAGGGCGATGCCGTTGACGGTGATGCGCGGGGCCAGTGCGACGGCCAGGGCTTGGGTGAGGGCGGCCAAGGCGGCCTTGCTGATGGTGTAGGGGAAATGGTCGGCGCCTGGCCGTTGGGCGCGCCAGTCTAAAATGTTGATGATGCGCCCTGTCCGTTGGGGAGGAAGTGCCCGTGCAAAGGCCTGTGAAAGCAGGAAGGGCGCGGTGAGGTTGATGCGCAGGTGGCGTTCCCACGCGGCAAGGTCGGTGGTTTCCCAAGTGAGGTTTTCGAAAATAGCAGCGTTGTTGATGAGCGCATCTAACGGCCCCGCGGCCGCTTGGGCACGGGCGATGAGGCTTTGGGTGGCTTCGGGGGAAGCCAAATCAGCCTGCAGGACATGCACCGTGACCCCCATCTCGCGCAGTTCCTGGGCGGTTTGTTGCGCGGCTTGTGCGGAGCGCCCGTAGTGGAGGATGACGTTGCCGCGGGCTTGGGCGACGGCCAAAGCGATGAACCGCCCGACGCGGTGCGCCGCACCGGTGATGAGCACGTTTTTCCCTTGCAAGCTGGCAGTGGTCATAGGGGCCTTTGGGGCAGAGGAGCCGCTGGGCGCGGGCCCTCTCGCCTTTTGGAAGCGGCTGGGGCGAGAGGGCGGGAGGGAAAGGCAGCGCGCCCCTCGCCCGTGGAGCCGCGGGAGCAGGGGCGCGTGTTGTGGATGACAACGCGGGGGCTAAATCCAGGTTGGCTCTTCGTAGGTGCCAAACACCTCTTTGAGCACGCCCACGATTTCGCCCAAGGTCGCGTACGCGCGGACCGCGTCTAAGATGTAGGGCATGAGGTTTTCGGTGCCCTGGGCGGCGATGCGCAGTCGGTCGAGGGTTTGCCCCACACGGCCTTGGTCGCGGGTTGCGCGCACTTGGTTGAGGCGTTCCACTTGGCGTTTGTAGCCTGCGGGGTCCATTTGCAAAATAGGCACTTCGTAGGGCTTGTTGTCGTTGTAAATGTTGACGCCCACGATGTGGCGGCGGCCTTCGTCAATTTCCTGTTGGTAGCGGTAGGCCGCTTCGGAGATTTCTTTTTGGAAGAAGCCCTTTTCGATGGCCGGAAGCACGCCGCCCAGTTCTTCGATGCGGCGGAAGTAGTCGTAGGCTTGTTTTTCCAGGCGGTTGGTCATGGCTTCGACGAAGAACGAGCCGCCCAGGGGGTCAATGGTGTTGACGACGCCGCTTTCTTCGGCGATGATTTGCTGGGTGCGCAGTGCGATGGTGACGGCTTTTTCGGAAGGCAGCGCCAGGGCTTCGTCGAGGCTGTTGGTGTGCAGCGATTGCGTGCCGCCGAGCACCGCGGCCAGGGCCTGGATGGTGACGCGCACGA
>CAYLRJ010000036.1:0-31808 GCA_964386185.1 uncultured Anaerolineaceae bacterium
CGATGGCATCGAAGAGGCCGCGAAGTTGGGCGTCACCGCGGTGGTGCAGCCTGGCGGCTCCATCCGCGATGAGGAGGTCATCGCGGCCGCGAACCGCCTGGGGCTGGCGATGGTCTTCACCGGCGTGCGCCACTTCCGCCATTAGGCTGCCGCCCCGATGGATTGCCCAATGGTTTCACTGTGCTGATGAGGTTTGCCCATGTCTTCCCTCCCTCCCCTCAAATTTGACGCGCGCGGTCTGATTCCCGCGGTGGTGCAGGATGTGCACACCCACCAGGTGCTCATGGTGGCTTACATGAACGCCGAGGCCCTGCAGCGCACTTTGGAAACCGGCGAAGCCCACTTCTGGTCCCGCAGCCGGCAGGAACTGTGGCACAAAGGCGCCACCTCGGGCAACATTCAGAAGGTGGTCGAAATGCGGGTGGACTGCGACGCGGACACGCTGTTGCTGCTGGTGGAACCCGCGGGCCCGGCCTGTCACACGGGCAACACCTCGTGCTTTTACCGCCGTTTTCCCTCGTTGGAATTTGCCCCCTGGCCGCCCTCTGAAGAGGGCAAAGCCCCGGAAGGACAGCCATGAACCTCACCCAACTCTACGCCATCCTACAAGCGCGCCGAGAGCATCCTCGGCCCGAATCCTACACCGCCCGCCTGTTGGAAGCCGGGCTGCCGCGCATCGCCCAGAAGGTGGGCGAAGAGGCCACCGAGGTGGTGGTGGCCGCGCTGGCGCAGGACGACCAACGGCTGACCGAAGAGATTGCCGATTTGACCTACCATGTGCTGGTGCTCATGCTGGCCCGCGGGCTGACGCCCGACGACATCGCTGCCGAGCTGGAGCGTCGTCACCGATGAAGGTGTTGCTTTTTGACGTGGACGGCGTGTTGGTGCAGCCTGTGGGCTACCGCCGGGCGATGCAAGCCGTGTTTCGTCATTTCAGCGCGGGTTGGGGTTGGCAGGTGCCGCCGCCCACGGAAGACGACGTCGCGTTTTACGAAGCTTTGGGTTTGACCAGCGAATGGGACATCACCCCGCTGCATCTGGTTGCGGTGTGGGAGGCATGGGCCTGCCGATATGGGACCCCGCCTCCCGACGCGCTGGCGCGGGCAGAGGCCTTGCCCCCGCCGCCGACGCCCATAGATTACCGCACCCCGGCGCAACGGGTGGCGGCGCGTTTGCCCGCCGAGCGCTACCCCACAGATTGGGCGCTGCACTTGCAGCGCACCGCGCCTGGGGATGAACGGCCGTTTCCTTGCCTGGGGGCGCACGGTTTGGTCGAGGCGCTGCTTTCGCATAGCCGTGACGTGCGTCGCAATCCGGTGACCCGGCTCTTTCAGGAATTTGCTTTGGGAAGCCAGGCGTTTGCAACGACTTATGGGCTTCCCCCTGTGATGGACGAAGCGCCCTATTTGCAGCGTTACGACCGCCCCCTGCTGCACGCCTCCTGGGCTGCGGCGCTGCGGCGGGCTGTGGCCGCGGGCGAGGTGGCTGCCGCGGCCTATACCGCGCGGCCCTCGGGCCCTCCGCGCGGGGTTCCCCCCGCGCCAGGCTATGCCCCCGAAGCCGAAATGGCGCTGGAAGTGGTGGGCTTGCCCGATTTGCCGTTGATAGGATTTGGCCGCTTGGCCTATTTTGCCGAACGCAACGCGCGCTCGCGCGGACAAGCCCTGCTCAAACCCGCTCCCTTCCATGCTTTGAGCGCAATTTTTGCTGCCTTGTTGCGCGACGAACAGGCGGCGTTGGAGCGGGCCTCTCGCTGGCTGTGGCACAACCAGCCTGTCTTGGACGGTTTGCCGCCCGAGATGGAGGTGTTGGGTTTCGAAGATAGCGTCGCGGGGCTGAAGGGGATGTTCGCGGCAGTGAGCGCATTGCAGGAAGCCGGCTTGGCTGTCGCGTTTCGGCCTTTTGGGGTGAGCCAGCATCCTGAAAAAGCCCAGGCCCTGGCTGCCCAAGGCGCGCAGGTGGTGCCCACGGTCAACGAGGGCTTGGCCCTCGTTTGGGAACGCTGACCAGAGGCAAGCCACCCCTGGTTGCAAAATTACAAGGCGCCGGAAACCGTCGGTTTCCAGCGCCTTGTGGTTTGAGGGGGAGAGGGCTAAGTTACGACTCGGGCTCGACTTTCACCAGCACTGCCTGCACGATGACGCGCCACGTGTAGGTGTCGGTGGCTTCGTTGTAGCCTTTGCATGTGATCAGGGTGAGCCAGTCACGGTCTTTGTGCCCCAGCGGTGAGGCGTCGTTGGGTTCCACCAGCCCCACGTTGCGCACTTCGTAGATGTAGCGCTTGCCGTTGGCGTGGATGATGACCTGGTCGCCCCAGCGCAGGTCGTAGAGGTGCACGAAGGGGCCAGGCTCGCCGTTGGGCAGGTAGACGTGGGCGGTCAGGGCGGTGTTCCCCGGCCAGGTGGGGAAGGCCGTGCCTTCCAGCCAGCCTGCATTGTCCCAGAGCCAGGTCAGGTCCCAGCCGGTGTTGGTGCGCGGCACGCCGACGATGGGCACTTTCACGCCGAGTTTGGGGATTTCCAGGAGGATGCCGTTTAGGCTGTCGTAGGCCACGCGCTGCGGCGGGAGTGCGGTGACTCGGTTGGGGGCAAAGCCGGTTTCGGGCAGGGCCATCCGCACGGTGATGGTGGCGGTGTGGCCGTAAACGTCAATGGGGCTCAGGGGGTCGTAGTAGCGCTCGTGGGAGAGGGTGTTGTAATTCGACTGCGGCGCGCTGACGTCGCCGGGCAGGCTCGACCAAGCCACCGAGGCCGAGTTGCTCACGCTCTTGCCGGGCGAGGTGTGGAGCGTGGCCTGGAACTGGATGTGCGAGGTGGTGTTGAGCGGGAACTCATCCCACGTGACGGTGATGGTGTGGGTGGTGTCGTCGTAGTTCATGCTGGTTGGCGTGGGGCCGTCCACGGCTGTGAGGCTGGCGTTGACGTAGTGCAGCTGGCTGGGGAGGACGTCGGTAACGATGACATCGTAGGCGTTGGTTTCGCTGTCGGCGGTGTGGGTGATTTCCAGGGTGAAGGTGATAGGCTCATCAGGGAGGACCACCCGCGGGGAAGCCGCTTTGGCGATGGAGAGGTCGGGTTCCCGGATGGTGACCGGCGCAGCGCTGCCCGAGATTTCGCCGCCCGTCCAGTGCCAGACGGCCTGGTTGTTGAGCGAGACGCCGCTCTGGTTGTCGGAACTATCCAGCACCACCACCTGGTAGCGCACGGTGACCGTGGCGTCGGTGGCGCCGGGGTTGGTGAGGTTGCCGAAGTTCCAGGTGATCAGCCGCCCTTGGTCTTCGGCTGCGGTGCTGCCCGTGGGGGAAGCGCCGACCGTGGGGTTCACCGGGTCGTTGCACAGGGCTGCGGCGTTGCCCGCGGTGGAGACCGTGCCGCCCAGGTCCACGCTTTCGCAGCCCAGGAAGGCCAAGCCGCGGTCCAGGGTATCGGCGAGGGTGACGTTGTTGAGGGTGCGGCCCGCGGGCACGGTCAGGGTGACCTCGTAGGTCAGGATTTCACCGATGGCCGCGTCGGGGTCGGTGGTGAAGGTCTGGTTGGAGCCTTGGTAGGTCTTGGCGCCTTGGGTGACGCTATCCACGTCGGTGGCGGTGTTGTTGCTGGGGTCAAGGTCGGTGCCGTTGGTGCCGTCGTCTTGCACCTCGGCCTGGTTGGTGATGGTGGTTGCGCCAGCGGCCAAGGGGTCGCCCACGGTGACGGTGACCGTGTAGGTGATGGTTTCGCCGACGTTCACGTGGTTGAGGGTAGGCCAGGTGACCTGGCGGGTGGTGTCGTCGTAGGTGCCGCCATTGCTGGCCGAGACAAAGGTGGTATGGTCGGGGATGGTGTCGGTGATGACCACGTTGGTGGCGTTTTGGGTGCCGAGGTTGGTCACGGTGAGGGTGTAGGTCAACTGGCTGCCGGAAGCCACGACTTCGACGCCGTCGGTCTTGGTGATTTGCAGGTCAGGGGCTGCGGCCACGGGGGTGGTGTCGTTGGCGGTGTTGTCGTCGGTGTGGCTTTCGGGGCCGTGGGAGCCGTCGTCGGCGATGGAGGCGCTGTTGCTCACCTGGGCTACGCCCGCGGGCAGGGGGTTGTTCACCCGCACGGCAAAGTCCACGGTGCCGTTGGCGCCTGCGGCCACGGTGCCCACGCTGAAGGTGCAAGTGGTGCCTGCGGCCGCGCCGTCGGCGCAGCTCCAGCCCGCGGTGCTGTTGGCCGCGTCGAAGGTGGTGTTGGCAGGCACGGTTTCGGTGAGGGTCACACCGGTAGCTTCGCTGTTGCCGGTGTTGCTGTAACTCAAGTGGTACACGATGACCTGCCCAGCGCCCGAGCTGACGCCGCCGTCGTCTTTGGAAAGCGTCAGGTTGGGTGCGGTCACGGTGACGTCGGCTGAAGCGTCGTCGGCGTAGTCATCCACGCCGCCGGCACCGGTGCGCTCGTGGGTGTGGTCGCCGGGCAAGGAGGTCCAAGTCAGGTGGGCGGCGTTGGTCAGGGTGGCGCCGATGTTCGGCGGCGGAGGCGGGCCGTCCACCGTGGCTTGGTAGGTCAGGGAGACCGAGCCGGTGGCCCGACTTAGGTCGCCCTGCCAGGTCAGGGTGTGGGTGGCGGCGTCGTAAGACACCGTCCAGCCCGCGGGCGCGGTGGCCGAGTTGTCCACATAGGTCAACCCGCTGGGGATGGTGTCGGTGACCACCACATCGAAGGCGTCGGCGGTGCTGGTGGCCGTGTGGGCTACATTCAAGGTGTAGGTCAGCGTTTGGCCGTAGGTGGGCGTGGTGTCGTCGGTCGTCTTGGTGATTTCCAGGTCGGGCTCTACCACGGTGACGGTCACGCCGTTGGTGGTGGTGCTGTTGCCGCCGTTGATGCTCAGGGTGGCGGTGTTGGTGAGGGTGGTGTTGTTTTGATTGCCGTTTTCGTCCAGCAAGACGGCCTGGAAGCGCACCCGGAAGGTGTTGTTATTGTCGTTGTCGGCAGTGACGGTGATTTGCCCAAAGTCAATCACCACATCCTGCCCGCTGGAAGCCGAGCCGGTGGGCGCGACCGTGGGCGCGGGCACGCTGCCGTTGAAGCCGGTGGTATCCACCTGCACCGACCCCACGATGTATTGCAGCCCATCGGGGAGGTTGTCCACGATATGCAGCGAGGGCGTGGTGCCTTCTGGCAGTGTGATGTTGAGCACAAAGGTGAGCACTTCGCCGATGGCGACGTTGGGGTCCACCGTGCTGGCTTCCGAGGTGCTTTCCAGCGATTTGCTGTAGTAGGGGTCGTGGATGTTGAAGGAAGTCGTATCCGTGACTTCGTAGTCGTTCAAGCCGCCGGGGCCGTCGTCGCCGGTGCGTTCGTCGGCGTTGGCTCCGGGCTGAGAGGTCCAGGTGACATCCGCGGTGTTGGCGATCAACTGCTGGGGTGTCACCGAGGTGTTGATGGTCGCCGAGTAGGTGACCACCACCGTGGCGCCTACGGGCACGCTGCCCACGGTGACATCCACGGTGTTCCCCGCGGAGTTGTTGGTTGCGTTGGCCGCGCCGCCGTTGACCTGCACCTGCACCGAGGCGGTGTTCAAGGTCACTGCCGTGGGGAGGGCGTCGGTGAAGTGGATATCGTAAGCGGTGGCGTGGCTGGTGCCGTCGTTGGGGTTGGTGATGGTGACCTGGTAGGTCACGGTGTCGCCTGCATCCTGGGTGACATCCAGGTGAGAGATTTGCTTATCCACCGTGAGCGCGGCTTCCACGATGGTGGTGCTGTCGGAATCTTGCATGGTGTGGGTGGTGCCGTTGGCGTCGTCGTATGAGAAGGTGACGTTGTTGACCAAGTTGGTGCCATCCACATTGCCGCTGGTGTTGGTGGCGACCGCGTCGTAGGAGATGGTGAAGGGGGAAGCGGAGACGGTCGCGTTGCCAAAGTCCCATCTCAGGGTGGTTTGAGCGGTGCCGTCGTTGGGGCCAGAGACCGTAAAGGTCGCTGCCGAGATGCCGCTGGTGCTTTGGGAGCCGGTGACGTATTTCATGCCGGCCGGCAAGGTGTCGGTCACCACGGTGTTCGCCAGTTGGCCGGTGGGGCTGTTGACGCGGATGGTGACATGGATGGTGTCGCCGATCATGGTCTGGGTCACGTTGCCGTCGTCCTTGTCCACCGACGAGGGTTGGTCGGTGGTGAAGGTGGCGCTGGCTTCGTCTTGGGTGCCGTCTTGCGGGGTGCCCGCGGTGTCGTCGTACACCCGCTCGCCGTTGACCGCGCCGTCCAGCGAGCTCCAGTCCGCGTCCACGGTGTTGGTGAACGAGCCGCCCAGGGTAATGTCGCTATCGGCCGTGGCATTGTATTGGCATTCGATGAAGCCGTTGGCCGGGATGTCCCAAGCACCGGCGGGGTTGCCATCGAAGTGCAGGGTTTGGCCGTTGACCGTGACGGTGACGGCCACGGTGTTGCCGTTTGCGTCTTGACAGGTCGCGGAGTTGGCGGTGTAGGTCACGCCGTTGGGCAAGGCATCGTCCGCGGTGACATCGTAGGCCGTGCTGTTGCCGCTGTTGGTGAAGCGTGTGGTGTAGGTTAAGGTCGTGCCGGCCTGGACGTTGCTGGTGGGGGAAACCGACTTGGTGGTGGTGATCTGCGGTTCGACGAGGGTGATGTCTTCGGCGTCGGTGAGGGTTCGGGTGTTGCCCTGCCCGTTGGTGTAGGTGAGGGTGGCCCGATTGGTCAAGGTGTCGCCCGATTGGTAAGCGTTGTCGTTCACCACACGGGCCACCACCCGCACGATGAAGCTGTTGTCGTTGGTGTTGTTGTTGCCGCTGACCGTGACATCGCCGAAGTCCAAAGTCACGCTGCCGCCGTCGCCTGCGGTCACGGTGACCGAGGGGTTGCTGACCTCGGCGGGGTCGCTAAAGGCCGCGCTCAGGGGCGCGCCGCTGGTGACGATGGTGTGGCTGACGTATTCCAGGCCGTTGGGCAGGTCGTCGGTCACGGTCAATGAAGGTGTGGTGCCCTCGTTCAGGGTCACCAGCAGGTCAAAGGTGACTTCTTGCCCAATGGTGTATTGGGTGGGGGAAGGCGTCAACTTGTCCAGCGCGGTGGCGTCGTCGGTGGTGAAGTTGGCCGAGTCGGACGCCACATAGTCGTTCAAGCCGCCTGCGCCATCGGCGCCGGTGCGTTCGTTGGCGTTGCTGCCCGGTTGGCTGGTCCAATCCAGGTTGCCGGTGTTTTCAATCAACTGCTGGGGCGTCACCGAGGTGTTGAGCGTGGCCGAGTAGGTAATCGTGACGGTGCTTCCCAAGGCTACGTCGCTGATGGTCAAGTCCACGGTGTTGCCGGAGGTGTTGTTTTGCGCCACTGTGCCGCCGCTGACCTGCACCGAGGCGGTGTCCAGGGTGACTTGGGAGGGCAGGCCGTCCGAGAAGTGGACATCGTAAGCGGTGGCGTGGCTGGTGCCGTCGTTGGGGTTGGCAATGGTGATGGTGTAGTTGGCTTGCCCGCCGGCGTCCACTTGCGGCGAGATGACGCTGACGCTCTTGTCAATGTTCAGGCTGGCTTCCGTGACCTGAGAGGATTCGCTGTCGTGCAGTTGCTGATTGTTTCCGGCGGCGTCGGTGTAGTTCAGATAGGCGTCGTTGGTCAGCATGGTGAGGTCTTGATTGCTCGCCACATTCGCGACCACCGCTTGATATTGGATGGTCAGCGGGCTGGACTGCACCACAGGCGCCGCGCCGTAATTCCAGGTTAGGGTGGTGGTGCCGTCGGCGTTGTTGGTGACGGTGAAGGTGGGGGTGGTGGAAAGCGCGCCGTTGTCGTGCTGCGAATTGTTCACATAAGTCATCCCTGCGGGCAGGTGGTCGGTGACCACGGCATTTTGCAGCGTGCCCTTGGGGCTGGTGATGGTGAGGGTAAAGGTGATGGTGTCGCCAATGCGGGTTTGGGTGACCCCGCCGTCGTCCTTTTGGAGGGTGGGGGCGGCCACCGTAAAGGTCGCTGTGGCGGTATCTTGCGTGCCGTCGAAGGTGTAGTTGGTGCTGTCGTCGTACACGCGTTCCACATCGGGCGCGGTGGGGGTGCCATCCTGGGAGCTCCAGTCCGCGTCCACGGTGTTGGTGTGGTCGCCGTCCACATAGAGGCTGTTTTGCGCGGTGGCGGTGTAGGTGCACTGGATGGAGCCGCCGGGGGCGATGTCCCACGCGCCGGCTGGCGCGCCGTCCAGGGAAAGCACGCCGCCCGAAACAGAGGCGTTCACCGCAACGTTGGCGCCGTTTTCGTCTTGGCAGCTGATGGAGCCCGTGTTGTACGAGACGCCTTGCGCCAGCGTGTCTTCCGCGGTGACGTCGTAGGCCGTGCTGTGGCCGGTGTTAGCAAAGCGCACGGTGTAGGTCAGGGTGTCGCCAGCCTGGACGTTGTTGGTGGGGGAAACCGACTTGGTGGTGGTGATGCGCGGTTCGATGATGGAAACCGTGGCCGTATCCGAGGCGCTGGCGGTATTGTTGGTGTTGGGGTTGGTCCAGCGGACCTCGCCGGTGTTGGTCTTGGTGTTGCCGTCTTGGTTGGCGGTCACATTCATCACCCGCGCCACGATGCGCACCACGAAGGCGTTGTTGTTCGCGTTGTTGTCGGCGGTGACGGTGGTGTCTCCGAAGTTCAGGGTCACATCGCCGCCAGAGCCGCCGGGGGCGGTGAGAGTGGGCGGGTTGTTGGTGAAGGTGCCGTTGAAGTCCGCGCTGAGCAGGCCGCCGCTGTTGGCCGCGGAGGTGATGACCTGATGGCTGACATATTCCAGCCCTTCGGGCAGGTCATCGAAGACGGTCAGGTCTTGAGTGACGCCCTCGGGCAGGGTCACCAGCAGGTTGAAGGTGATTTGGTCGCCGATGGTGTATTGGGTGGGGTTCACCGACTTGGCGATGGTGGGGGTGGCTAAGGTGGTGTTGGCGGTGTGGTTGTCGCTGTAAGTGCGCTCGCCCGTGGCCGTTCCCGAGTTGCCTGGGGTGGTGGAGCCGGTGTCGTTGCTGCCGGAGCCGTTGGGGGTGCCGCTGCCCGGCAGGCTGGAGGCTTCCCCGTTGGCGGTGTTGGGGATGTTGACCCCCGCGGGGGCGTCGTTCACCACGGTGGCGCTCACATCCACCACCACTTTCTCGCCGGGGTTGAGGCATGAGATGTCCACCCGTACCGTGGCGCCGGTGCCGGTGCCGGAGTTGTCGGTGACGGTTTGCGTGGTATCGCCGCACGAACCGGCCAACGTGGTGGAGCCGTTGCTGCCGTCGGTGTAGATGGTGACGTTGGTGAGGGTGAGGTAGTTGCTCAGGGTATCGGTCAGGGAGAGGTCAAAGGCCGCTGCAGCCCCTGCGCCGCTGGCATCGTTGGTGATGCTGAGCCGATAGGTCATGGGGTCGCCCGCGTCGGTGGCCGCGGTGACCAGGTTCTTGTCCACCGTGATGTGGGGTTCCACCACGGTCACGGTGACATCGTTGGAGGCGCCGTCGTTCTGGTTGCCATCAATCCAGACCGTGAAGTTGTTGGTCAGGGTATCGCCGGCCGAGTTTTGGGCTGTGGTGCTGTTGTCCACCAGCGCGTTGAATTCCACAATCACGTATTCGGTGTCGGTGTCGCTGTCGTTGTTGATGAGGGTGCCCAGTTTGAAGTACACATCGGAGCCGGTGGCGAAGTTGTCGGTATCGGTGGTGGTGCTGTTGTCGCTGCCTACGTTGGCATCGGCCAGGGCGCTACAAGCCGCTGGGATGCTGGGGGTTGTGCCGTCCGCGCTGTTGCCGGTGATTTGGCAGTTGGCGTCGCTCACGCCCGGGACGCTGCCATAGGTGTTGGAGGTGATGCCGCCGGTGGAAACGAAGGCGGCTTTGGCCGTGCCGTCGTTTAGGAAGGTCATCCCTTCCGGCAGGTTGTCGTGGATTTGGAAGTTCGTCGAGGTGCCCTCGGGCAAGGTGACCACCAGGCGGTAGCGGACGATTTCGCCAATGGTGGCGTTGGAGCCGCTGGTGTGGCTTTCCGAGGTGGTTTTCAGGTATTTGTCGGGTGAGACGTTTTGGATGGTCACGGACGCGTTGGCCTCTGCCGCGTAGTCGTTCAACGCGCCGCCCACGCCGTCCGCGCCGGTGCGCTCGGTGGAGTCGGTGTTGTAGGCGGAGCGCGGCGTGGTCTTATCGCCGGGGAGGCTGGTCCAGGTCAGGTCTGCTTGGTTTTCGATGGTTTGGCCGGGCGAGGCGCTATAGGCCACTTTGGCGTCGAAGGTCAGGGTGCAGGACTGGCCCGCGGCCAGCGCGTCCCACTGGGCTTGGAGGTTGCCGTTGGTGTCGCTGGTGCTGGTGGGTGCGACATCGCAGTTGGCGGCGTCCACCTGGAAGGTGCCGGTTTGGTATTCCAGTCCCGAAGGTACGGCGTCGGTGAGGTCCACATTGTAGGCGGTGGTGTCGTCGGCGTCGTTGCCGTTGCTCACCACCAGGGTGTAGGTGATGGTGTCGCCCGCGTCGGCGCTGGTGGCGCTGGCGGTTTTGGTGAGGGTCAGGGAGGGTTCGACCACGGTGACGTCGTCGGCCGAGCGGGCGTCGGTCAGGTTTTCGCGGCCGTTGCCCGTATCCATGGAGAAATTCGCTTCGTTCCCCAACACGGTGCCGCTCTGGTTGCCCGCGACATTGAGCACCACGGCTTCGTAGGTGATGGTCAGGGTTTCGGGGGTGTTGTTGTCGCGGTTGGCGTTGGTGACGGTGCCCAGGTCGAAGGTCACGTTCTGGCCGTTGTTGGTCACGGTGACATCGTTATTGCACACGCCGCTGAAGTCGTTGCCGCTGGCCAGGTCGGTGGTGACGTCGGTCGAAGAGGGTGTCACGCTGACGCAGCGCAGGAAGGCCAGGCCGCCGTCGAGGTGGTCGCTCATCTGCGCGGCGGGGATTTGCCCTTCGGGGATGGTGGCCGTCAGTTTGTAGGTGACGATTTCGCCGATGGCGACTTCGTTATCCGCGTTGTCGGCGGTGACGACCTCGGTGCCTTCCAAGGTTTTTTGGAAGTCGGCGACCATGGTGCCTCGGGCTTCGTCGGTCAAATCTGCGGCCAAATGGTTGGGGCCACCTTCCGCTCCGGCGTAACTCATCAGATGCATGGTGTTGATGGTTTCGCCGGGGTGGACATCAGGCTTGACTTCCAAATCGTAGGTGATGATGATGACATTGTTGCCCAGGTTGGGGTCGTGGGCCTGGCAAGCGCCCTTGTCCACCGGATCAATTAACTCAATGCCCTCTTCGAAGAGTTCCTCGCCGCATGAATCGTTGTCCGCATATGGGTTGACAGTGCAAGAGCCATCCACAGCCCGGTATGGGATAGCTTCTTGCCCATTGCCATAGTAGATTTGCAGGTTGAGGCCGCTATTGGGGATTTGATAGAAGGTGCTATCCATCACATCGCGCAGGGTAATATCAAATGCGCCATTGAGGCTTGCGCCCTGGTTTTCGATGGTGATGGCAAAGGTGACTGTATCGCCGGCATCCACGCCATTGACGTTGGCGTCGATGGGATGCGACGCCAACCCTGACGAATTGACAGTGCCGCTCCAGCGGGGGGCGTTGGTGGGGTCGAGCCAGGTCACACCGCCGCCTGCTTCGGGGTTCAGGGTGGCGTTGGGGTTGCTGGTCCAGACGATGCCTTTCTTCCCAACCAATACCGGCTCGGTGAGTTTGACCTGGGTGATCGCGTCGGCGGTGGACGAGTCGGCGTTGGTGCTTCCCTCGTAGGCGTGGGCCTCGTTGGTGAGCATCAGCCCGTCGGCCAGGGGTTCGGCCGAGATGAGTATGGAGAAGAGCAGGTCAACGGTGGTGGTTTCGTCGCGAGTGTCATCATAATCTGCGTAGTAGATGACGATTTTGTTGGACGTGGCGTCGGAAGTCACGACGGGGTCTTGCGAGGGTGTGGTGTTGTGGGTTGAGGGGCTGAGCGTGCCGGTGCCGTTGTTCAAGCCGTCGGTCATGTATTGGTAGAAGGTATCCGAGGGGCCCAAGGTCACCACGCCGGGGGCGGGGATACCGCCTGCGTTGGAGAAAGACCACGCGGGGCCGGCGGTGCCGTCGGCATCCGGGTCGCTGACATCAAAGACCGGCAGGGGCAGGAAGTCGTCGAAGGAAAGCTCTTCCACGTCGGAAGTGGGCAAGGTGTAGGTCAGGCGGTAGGTCACCTTGTCGCCGGGTTTGATGACCACATTCCCATCGTCATCGGTGGGGAGGTTGGTGTCGTCGTTGATGGCATAGACGCTCTTGGTGAGTTCGTCGCGGGCGATGGAGATGCTGGCCTCAGCGTCATCGGTCACCGTTGAGCCTGTTGGCTGGAAAGTTGCTGTGTCCAGGGGGCGCCCTTCGATGTCGGCGTCGTCTTCCAGCTTGTCGCCTTGGTCAACGCTGTCATCGCCGGAGGGATAGTCGTCGGTGAATTTTTCCTGAACAATGGTGTGGAAGACAATGGTGCCTTCGGTTTTGCCATCGTTGTAAGTATTACAGGAGGGTGGGTTGCTGCCGTTGTCGGGATCTACACAACCACCCACCAGCCGGCCGTCTTCGCCGCGGGTGACGAGCTCGTCGGAGACGCGGAAGACGATTTTGGTCTTGCCCGCGTCAATGGTGGTGTCCGTGCCGGTGCATTCCCCGCCTGGGCCTCCGGTGTAGTTGCACAGCACATCGTAATTGGCGGTGTTGAAGCCGGCCGCTGCCAGGGTGTAGGTGTTGCCGTTGATTTGCAGGGTGGGCGTGAAGGTGCTGTCGAAGTGCTGGCCGTCGGAGATGATGTCGGTCACCACGACTTGGTCGAAGGCAAAATAATCCGAAACCTGAAACTCAAGGGTGTATTCCAAAACATCGCCGGGGGAAGTCTTGTCGTCTGTAATGTCTTGCACTTCTTTTTGGATTTCTATGGCTTTGTGGGTCACGCCTACAGGGCCTACGCTGACCGTCACTGGGGTATCGCTATCGCGGTTATCCACCGGTTGCCATTGGCCGGTGGCCGAGGCGGTGTTGTTGGTATCGCCTGTGGTCCCTTGGGTGGGGTCCACGGTCTCATTGCCGTTGGCATCCAGCCGTGGGACGTAGTAGAAGATTTCCACGGTGACGTCGTTGCCATCGGCGCCGGTGACGCTGCCCAAGGTAATGTCGAAAAGCCCGCCGGGCGAAGTGGTTGAGGGGATATTGTTTTCGGATTGGACAGTGGCGCCGGTCACCGTGTAGCTCATATATTGCACAGCATCGGGCAAATTATCGGTCACCCGCAGGGTTTGCATGGTCTGGCCTGTGGCGACGTCAATTTGCAACACATAGCGCTCGGCGTGCGTTTCTCCCGTGGGAATTTCTGGGGAAATATTGTCATGGCCTGTAAAGAGTTTCGTCATCGTCATGACGACGGGGTCGGTGGTTTCGCTGGGCCAAGTGGTGGTATCGGGGTCGGAGGGTTCGGCAATGGGTGTGTCGCCGCAGCACCAGTTATCCAGCGAATCCTGGCCATAAATATAGCCCCCTCGATAGCGGATGGCCGGGGTGGTGCCCAAGTCGGCTTTGTCGCTCAGATGGGCTTTGATGGTGATATTTGCCGGCGGTTGATCGGGCACGAACGAGCCAAAGGGCAGTTTGAGAGAGACCAGTTTGTCGCCGGCTTTACCACAGACCTCGACGTAGTTGCCGTTGCTATCTTTCACCCAAGGGTGAGCGACGCAGCCTGTGCCGCCGCCGTCGTCGGGGAAGGTCTGCACCACGCTTTCTACGGGGGCCCCCAGATAGGTGGCGCTGAGGAAGTCGATCCCGTCATCGCCATCGGCGCCCGTCACGGGGAAGACCAAGTCCATGAAAGGCCCGTAGCCCGGGTCGGTGCCGGTGTTGTCAAAGGTGGCTGTGAAGTTGAAGTCTTCGCCCAAAAAGACGCTGTCGGGCATATCGAGGGAGACCCCCACCCCGGGCGCGGCCAGAGGCCGGGGGAAATTGGCCGGGTTGGGTTGTTGAGGCGACGATGGGACGGCGATGTTGGGCTGTGCGGCCTGGACGGGTGCTGCAGTGGCCGTGAGTATTTGCCCCCAAAGCAAGGCCCCTACCAGCGTAGCACGCAACACTGAAGGCAAAGGCGATTTTTTGAAAAAGTGAAACAAGGTACCCATATCTCTCTCCGAAAGCCAAAAAGTTGTTAAAACAGCAGTGTTACGCGTGGAAGGGGTTCATGAAAGCGCGACAAACCGCGGCATAAGGCCGCGTTACAGGATAACGCCTCGCGCGTCCCTGCCGCCAGCGTTGCCGTTTCCACGACGTGACAAAAAGGTTCCTTGATTTAGGTCGCCCAAAAACCCCGTCATCAAGGAACCTGTGGTGCGTAGGTCATATTCGGTTTTTGATGTGCTTGCCTGGAAAACTGTCAGCGAAGCAGGGATGTCAAACGCCAGGGGACTGCATCTTTCTACGTTCGGGCAAGCCCAAATGCTGCCCGCTTACACGAAATTCCCCGATTTTGGGCTGTGCAAGACCCCGCCATCAAGGAATATGTCATAAATATAACCGAACTTTCTTCCAAAGTCAACTATTTGGGAAAAATTGGTCTGACGAATTGGTCACAGGCCGCGTTGGGCTTTGGTGATAGTGGTTTTGTGGTAGGATTTTAGAAGCGGTTCAACGGGTGTGGGGCTTGTCCTCTTGGGCGGTGGATGGGACGAGCCAAGGCAAACGAATGGAGGAACAATGCTGACCTGGGCGAGGCATCTGCGATGGTGGGGGTTGCTTGCGCTGAGCTTGCTGTTGATGGCGTGCGGCGTGGTGTTGCACGATAGCCCCGCGCCGGGGTGTGTGCGCTGGTTGGGGCATGCGCCTTTGGGAGGGTGTCAGGGCAAGCACGTCATCACCCAGTTGGAAGTGCAAGGGGCTCCAGCGTGTTTGACCGTGACCGCCAATAACTGCAACGGTGGCATGTTGGAAGTCACCAACGCCTGCGATCAACCTTTGGTTTTGGATGGGGCAACTTTGGCGGCTGGCGAGCGGGCAGGGTGGGATGTCCTGCCAACGGAGGAGGGGTTTCGTTTGGTGCCCGTTGCTGGTAATTTTGCCCAATTTTTGCCCGCCCACGATACCGAAGTGGTGCTGCGCGGGCAGGTGGGCCAAACGCCAATTGAGGTGCGTTTTCTCAAGACTGGCCCGCTATGCCCTTGAGTTTTGTTTTTTAAGGAAGTTGTGGGGGTTAGGCAGACTGACAGGGAGAAAGATCTGGGGGCGGAAGGCGGACAAAAGCGGTTTCCAGGATGAGCGGTTCCAGCTGGCCGGCTGAGAGGTCGCGCAGCGCGTCGGCAAAGGCCGGATAGGTGGCTGTGGGGAGGCGGAAAGTGAGGGTGATTTCCCCGGCGTAGGTTTCATCGAGTATTTGCCCCTGGTGTTGGGCTATGAGCCGTCGGGCCGGCGTCAACCAGCGGTAGGGCAGCCCGAGCATCACCGTGTGGCTCAGCACTTTGGACGCGCGGGGCACGGCGGCGACGACGGCTTGGGTGGCTTGGGTGTAAGCCCGCACCAGGCCGCCGATGCCCAGTTTAGTGCCGCCAAAATAGCGGGTGACCACCACGGCCACATCGCCCAGGCCGCTGCCCTGCAGCACAGCCAACATGGGCCGCCCGGCCGAGCCGGCGGGCTCACCCGCGTCGGAAGCATGGGCGATGGCTTGAGGCCCGCCGCCAATGATGTAGGCGGGCACGTGGTGGGTGGCGTCGGGGAACGTCTGGCGAATGCGGGCGATAAACGCCTTGGCTTCGGCAACGCTGGCCGCAGGCGCCAGCGTCGCAATAAAGCGGGAATTGGCCACCCGTAACTCGCGCTGCACTTCGCAGGCCGGCACCGCATAGGGAAGGTTGCTCATGGGGGCATTATACCCCCAGGGGCGCTTGGGCTGCCGCGGGCTGTGCTTCCTGGTGGATAAAGAAAGCGTTACAACGGGCTCCTTCGGGGTTGACATTTCCCCCTTTTTGTACTACACTGATGTTGTGGTAATTCTTTGCGTCACCCCTATCATGTAGTGGTAACACCACATCCGTATTGGCGACCAAACACACCTATGGCTGAGACACCCGTCAACTCACTGGCTCGTATTCGGAGCAGGCTGCCAAACCTGGCCGCGGCAGAGCGTCAGGTTGCCGATTGGGTGCTTCAGCATCCAGACGAGGTGATTCACGCCTCGATGGCGCGGGTGGCGCAGCAGTGTGGGGTCAGTGATACCACGGTGTTACGTTTTTGCCGAGCCGCAGGCTTCAAGGGGTATATGGACCTGAAACTTTCCATCGCCCGCGACTTGGCCAGCCCGACCCAAATCATCCATGATGACGTCTCCGAAGACGATCCCCCCGCGGTAGTGGCGCACAAGGTCTTTATGTCCCACATTCAAGCGTTGTATGACACGTTAGAAGTGTTGGACAAAGACGCCCTCAGCCGCGCGGTGGACATGATCATGGAAGCAAAGCGGATTTTCATCATCGGCGTCGGAACTTCCAATCCCATTGTGCATGAAGCCTATAACAAATTCTTCCGTCTGGGTCTTGATTGTCATGCCCAGACGGATTCTTATTTACAGCTCATGGAAGCCGCCCTGGTGGGGGAGGAAACCTTAGTCATTGCGATTTCGCACTCCGGCAGTTCGATGGACCCGGTCTTGACGCTGGAAGAAGCGAAGCGCAATGGAGCAAAGGCCATCGTCATTACAGGGAATGCAGAATCGCCCCTGACCAAATTTGCGGATGTGACTTTGCTGGCGGTTTCGCAGGAGACTCGGGCAGAATCCATTGCCTCGCGCGTGGCTCAGATGGCCATTGTCAATGCGTTGTATGTCACGGTGTCGTTGCGGATGTTGCCCATTGCCACGCGCAACGAAGACAAAATCTGGAAGGCCATCATTCAAAAGACGTTGTAAATCATTGCGGCGGCTTCCTGGATGCTTCCGACAATGATTGAAGCGCAAGTGAATACTGGGGCAGGCTCGTTGGCTCCGGTGTTTTGACATCTCCAAGAGCAGGTTGTCTGTGCCTGGCTGGGCTGCGGGCCTGAGCCCTTGCCATGCCTGGGAACCGGCGCGCGGGCGCGAAGTGTTCGTCCGCGATGACAAAGGTTTGTACAAGGTGAAGCATCGTCACTGTGGCATCGAGGCACACCAGAACGAGCGGTGTGACAGCGCCTTGGAGGTTGGTTGGCGATCGTCCCTCGTCGTAGGTTGGCGGGTGACGCGAAGGCCACGGCCGGTTGCTTCCCCTGTTTTGTAGTGTTTGGCGCAAGTGCATTTGAATTCTCTGTTGCACCACCCACCAAGTAGTGGTCCGTTCCGGGTGGTTGTGCCCGGATATTTTTTACACTCACGAAAAGGAGAAGATTATGTCACGTTCAAAGCGCAAGTTTTTCCTGTTAGTTGCTGTGTTGGCAGCACTGCTGTTGGCGCTGGCAGCCTGCGGGGGAAGCCAGCCGGCCGAATCGGGGAGCGCGGCGGATACAGGGGGCGCGGCTGAAAAGCCCGCCGCATTGGAAGGCGTGCCGGACGTCTTCGTGCGCGACGAGCCTCTGAAGGTCGCGGTCATTCGTAACCTCCCCTCTGACGACCACACCAAACAGTTCTTGGATGGCGCCCGCAGCGAGGGCGAATCCTTTGGCTTTGTCGTCGACACCTTCATCGCCGACAACGACGATGCCAAATTCCAAGAATTGGTCGCCCAGGCCATTGCCAAAGGCTACGATGGCTTGATCATCTCGCACGGGAAGAAAGACTATTCCTACGACATGCTCAAGCCCGCGATTGACAAGGGCATCAAAGTGGTGACCTTCGACACCGTGATTGAAAAAGACGGCCAGACCCTGCCCGAAATCACCCGAACCTTCCAAGACGACTTTGCCCTGGCTCGCCTTTCCCTGGGCGTGATCAACGAAATCGCCGACCCGGCCCGCATCATCAAACTGTGGTGGGGCCCTGGCGTGCCGCCCCTGGATCGCCGTGAAACCATCTACGCCCCCTTGGAAAAGAGCGGCCACCTGGTGACCTTGGAAACCATTGGCCCAACCAACTTCCAAGACGTCCAGGGCGACATTGCCGCCAAGGTGAGCGCGGTGCTGCCCAAATACCCCGAAGGCCAAATTGACGCCATTTGGGGCTCCTGGGACGAGATGGCCAAAGGCGCTTACACCGCCCTGAAAGACGCTGGCCGCACCGACATCAAACTCGTTTCCATTGACATCTCCAACCAAGACATCAACCTGATGCGCGAGCCCGGCAGCGTGTGGATTGCCACCGCCGCGGTGGATCCCCGCTTGATCGGCATCGTGGATATGCGCTTGTTGGCCAAGAAATTCGCTGGCGAAGAAACCCCTCAGGAATACGACCTGGAAGCCAAACTCATCCGCCAGAGCGACCTGAAACCCGACACCACCATGGAAACCTTGGGTGAGGTCATCGAGGGCTGGGGCGACTCCGACGCCTTCAACGAACCCTGGATGGACACCCTGCGCGAATATTACGCCAACAAATAGCGTCCTTTCTCGACGCGTCATCGCTATGTTTGGGTGGTCATCCCTGCTCGCGGGCAGGGATGATCACCCCCCTGTATCTTTGCAGGAGGCAAGGACCGGTATGACACCCAATCACACGTTGGAAATGAAAGGCATTTCCATAGAATTCCCGGGCGTCAAAGCCCTGGACAAGGTGGACTTTACGGTCAGAAGTGGCGAGATTCACGCTTTGGTCGGAGCCAATGGGGCAGGCAAATCGACCCTGATGAAGATTTTGGGCGGCGCATACGGGCACTACGCGGGTGACATCTACCTCGATGGCCAAAAAGTCAACATCCGCACCCCTTACGACGCCAAAGCCCTGGGCATTGACGTCGTCTATCAGGAAGTGGACACCGCGCTCATCCCCTATCTCACGGTGGCCGAAAACATCATGCTGGACAAAATGGCCACCAAGATGAAGGGCAAACACTTCATCCATTGGGGCGACATTCACCAACGGGCTCGCGAAGTGATGAAGCGGGTGGGCATCCAGCTGGATAGCCACGCGCTGGTGCAGGATCTCAGCCTGGCCGAAAAACAAATGGTGCTCATCGCGCGGGCCTTGGCCACAGATACCAATTTCTTGGTTTTGGATGAACCCACTGCCCCGCTGAGTCAGACCGAAACCGAAGAACTGTTTCGGCTGATGCGCGATCTGGTGCACAACCAGGGTGTGGGCATTGTGTTCATCTCCCATCGGTTGCCTGAAATTTTTGAGGTGTGCGAAACCATCACCATCTTGCGCGATGGCCAAGTGGTGGCCGACACCACCATTGACGCACTCACCCAACAGAAATTGGTGGAATTGATGTTAGGCCGCCGCTTCGAAGAGACCTACCCCAAACTGCAAGTGCCCATTGGCGAGGTGCTCTTCGAAGTCAAGCACCTGAATGAGGAATATGGCCGGGTGCGCGATGTGAGTTTTACCGTGCGGGCAGGCGAAATTGTGGGCATCACGGGTTTGATGGGGGCAGGGAAGACCGAACTGTGCAAAACGTTGTTTGGGGCCTATCCGATTAAATCAGGCGAGTTATTGCTGCGCGGTAAACCGCTCAACGTGCGCTCCCCCCACGCGGCTGTCAAGCAAGGCATTGCCCTGGTGCCCGAAGAGCGGCGCAAAGAAGGCGTTTTGGTAGATGAGCCGGTGTTCGTCAACCTCACCTTGCCCAGCCTGGACAAATTTACCCACGGCGTGGATTTCGTCAATACCAAAGCCGAGCGCGCCACGGCTCAAAAAGTCATCGCCGACTTGGGCATCGTGACGCCCAGCGAAGATCAGAAAGTGGCGTACCTTTCAGGGGGTAACCAGCAAAAAGTCGCGGTCGGCAAGTGGCTGATTGCCGATGCCGAGGTGTATGTCTTCGACGAGCCCACCAAAGGGGTTGACGTCGGCGCCAAGCGCGACATCTTTGAGCTCATCGGCCAACTGGCGCAACAAGGCAAAGGCATCATCTACGCCTCGAGCGAAATTCCCGAAATTTTGGACATTTCCGACCGCATCTACGTCATGTATGACTACACCATCGTCAAAGAGTTCGCCACCTCTGAAGCCACAGAAGAGGAAATTTTGTTTTACTCTGCCGGAGGTCAGTAATTTATGACAGCAGCAACCGAATCTAAACCCAAAAACAAACGCCTCGCAGGCCTGATTGATTTTCTCAGCAAATGGGGAACGATTCTCACCATCTTTGTGCTACTGGCCTTTTTTGCCATCACCATGCCGCCTTTTCGCACCGCGTCGAACATGGTGACCATCATGCGCAGCATTTCCATCGTGACGGTCATTGCCACGGGCATCACCGTGTCGTTGACCGTAGATGGGTTTGACCTCTCGGTGGGGTCGGTGGCCACCTTTGCGGTCGCGTTGGTGATGTCCTTTTTTGTGTGGTATGGCTGGGGCACTGTGCCGGCCATCATTGTGGCCTTGTTAGTAAGCCTGGTGGTGGCGGCAATCAACGCTTTCCTCATTGTCAAACTGCGCATCTACGACCTGCTGGCGACCTTGGCCACCATGTTCATCTTTGAAGGCGTGGCCATGACCTACACCGGCGGCGGCTCCATCAGCCAAGGGATGCCCCGCCTGGATGGCACCCCAACCACGGGCACCATCCCCCACGAATTCCGCCTGATTGGCCAATCGCCCTACATCATCATCATCATGTTGGTCATCGTGGTGCTGGTGCACATCTTCCTGACCTACACCAAGCACGGCCGTTACCTCTACATCGTTGGTGGCAATCGGGAAGCCGCCCGCCTCTCGGGCATCCCCGTGGATCGCTACCGCACCCTGGCCTACTTCCTCTCGACGTTGTTGGCGGCCATGGGCGGCATCATGCTCGCGGCCCGCATTGGCTCGGCGCAGGTCAACGCCGGCGCAGGCTACCTCATGCCCGCGGTCGCCGCGGCTTTTATTGGCTTTTCGGTGGCGGGGGTCAAAAAGCCCAACGCCCTGGGCACCCTGGTGGGTGCCATTTTGGTCGGCCTGTTGGAAAACGGCTTAATCATGATGTCGGTGCCTTACTATTCCTTGAACATCATCAAAGGTTTGGTGTTGGCCGTCGCCCTGGCCATCACTTACTATCGCAAGCACGACTGAGGCCCCAAGGGACGAGCCGGAAGCCCGGCAGCCGAACGGATGACCCAACGCTGAAAGACTTCCCCTCGAATAGGAACGCACAATGAATGTCAATGGCAAACACTATCGGACCATCTGGGTGAAAGAAGACGACGACCGAGTGGTGCAGGTCATAGACCAACGCTTTTTGCCCCACAAATTCGTCATCGAAGATCTCACCAACGTGGAAGAGACCGCCCGCGCCATCAAAGAAATGCACATCCGTGGCGCAGGCCTGGTGGGCGCCACCGCAGGCTTTGGCATGTATTTAGCCGCGCTGGAAGCCCCCAAAGACTCACCAGCAACCTTCACTGCTTTTATGGTGGAAGCCGGCGAAAAACTCAAGGCCACCCGTCCGACCGCAGTCAATCTGGAATGGGCTGTGCGCCGCCAACTGGAAGCCATGGCCCAAGCCCCCACCGTTGAAGACAAAGTGGCTGTGGCCTTCCAAACCGCCCAAGACATTGCCGACGAAGACGCCGATTTCTGCCGCCGCATCGGCGAGCACGGCGTCAGCATCATCGAAGCGATTAGCAAACGCAAAAACGGTGAAGTGGTCAACATCCTGACCCATTGCAACGCGGGCTGGCTCGCATTTGTGGATTATGGCACCGCGACCGCCCCCATTTACGAAGCCCACAATCGGGGCATCAAAGTGCACGTCTGGGTGGATGAAACCCGCCCCCGCAACCAAGGCGCCCGCCTCACAGCCTGGGAACTGGGGCAACACGGCGTGCCCCACACGGTCATCGCCGACAACGTCGGTGGGCACCTGATGCAACACGGCATGGTGGATTTGGTCATCACCGGCACCGACCGCACCACCTACACCGGCGACGTAGCCAACAAAATCGGCACTTACCTCAAAGCCTTGGCCGCATACGACAACGGCATCCCCTTCTACGTCGCTTTGCCCTCGTCCTCGTTCGACTGGACCATCCGCGATGGCGTCAAAGAAATCCCCATCGAAGAACGCGGCGAAGACGAAGTGAAATACATTCAGGGTTTGCTGCCCGATGGCACCCTGGCCAAAGTGTTGCTCACCCCGGCCGACAGCCCAGCCACCAACTTTGGCTTTGACGTCACCCCCCGAAAATACGTCACCGGGCTAATCACCGAGCGCGGGATCTGCGCAGCATCCGAAGAAGGCATCTTGGGCCTATACCCTGAAAAACGCGTCCGTTCGTGAGGGCTGCGCGTGCCCCCCGCACGGGCAGCCCTGCCCAACCGCATGACCCATCTCGGAACGACAACGATTGGAGGTTCCCATGCCATTCTACCCCCTTGACGAAACCAACATCCTCGACTACCTCAAATCGCGCCCCGCGCTCAAAGACTTCTTCCCGGCCGATGCCCGGTTGCACATCCGCGAAGTCGGCGATGGCAATCTGAACTTCGTCTTCATCGTAGAAAACCAAGACAACCCCGACAACGCCCTGGTGCTCAAACAGGCGCTGCCTTATTTGCGGGTCATTGGCGAATCATGGCCGCTGACCCAAGAGCGGGCGCGCTACGAAGCCCAAGCCCTGCAAGAACACAACAAATACGCCCCCGGCTTGGCACCCCAACTGTATGACTTTGACGAAGAAATGTCCACCATCGCCATGGAATACCTGGGCAAACATCAGATCATGCGCAAACCGATGGTGGCGCGCGAAAAATTCCCCAAATTTGCAGACCACATCTCCTCATTTTTAGCCCAGACCCTTTACTTCACTTCCGACTATTACCTCAGCGGCCCCGAAAAGAAGCTCCTCCAAGCCAAGTTTGTCAACGAAGAGTTGCGCAAACTGCAAGAGGATTTCGTCTATACCAACCCCTACAAAACATCGGAAGAAAACAACTGGAACCCGCTGGTGGACGACGAAGTGCAGGCTGTGCGCGCCGACGCGGCGCTGAAGCTGGAAATCGCAGCCATGAAAAACAGCTACATGAACCACGCCGAAGCCCTCATCCACGCGGATTTGCACACCGGCTCCATCATGCTCAACCAGGAAGACACCCGGGTCATTGACCCCGAATTCGCCTTCTTCGGCCCAATGGGCTACGACGTCGGCGCGGTGTTGCAAAACTTGGTGCTCAACTATCTTTCGCACTACGGCCACACCCCCGACCCTGAAGCGCGAGCCGACTACCAGGCCTGGATTTTAGACACCATCCGCGAAATTTGGAACCAATTCGCGGCCAAATTCGACCGCCTGTGGGTGGAAAACGCCCGCCCTGAGAGCTCCCTCATGCCCTTGGATTATTGGGATTTCCCGGGCGGTGAAGAAGCCTTTGCCGAATATCGGCGTGGCACCATCCAACACATCTTGGAAGAAACCGCAGGCCACGGCGGCGTCAAGTTCCTGCGCCGCATGATGGGCATCGTCAGCGTGTGGGATATTTCCAGCATCGAAGACCCCGCCAAGCGGGCCATCGCTGAGCGCGCGGCCATCCACATTGGCAAGCGTTGGATCATGGAGCGTAAGTCGTTCACCAGCATTGACGATTTGATCAACGTCGTCTTGGAAGAAACCGAAGGAATCACCGTATGAGCGTCATCATTTCGCCCTCGCTGCTTTCGGCCGACCTGGCGCGCCTGGGCGAACAAGCCAAAGCCGCCGAAGCCGGCGGCGCAGACTGGCTGCACATTGACGTGATGGATGGCTGCTTTGTCCCCTGGTTGACCTTTGGCGCTCCGCTGGTCAAAGCGCTGCGTCGCGAAACCGCGTTGCCCTTAGACGTGCACCTGCTCACCGTGCATCCTGAGCGGCTCATCTCGGCCTTTGCGGAAGCCGGGGCAAACATCATCACCGTGCAGGCAGAAGCCTGCCCGCACCTTCACAATACCATCCACCAAATCAAGGCCGCAGGCTGCCAGGCCGGGGTGGCGTTGAACCCTGCGACGCCGCTGAGCCAGGTGGCCCACGTCTTGCCAGATGTGGATTTGGTGATGATTCTCGCGGTGGACCCTGGCTATGAGGGCATGTCGCCCTTCGCAGGCGCCGTGAGCAAAGTGGCGCAAGCGCGCCAAATGTTGGATGCGCAAGGGCTCGGCCACGTGGCGCTCCAGGTTGATGGCGGGGTCAAGACCACCACCATCGCCGACTATGTCGCAGCCGGAGCCAACGCCTTTGTGGCAGGCTCCGCCGTTTTCAATTCACAGGCAAGTGTGGCGGCCAACATCGCTGCCTTGCGTCAACACGCCGCGGGCTAATCGGCGCGGCCAAAAATCATCACGGAGGTATGTTATGGACTGGGGCATGAAAAATCGTATGTCTCGCATTTTCAACCCTGAAACAGGGCGCACCCTGATGTTTGCCGTGGACCACGGCTATTTTATGGGCCCAACCACCGGCTTGGAACAACTCGACAAGACCGTTGCCCCCTTGCTGCCTTATTCCGACACTTTGATGCTGACCCGCGGCGCGTTGCGCAACTATGTGGACCCTGAACAGGATGTCTCCATCATCCTGCGCGTCTCGAGCGGCACGAGCATCCTGGCCCGGAAATATGGCACGCTGTTGCACGAAGGGTTGGCGGTTTCCATGGAAGAGGCCCTTCGGCTGAACGCTTCCGCAGTGGCTTTTTCCATCATGGTAGGCGCGGAGTTTGAGCGCGACACGTTGTTGGATTTCTCGCGGCTGGTGGACGAAGCCGAGCGCTACGGCATGCCCACCTTGGCCGTGACGGCCGTGGGCGCTGAACTGGTGCGCGATGCCCGTTACCTGAGCCTGGCCACCCGCATTGCCGGCGAATTGGGCGCTCGCATTGTCAAGACCTACTACTGCGAAGATTTCGAGCGTGTGACCAGCACCAGCCCTGTGCCGGTGGTGATTGCAGGCGGTAAGAAAATTCCAGAAAAGGACGCCTTGGTCATGGCTTACCGCGCCATTCAAGCGGGCGCGGCCGGGGTTGACATGGGCCGGAACATCTTCCAATCCGAAGATCCGGTGGCGATGGTGCAGGCCGTACGGGCCATTGTGCACAACAACGCGACCCCTGACGAAGCCTACGAAATGTTCAACGAATTGAAAGCCAAATAGCCCGAAGAAGAGCAGCCCTCGCGGCCGAGGGCTGTCGCTCTTTGCGTTTTGGGGAATACTGCCGTCAAAAAAGGCTGTATCGTTGTGTCGTCCGCGGCGGTACAGCCTTTTTTGCCAGATGGCGTCTTCCCGCCCTTGAGGAGAAAACACCATGCGCGTGGCAATGTATTACAACAACAACGACGTCCGTTTGGAAGAAATGCCCAAGCCGGAAATTGGCCCCGGCGAAATCTTGGTCAAAGTCATCGCCAGCGGCATCTGCGGCTCTGACGTCATGGAATGGTACCGCATCAAAAAAGCCCCTCTGGTGTTGGGGCACGAAGTCACCGGCGACATTGTTGAAGTGGGTGAAGGCGTAAAAGATTTTCAAGTGGGCGATCGGGTTGTGTTTACCCATCATGTGCCCTGCAACAACTGCCGCTATTGCCAAGTGGGGAAGCATACTTTGTGCGATACACTGCATTCCACCAAGTTTTACCCCGGCGGGAACGCGGAATACGTGCGGGTGCCCAAAATCAACGTAGACAAAGGCGGCGTCATCAAACTGCCCGATTCGGTTTCCTACGAAGTTGGCACCTTTGTCGAGCCTTTGGGATGCGCGGTGCGCGGCCAGCGCAAAATGCACATTCAGCCCGGCGACAGTGTTTTGGTGTTAGGCAGCGGCCTCTCAGGGCTGTTGAACATCAAATTGGCCATTGCTTTGGGCGCGGGGCGGGTGGTTTCCACGGATGTGAGCGCCTATCGCCTGCAAGCAGCCTTGGATGCCGGTGTCGAGGCTGCCTTCAACGCGCTGGAAGAGGACGTGGTCGAGCGCCTGATTGAGGCCAATGAAGGCCGGGGCTATGACCATGTCATCGTGTGCACGGCCGCGCCGTCGGCCTTCCAACAAGCGATGCAGGCCGCAGACCGGGGCGCGAACGTCTTGTTGTTTGCCATCAACACGCCTGGCACCATCATCCCCTTTGATGTTTACGACTTCTACGCCAAGGGCATTACGTTGATGTCTACCTATGGCGCCAGCCCGCGCGACCTGCGCGAAGCCCTTTCCCTTTTGCGCAGTGGTCGGGTTGAGGTGGCGTCGCTGATTACCCATCGCTTGCCGCTGGCCGAGGCCCTGAAGGGCTTCCAGTTGACGGCCAAAGCGCAAAATTCCATGAAAGTCATCCTTCAACCTCAGCGCTGAGGGATGTTTCGGGAGCACAGCATGAAATCGAAAATCATCGGCCCCAATGACCCCGCCCTGGACGTGTTGCAACGCGCCCTGGAGCAGCATCCTGAACTGGGGTTGACGCTTGAGATCATCCCTTGGCCGCAATACCGCGCCACGCTCATGGACGCCCTCCAAGCCGAAGCCACACCCTACCAAGCGGTGTTTGTGCCTGGGCATATCTGGCTGCCTGAGTTGGCCTCGGCCGGCTATTTGGCCGAGATTGACACCCTCATGGCCGAGGCCCCGCAGGCCCTGGTGGAAGCCTACGCCCCCGCGGATATCGTGCCCGCGGTGGCGGAAGAGAGCCGCTTTGGTGAGCACCAATATCAGTTGCCGTTTTTCACCGATGGGCATATTTTGTTCTACCGGGCCGATGTGTTGCCCTTGGACGACACACAAGGCGTGCCGGTGGTGCCGACCCGTCAGGTGCGGGCGCTGGCCGCAGAGGTGCATCGTCCGCCCGAGGTGTATGGCTTGGCGCTCAAGGCTGATGTGAGCGAAATTTTCACCGATTGGTTGCCCTATTTGTGGGAAGCAGGCGGCACAATCTTCGACGCCGAAGGGCGCCCCGCCCTGGATAGCGAAACCAACATTGAGGCTTTGGCCTATTATTGTGATTTGCGGGCTTTGTGTCCACCGCAGACCCACACCTACGGCAATGCAGAAATTGCCGAGAGCCTGCGTCGTGGCGAAGCGGCCTTGGTCGCCACGTGGGGCGGCCAGGCAGCCCCTATTGTGCTCGACCCGGCCAACCCCTGGCGAGAAATCTACAAAGCCGCCGTCTTCCCCGTGCCGTGGAACGCCACCTGGGGCATTGCCATCCCTCGCAACCAGCCCCGCGAAGCCCAAGCCAAAGTGTTGGAGGCGCTGTTGCAGGTCTTGACCCCAGCGCAAGACCAGGAAATCATCCGCCGAGCAGGCAGCCCGGTGCGTCAGAGCAGCTACACGCCTGCCGCGCTGGAGGCCTACCGTTGGCTGGCTGCCCAACAAGCCATGCTGCAACGGGCAAAGCCATTGCCCGCGCGGCCGGAGCTGGGCTTGTTTTTGGGCGGGCTTTATGAGGCGGTTCACAGCGCGTTTACCGGCCAGAGCAGCCCATCGCAAGCCTTGCGAACAGCCCAGCGCCAGGCCGAGCGCTTGCTGGAAGAGGCGCAAAGCAACGGGTGAGCAGCTTGGGCGTATTTCCCAAAAGCAGGCCCGCGTCGCGGGGCCCTGCTTGGCACATCATCCCCCCAAAACACAACAGCGCATGGCTTACCATGCGCTGTTGTGTTGCTGCAGGCTGTGGGGTCAAGGGCAAAGTTTCAACGGCAGTTGGAAGGTCTGCGAGGTGGCTTTGTTGCCGGCGTCGTCAATGGCGATGACGTGGTAGGCAATGTAGCCGTCGAAATCTTGCATGGCCGCGTTGGCCTCGGTGAGCACATTCACCACAAAGCCATATTGGTTGCCCATGGCTCGGTCGTGCACTGCCGCGAGATGCCAGGCGCTGGCCGAGCCGCGCTCGGGCACATAGCGGTATTCCAACACGATGTTGTTTTCGTGGATGCCGCCCGCGTCGGAGATGCGGGCCGCCACATCCATGGTCGTGGGACCGCAGGCAGTGGTGCGGTAATACACCTCGTTTTCCAGCGCGTGGACGTCGGTGATGGTGGGCGGGGTGGTATCTGCCGGCGGAGGCGGTGGGGGCGGGGTGAGGGCTGGGGTTTGGCCGTAATCGCCCGCGGGGGTGCCCAGCCGAGCGGCAATCCAGCAGTGGACGTTGCTGGGTTCCCAAAAGATGTAAAACCAAGCGTCGTTATCCAGGCGCCCTTGGATGGGCGCAGTGTCGCCTGCGAGCAAGGTGGCTACTTTGGGGTAGTTGGTGCCCGGCCCCTGGCGGCAGAAGGCGTTTTGTTGCAAGGTGAACGTGGGCGTGGAAGCCGCGGGCAGGAAGTGGTCATCCCATCCGAAGTCCACTTCCATCACGTCGGCAGCCGCAACGCCGACGGTTTGGGTGGCCGGCTCGGCGTCGCCCACTGTGGGGGAAGTCCACGCGCCGGTGGGGAAGAGGGCATCGTTGGGCGGCGCATCAGTGCGGATGCTGACGCAATACATGCCGAAATCAACGATGCCGTCGAAGGTGTAACGGCCGTTGGCGTCGGTGATGGCTGTGGCCACCGCGGGGGAGGTGCAATCGGTGTCGGCGTGCAGGGTCACTTGCACGCCGGCGATGCCCGGCTCGTTGGCCTGGCGGAAGCCGTCGGCATGGACGCCGCTCGCGTCGGCTACGCAGCCATCGGGCAAGGGCGATGAAGGCGGCTGGCCGCTTTGCGAGCAGGCGTCGCGCCATACGATGCCGTGGATGACCGCAGGCCCAGGCTCAGCAGTGCTGTTGCACGGTTGGCCGTTCGAATCGGGCGCCACAAAGGTGCGGGTGGAGGAATAGGGGCCGACCACCCCGCCCAGCACGGCCGCGACCCGCCAGTAGTAAGTTTGGCACGCGGTCATCGGCTGGGCGACGTTCCAGCGGGTGGCTGGGGAGTCGGTGACGCCGTTGAGGGCTGTGTCGCTGAAATTGGGCAAGGCAGAAATTTCAACCACGTAATGGTCGGGCAGGCAGGCGGGCGGGTAATCCCAAATCAGGCCATCGTGTTGCGAGGCGTCGTAGGCCGCGCCGTCGGCGGGTTCCAGCAGGGTGGGGGGCTGAAGGGCGGAGGGGTCGTTGCACACAGGGCCGGTGAAGAAGTAAAAGGGGCGGTTGCCCGGCCCGGGAGCGGTGGGGCCTAAAGTGGTGCCGTTGATGGGGCGCACAGCCCATTTGTATTCGGTGGCGGGCTGTAAATCTTTCGCGGGCACCCACGTGGTGGAAGGATCGCCCGTGCCGCCGCCAAGGTTGTCGGCAAAGTAGGGGCCGGTGCTGAGGTCAATGCGGTATCCTTCGGGGGTGCAGGTCGTGTCAGGGTAAATCCACTGGAGTTCGGGCGAGAGAGAGGCGACGACCTCGTCTAAAGCCGGAAAGGTCAAGATGGTGGGCTTGAGGTTGTCGTCTGCGCAAATGGGCAGGGCACCGGTGGGGGTGGCCGTGGGCGGCGGCGCGGTGGGCGCGGGGTCGGGCCAGGTGCAGCCGAGCAGCAGCGCTACACCAACCCCCATGAGCACAATGAGACGGGCAAGGCGAGAAGGGGACATGGTTTGCTCCTTGGGTAAATTGGGCCGCGCGAGAAGGGCGAGGCGCGGGGGGCTCCAGAGGGCTTGGCGCGCCGTGGGCAGTGTGACGCGCGAACCAACGCCAGGGATGGCGCGGGTGCCATCCTGGAGCAGCAGAGGATGGGTGCGTTTGAGCCCGTCTTCAAGACGCGAAGCCTGGGCGTTGTGGCTTCCCCCTGGGTGGTGGTGTGGTTTGCAGGACGGTTGCTTTGTGGCGGGCTTCCTGGGCGCGAAGTGCTCACTTGAGGAAGCCTCACAGGTCGGTGGTTTGCCAAACGCTCAAGTTGCGGTGGCAAGACCGAGCCACAAAAGCATCGCGAGGCTCGAAGGCTTAGGGCATGGCGATGTCTTTGGCGAGGGGAATTGTGGCATTTGAGGGGATGAAAGCCAGGGTGCCATTTGCCCGCGCGGGGCGGGTTCGGCGTTGGCTGGCTTCCAGGGCCTGGGCGGTGAAGTGGCCTCTTGCAGGGTGTAGCGCAGGGGCGACATCGCGAGTTTTCAAACGAGCCAATCCATATGAAATAAAATGCGTTCTAAGTATAGCAGAAAATGGCTTGGGAAGGGGACGGAATGCAAAAGAGGGGTAGAATAGACCTCAGAGGGAAGCCTTTTCTCGTGTTGCCTGTTTGGGAGGAAACATGAGACGGGGGTTACTTTGTTTGGTTGGGTTGTTGCTCTTGGTGGGCTGCGGTGGGGTGCGCCCGCGAAGCAAAACCCCGCGGCCCGAGGTTTCTGGGGCCGCGGCGAGGGGGTTCCTGCCTGGCAACTATGCCAATCGGCCCACCGCGAAGGTGCTTGCAAGCGATGCTGTGGTGGGTGTGTTGCTGAGCGCCCGTTGGCGGGACCTTGAGCCTGTGGAAGGGGAATACCATTGGGATGCTTTAGACCACCGCGTGGAAGCCGTGGCCGCGGCTGGGAAGGTCGTGGTGCTCAACATCATGACCGTGGGGGTCAACGTGCCCGATTGGCTGCTCCGTAAACCGGGCGTGGCGACGTTTTCCTTTGAGGGCACCAACCCCCATCAGCCGATTTTTGGCCAGCGCCTGACCGCGCCGCTTTATTGGGATGCAACCTACCTCGCTGCTCAGGCGAAGTTCATTCGGGCTTTGGGAGCGCATTATGCCGGGCATCCTGCGGTGGTGGGGGTGATGGTCTCTTTCTTGGGCACGGTCAACAACGATTGGTACATCCCGCATGGCGCGGCAGAGGCTTTGTTGGCGCGCGGCTACACGACCGAGCGCTTGGTGGCAGTGGGAACGGTCACATTGGAGCGTTGGGCTGAGGCTTTCCCCACCCAGGCTTTGAAGATGCCGGTAGGGCTTGCCCTTTCGGATGGGCAAAACACGGTCACCACCCTGGCAGACCGCATCCTGACCTATGCTTATGGCCGTTATCCTCAGCGCTTTTATGCGCAAGTCAATGCCCTGTGTACGGCCTTGCCCGCGGCCGACAGCCCCACGTTGCGCCAGGTGGGCCCTGAGGAGCCGTTTGCCTTGCTCGCGCGCCTGGCTCAGCATCCCCATCAGATGGGGTTTCAACTGCTGTGTGATGCCAGTGGGAACGCCGCACGGTTGGACCAAGGCAACCTTTGCGCAGCCCACGCGCCTTCCTGCACTCTGGCGCGTACATTGGACATTGCACGCTCGTATCACCCTTATTACATTGAATATTGGTACGAAGATGTGGAAAATCCGCAGTTGTATCCTTTGCTAATGGACATTGCCCACGCGCTCGTGGCTGACAACCGTTGAGGGCTAAGTTTGTTGGTGGAGGAGAGTGGCCATGTCTGCATTGCAAGCACAGTGGTTTTTCGGAGAGGAACCCCTGAAAATCTCAGCAGTGACGCCCAGTTTGTGGCGGGCGGTGTTTCTTTTAAAAAAGGAAAGCGCGACCCATATTGAAATGGCTTTACGGCCACGACAGCGGATTCCTGCTCGCTTGGCCGCGTTTGAGGCTTTGTTGGAGGGCCAGTGGGTGTCTGCGTGGCAATATGGCGCGCGCAAGCGTTTTTGGGGGAAGGTGTTGTATCTGCGCTATGTCCTGGCCGAGCCGCTTCAGGCGTTTGTGCAGGGCGTCCCCACGTTGTGGGATTGGATGGACACATTGCCCGAAGACCCGGCCCTCTATGAGCACTCGCGCCTGTTGGTGTGGACCATCAGCCACGAAGGCTATGTTTTTGCTCGGCTTGAGCCTGAAGAGGTGCAAGCCTTGGCGTCTCAAGGTTTTGCCCTGGAAGCATGCGACACTTGCCCGGAGAGGGTGAGGTGTTTGTCTCGGAGCTGTTGAGGGGGAACA
>CAYLRJ010000037.1:0-4050 GCA_964386185.1 uncultured Anaerolineaceae bacterium
GCTGTCGTGGGTGAAAATCCAGATGTTGGGGATGTGGGAAAGCGCGGCAATGCGCAGCGCGCCGCGCAGGTAGTCGGAGAAGACGAGGAAGGTCGCGCCAAAGGGCTTGAGGCCGCCGTAGAGCGCGATGCCGTTGAGAATTGCGCCCATTGCGTGCTCGCGCACGCCGAAATGGATGTAGCGCCCCTCGGGCGTATCGGCCTGGAAGTCGGTTTCGCCTTCCAATTTGGTTTTGTTGGAAGGGGTCAAATCGGCCGAGCCGCCGATAAGTTCGGGCAGGCGCTGTGCCAGGGCGTTGAGCGCCTTCCCCGAGGCTGCGCGGGTGGCCATGCCTTTGGGGTCGGGGGGGAAGACGGGCAAGTCGGCATCCCAGTCTTTTGGAAGTTTGCCTGCCCAGCGGCGCTCCAGTTCGCGCGCCAGTTCGGGGTATTCCCGCCCGTAGGCGTCGAGCATCTTGCGCCAGGGGGCTTCCCACCAGTGCTCGCCCTTGGGGAGGGCTTCCCGGTAGAACTCTTCCACCTCATGGGGAATGTGGAACTTCCGGGTTGGCCAGCCCGCCCGCTTTTTGGCTTCGTTGAGCTCTTCCTCGCCGGGCGGCTCGCCGTGGGCTTTGGGGGTATCTTGTTTGTGGGGCAGGCCGTAGCCGATGTGGGTGCGGCAGATGATGAGGGAAGGCCGCGGGTCGGCTTTGGCTTCCTCGATGGCTGCGTCGATGGCGTCCACGTCGTTGCCGTCTTCCACGTGCAGCACTTGCCAGCCATAGGCCTCGAAGCGTTTGCCGCGGTCTTCGGTGAAGGCGATGTCGGTGCTGCCGTCAATGGTGATGCGGTTGTCGTCGTAGAAATAGATCAGCCGCCCGAGGCGCAGGTGGCCTGCCAGGGAAGCCGCTTCGGAAGCCACGCCTTCCATCAGGTCGCCGTCGGTGACGATGGCGTAGATGTAGTGGTCGAAAATCGGGAAGCCGGGGCGGTTGAAGCGCGCGGCCATGTGGGCCTGGGCGATGGCCATGCCCACGCCGTTGGCAAAGCCCTGGCCGAGGGGGCCGGTGGTGGTTTCCACACCTGGGGTCAAGCCCACTTCGGGGTGGCCGGGGGTGCGGCTGCCCCACTGGCGGAAGCGTTTGAGTTCTTCCAGGGGCAGGTCGTAGCCGGTGAGGTACAGCAGGGCATAGAGCAGCGCCGAGCCGTGCCCGCCGGAGAGGATGAAGCGGTCGCGGTTGGGCCATTGAGGATTGCCAGGGTTATGGCGCAGGTGCCGCGTCCAAAGGGTGTAGGCAATGGCCGCATCGCCCATCGGCAGGCCAGGATGCCCTGAGTTTGCGGTTTGAATCATGTCTGCAGCCAAAAAGCGCAGCGTGTTGATTGCTTGGGTTTGTAGCGTTGTGTTTACTTGGGTTGCCATGCTCCATCTCCTAAACACGCCCTCAGAGGGGCAGGGGTAGCAAGGCCGCTTTTCAGCAGCCGCGTATCGTGAAGCGTTGAGGGCAACAGCGCCCTTTAGCGACAAGCCGGGCCGTCGTCAAACAATTCCAAATTCCACAGGTCGCTGGATGCACTGGGATCAAGCACGAAGCCGCAAAAATCGGGGCGCGTGGCCGCGACCCGCGGGTGCCGAAAGAGCATCAGGGAAGGCACGTCGGCCGAGAGGATTTCTTGAGCCTGGCTGACGCTGGTCTTGTAGGCTTCTTCGTCGGGCAGGCTATTGTTGGCCGTCCGACAATAGCCGTCAAAGGTGGTGTTTACATAGGCGGTGTCGTTCCAACCTGCCCAGCCATAGGGGAAGGCGGTTTCGTCTTCGTGGGTTTTGCCAAAGATTTTGAGCAGCCACGGCACGTCTTTGATGGTCAGGGTGCCGTCGCCGGGGATGGCCTCGCGGGACCAGAGGTTGCAAGGGGGCTGGACGCTCATGCGCATGGGCACAACGGCCAAATCAAACTTTCGGCCAAAGATTGGGCCATCGGGGCCGGGGGCGTAGAGTTTGGCGGGGTCGTCCCACAATTTGATGCGGAGTTCAATGCCGCAGGCTGCGGCCGATTGCTTGAAAATCTCTGCGGTTTGGGCTTCGCGAGGGGTGTTGGGCGCCCAGTAGTTGAGCACCAACGGGTCGCCCCAGGTGATGGCTGCGGGTTCCCCTTGATAAACCCGCGGGGTCGCGGCGTCGCCGTCGTTGTCCACCCAGCCGGCGGCTTCCAGCAAGGCGGCGCCTTTGGCTGGGTCGTAGGTGTAGTGGGTCACTTGCTTGTTGTAGAGCGCGCTTTCCACAGGCACGAAGGAATCCATCACCGTCGCGTGGCCACCCCAGACCTGCTCGACGACCTTTTGCCTGTCCAAGCAATATGCCAGCGCCTGGCGCACCCGCTCGTCGCCAAAGAAGTCGTCTCGGTCACCCGGCTGCCAGCCATCGTCGTAACTCACCGGCCGAATGCCCATATCGAGGCGCTCGAAATCAAGGCCTTCGGCGTAATAGGCATTGGCCTTGCCTTGTTTTTGCAATGCGTCCAGTTGCGAGGCCACCGAGAGCAAATCCACGGTTTCGTCAATCACATCGCACGCGCCCGATTGCAAGTCTTGCAAGGCTTGCTCAGGGCTGGAGACAAAACGGAAGACCAAATTGTCAAACTTCGGCAGGCCCTCGGGGGTGCGGAAGTAGTGCGGGTTACGATGCAGGTGAATGTATTCGCCATGCTTCCACTCATCAATGACGTACGGCCCCCACCCTATCGGCCGCTGGGTAGCCTCAGGGAGCGAAAGCAATTCCTTGGGTTCGTATTTCGCCCACAAATGTGCGGGCAAAGGCATCCAAAAGTTGAGGTAATAGGTGGGGTCTCGGTAGCCCGGCACAGCCTTCCACACCACGGTGGTTTTGTCAAGGGCTTCGTAGGCGGCGGTATGACGCAGGCGGTCCATGTAGTGGCCGTGGGCGGGCGTATCGGCGGCAGAAACCAAGTTGTAGGTGAAGACCGAATCTTCGGCTGTCAAGGGTTCGCCGTCTGACCAGGTCAGGCCAGGCAGCAAGTGGAAGGTAACCTGCAGTTGGTCCATGCTCACCGACCCCATTTCAGGGTCGTATTTGAGGGCGCAGCGCACCGAATGACAGCCGGAAGGGAAGAAGGCCACGCCTTCTTTCAAAGTGGTCAAATTGCCGTTGGCATCAACAATCCACTCCCCAGGGGCCACGTCAACCTCAACCATCGTGGCGTCGCCATCGGCGGTATTGGGCAGTTTTTCCAAAATCACGGGCTGAAAGCCAAACGTGCGGAACTCAATGGGGCCGTCGTAAACGGCGGCCAAAATGTTGCGCATGGCCTGGGTTTCGCCCGCCAGGGGATACAATGTTTTGGGCTCTTGCCCCATGCAAATTGTCAAGGTGCGCGGCTGGGGTGTCGGTTGGGGCGTGGGGGTGATCAAAGTCACCTGTGGCGGGGAAGTGGGGCTGGGGGGCGGCGGCGGGGTGGGCGTGGTGGTGGGCTGCGATTGACAAGCCACCAACCCCACCGTGGCAAGCAACACAAGGAACAACGGCCAAAGACGACGCATAAAGCACTCCTTGCACGCGCGTCTGCGCGAGATAAGCGAATTCAGGTGGTAAGTATACCATCACCACGAGGCCGCAGCCTGCGTGTGGCGGGGGCAGAGGGCTTTCTGAGGCGCTCGGCTCTGCCGCGGCGCGCCCAAGCGCGGCCGCGTCCGCCAGGAAGCGAAGACAGGCAGCCGCCTTAGACGCTGAAGCCCTGGTGCGCGAGCGGGTAGGCGCAGCGCGGCGAGGAAACCGCGCCCACGCGATGGGCGCCCTGGGCAGATGGCAAGCGCGTCGGCCCGCCGCTCGCCCAAGGTCCTGCTTCCCGGCCGCTGCGGGGTGCTTTCGGCGGGGCTTTCCAACGCGTGGAGGCCATGTGCCCTGGCGCATTGAAAAAGCCCGACAGGACGTCGGGCCACAAAGCAAAATATGTTTGAAGGGCTGGCTCGGCATGCGCGCCCTTTTGTCTTCTGTCAGACGGCTTTGCCAGGCCAGCGAGAGGTTAGGCGTCAAAGAGCCCCCTGGCCTCGCACG
>CAYLRJ010000038.1:0-9508 GCA_964386185.1 uncultured Anaerolineaceae bacterium
CCCAGCAACTGCACCCCGATGGGCAGGCCCTCCGCATCAGTGGTGACGGGCACAGAAAGCCCCGGGATGCCCGCATGGTTGGCCGCCACAGTCAACTGGTCGGCATATTGCATCAACACACTATCGCCATACACCGCGCCCATCGGGAAGGCCGTGGTGGGCGTGGTGGGGGTCAGCAAAGCGTCCAGGCGATAGCGGCCTTCGGGGTCGAAGATCGCATCGAAATCACGGCGAATCAGGGTGCGCACCTGCAACGCCCGCTGGTAATAACGCTCGCTGTATTGCGCCGCGCTGACGTACATTCCCATCAAGATGCGCAACTTGGGCTGCAGCCCAAAGCCCTGGCCGCGGCTCTTGCGATACATCTCCCGCAGGTCGGCCACGCGGTCCGGGGTGCGATAGCCATACTTCACCCCATCGTAACGGTGCAGGTTGGAAGCCGCCTCGACGCGCGCAATCACGAAATACGCGGGAATGCCATAGCGGTTGTGGGGCATGGGGACGTCTTCCACGATTTCCACGCCCAGCTTGGCCAGGCGCTCGGCCGTATCGAGCACTGCCTGCTTGATGGCTGCGGGGAGCGGCTCTTCCACCAATTCGCCGTCTTCCACCCGCACAATGCGGAAATAATCCGGCGAGAGGCCTACCCGCAAGCCTCGGACGTCCTTTTCCAACTCGGCCAGATAATCGGGCACGGGCACGGTTGCGGCGGTGGCGTCGTGGGCATCGGCGCCGGCCATCACCTGCAACATCAGCGCGGCATCGCGCACGTTGCGGGCGATGGGGCCGGGGGTGTCCAGCGAAGAGCCAAACGCAATCAGGCCATAGCGGGAAACCCGCCCATAGGTGGGCTTCAACCCCACCACGCCGCAAAACGCGGCAGGCTGCCGCACCGAGCCCGCAGTGTCGGTGCCCAGCGAAAGCCAGCCTTCGCCCGCGGCCACAGCCGCCGCGCTCCCCCCCGACGACCCTCCAGGCACCCGCGCCGGGTTCCACGGGTTGCGGGGCGTGGGCTTGAAGGCCGAAGACTCGCTGGACGAGCCAAAGGTAAACTCATCCAAGTTGACCTTGCCCAACATCACGCCGCCCGCGGCTTCCATGCGGGCCACCGGCGTGGCCGTGTAGGGGCCAATGTAGTTCGCCAGGATGCGCGAGGCCGCGGTCGAAGGTGTGCCTTCCACCACGAAAATATCTTTGACGGTGAAGGGCACCCCTGCCAGCGGGCCTGGGTCTTCCCCCGCGGCGACTTTGGCGTCCACCGCGTCGGCCTGGGCGCGCGCACGCTCGGCGGTCAGGGTGATGAACGCGTGAATTTTGTCGGGCTCGGCTTCTGGGTCGCCATCCAGGGTGCCGGGCACCCCATCCACCTGCGCGATGCGTTCCAGCGTCGCTTCCAGCACTTCGCGCGCCGAAAGCCGCCCCGAGCGCACTTGTGCAGCAATTTCATACGCGGGCTGTTCCAAAATCTCCATGGGCTTCTCCTGAAACTCAGCCTGTAAGGATGAAAAGATATTGTAACGCGTTTGCTTTTTGCTTAACCCATTTGGGCGACCTCCCCGGTCGCCCAAGATGCTATGTGCTTTACAACTGAAAGCCCTCACGGGCCGGCACGATTTTATAGTGGTAGTCGGTCACATAGTCCAACAATTTGGTTTCAAGGCGCTTCCACGCTTCGGAAGCCAAAATATAGCGTGCGGCTTCATAGGAGGGCACCAGCGCGGTGGTAAGCACCTGCGGCCCCTCACCATAAGCCGTAAACCACGCGTCGGTGGGCTGCAAACCCAAGCGTTGCATTCCCGGCAAAAACTGCTTGACCAGGAACTCGAAATATTCGCGGTCTTTGTCTGGCTGGATGTTCCACGTCATCAAGACTTTGACTTCCACGCCATCCTCCTTGGGTTTAGGTAGGGGTGTTGGCGTTTTGAAGCACCACGACCTGGAGTTCCTGAGGAATGCTCGAGGGAGTGATTTTGAAAGAAGGCATCGGGGTGGCTTTTTCCACGCCCATTTCTTTGAGGAAGCGGTCTACGGGGGCGAGTTGCATGGTTGAGCCGGGGATTTTGTAATGCATTGGGATGACCACCGCAGGTTCCAAGACGCTAATCACCTCAGCGGCTTGGGAAGCGGTCAGGGCGTTGCCGCCGCCGACGGGCACGAGGGCCACGTGCACAGTGCCCAAGGCTTCGATTTCCGATTGCGAGGGCACGCGTCGGATGTTGCCCAAATGAGCCACGGTAACGCCCTCGTAATCGAAAAGGAACAGCGTGTTTCGCGGGCCAGTGGCTTTTTTGCCTTTCCCATCGGTACGAATGGCGGTGATAAAAACGCCGCCAATTTCATATTCGCCCGGGCCGGTCAAGATATGTCGCACGCCTTTGACGGCTTTGACGTAGTTATGCCCGGCTGCGTCGTGGCTCACCGTCACCACGTCGGCTTTCAATTTGAGGGGCGGAAGCCCCACACGCTGCGGGTCATAGGGGTCGGTCACCACGGTAATCATGCGGCGCTGGGTCAACCGAAAACACGAATGTCCATACCAGGTAATTTCCATGCATCCTCCTTGCGCTTCATCCGCCCCGATTATACCATTGCCCCATCGGCGTGCAGGGCTGCCTGGCGCGGTTCAGAGGGGCCGTTTCGCTGGGATGCCCGGGCGGCGAGGGTATCGCGCCGGCGTGGAAGCCTGCTTCCGCACGACGATGAGGTAGCGTGTTTCGTTGATGCCTGGCAAATCCAGCGAGTAGATTTTCTCTAATTGGCCGCCCAAAACTTCCAACGCGTGTTGGGCTGCTTGGGCTTCACTGGGCCCTGTTTCGCCCTTTTGTGCCAACATGGCGCCCCCCACCCGCACAAAAGGCAACAAATATTCGGCCAAGACGGGCAAACGGGCTACGGCACGCGCCAGCGCCCAATCGTAGGCTTCGCGGTGGGCTTCCCAGTGGGCGACTTCTTCCGCTCGGCCCTGGATGACTTCCACGTCGTCCAAGGCCAAGGTTTCCACAATGTGTTGGCAAAAGGCCACTTTTTTGGCGACCGAGTCGAGCAAAGTGAGCCGCATGTGAGGGCAGGCAATTTTCAAAGCCAAGCCCGGGAAGCCCGCGCCGGTGCCCACGTCGATCACCCGCTGCCCATCCAAACAGCCGGTGGCCTTGAGCACACTCAAGGCGTCGAAGAAATGCTTGATCAGGACCTGCTCGGGCTCACGGATGGCCGTCAGGTTGAAACGCTGATTCCAAGCCAGCAGTTCCCGCTGATAGCGGGCAAAGGCTGCGGCTTGCGATGGGTTGAGTGAAACCCCCAACACCCGTTGGCTTTGTTGAATGAGATCAAACATCGCACCCTCAGAAGCAAAACAGCCCTGGCAAAAGGGCGCAGGGCTGTTGCTCATGGTTGGCCATTGAGGCTCTGCGGCGGACGGCCGCCGCACCGTTCGGAGGTGTTAGGCGGTGTTGCTTTGCGGGCGAGACCGCTTGTAGCGATAGGTGATGCGCCCACGGCTCAAATCGTAAGGGGACATCTCCACCCGCACCCGATCACCCAGCAAAATGCGAATGTAATACTTCCGCATTTTGCCAGAAAGATAGGCTAAAATTTCGTGGCCGTTGTCTAAACGGACTTTGAATTGGGTCCCCGGCAGGGCCTCAATGACCGTGCCTTCGACCTCGATTTTCTCTTCTGCCATTAAAAACACCTCCGAAAAATCAGGGCTTAGCGGCCCTTTTGACGCTCTTGCAGTTTGCGCAAGCGTCGCCGCATTCGACGAATCGCCTTCTTCTTCTGCATCCGATTGAGTTCACTCTTCGAGACATACCAGCGTTTGCGCCGCACCGCGCTCAGGATGCCGCTTTTGGCAACCTGTTTGCGAAAACGCCGCAGCAATTGCTCGGATGTCTCGTTCGGTCGTAAGACCACGCTAACGGGCAAAGGTCTCACCTCCCTTCTATTGTGGTTTCGATGGCGTTTGGCACAAAAAACTCGGCTGCGTCCCTGGGGTACGCGGCCGAGTTGGCTGGCAAGCGAAGTTCGGTTCAACAGCACAACCAAAACGCCATCATAGATAACTCCTGAGAAAGACCTCAGCCTCACATCCGTGGACGCAGGGCCTATTATACTCCCGCGCGCCAATTTTTGCCAAGTCTTCCATTTACGTTGGGTTGACGTGAGGCCCAAACTTTGCGGACTGGCGTTGTCCAAGGTTGCGCTGCTACCCTTGGGTGGGCACGAATTGGCGGTAGGCTTCCCACACAGCCGGGGCTTTGGCGCGGGCCTCAGCGGCAATGCGGGCTTCGTTGAGCGTGAGCAGCTGCCGGTCGCGCATGAGCACCTGCCCTGCCACAATGGTAGTGGTAATCATGCGCTCATACGCGCCAAAAATGAGATGCCACGGCAAGTTGTCGGGGGTCACCGGGGTATGCGGGTAGAATTCAACCAAAATCAAATCTGCGGCCGCGCCAGGTTCCAACACGCCCAAGTGGGCTGCGGGGAAATACAAATTCGCCAACGCGCGGTTGTTTTCGATGAGCATTTGCATCACCGTGTTGCCGTCCATCCGCCGCGGGTCGCGATGGGCCAATTTGTGAAGGTGGTAGGCAAAGCGGGCTTCTTCCCACATGGCGCTGGGGAAACCATCGGTCCCCAACCCCACCCGAATGCCGCGGCGCAGCATCTCTTCCACCCGGGCGGCCCCAACGGCGTTGTTCATATTTGAGCGCGGCTGATGGGTCACCCAAGTTTGGGTTTCGGCCAACAAGTCCATCTCATGGTCGTCAATATGCACTGCGTGCGCCACGATGGTGCGCTCGCCCAAAATACCGTGGCGGTGCAAGCGCTCCACCACCCGCAGGCCGGTGCGTGCGAGGCTGTCTTCCTCGTCCACTTCGTGCTCCGCGACATGGATGTGGAACCCGACGTCCGCGGGGCAAGCCGCGCGGGCGGCTTCCAAAGTCTCATCATTCAGGCTCAAGCTGGCATGGAGGCCAAACGTCGCGGCCAAGCGCTGGGTAGGGGTGTGATAGTCACTTTCCTGCTTGACGGCCTGGGCAAAGCGCACGTTTTCGGCAATGCTGGCCTCGGCGCTGGCTTTGCCGTAACGGTCGGTCACTTCATAGGCCAACGCGGCCCGCACCCCCGCGCGCCGCACCGCCTGGGCAATGATGTCCAGGGAACCCGCCAGCGCGTGGGGCGAAGCGTGATGGTCAAACAGGGTGGTAGCGCCGTTGCGAATCGCATCAACCAACATGATTTCTGCAGAAAGGCGCACCGCGTCCTCATCCAGGGCCTGGTCGAGGGGCCACCACAAGCGTTGCAAGATTTCAGGGAAGGCCGCGGGCGCCGGCCCCGGAATGGCCATGCCGCGGGCAAAGGCGCCGTAGAAATGCGTATGCGGCACAATGTGACCGGGCATAGCCCATTGCCCGCGCGCGTCGAGTTGGGGCTCGTGGGGGTAACGGGCCTTCAGAGCATCCGAAGGGCCCATCTCAACGATGACGCCCTCGCGAATGAGCATCGCATGGTCGGGCAAAATACGGCGTTGGGCATCCCAGGTGACAATGGTGGTATTCGTAATCAGCATGAGAACCTCCAAGCAAAGGTGATAAACCATCCGGACGAAATTGCATACGCCGGGGCAAGGTCAATCGAAGACGGTTTCCCACTGGGTGGCTCGGAAAGCGGCAAAAGCGTCTTCCAACACGCGGCGCGGGGTGCGATAAGGCGAAAGGTGAGTCGGCAGCGCCTCGTAGGCAAAGAAAGCCACGTCGGTGGTTTCGATGCTGCCTCGGGGTTCACCGGCCAACAAATCGCACAAAAAGACGATCTTGAAAGCATGATAAAGGTGCATTTTGCCGGGCACGCGGTTCGCGTCATAGACGCCAATCACCCGCCGGGCTTTGACCTGGAACCCCGCCTCTTCGAACACCTCGCGCTCGGCTGCGCCAGCCGGGGTGTCGCCCACATCGGCCCAGCCCCCGGGCAAACACCATCCCCCATCCCCGGCGTCGCGCACCAGCAAGATACGCCCTTGCTCATCAAACACGGCCGCACGCACATCAACCCGTGGGGTTGCGTAACCTTCAGGCTGGGTGCAGAGCGCATGGGCTTCAGCCTCTTCAACGCCGCCCTGCGCCTGCAGCATGGCTTCGGCCACAGCCATCAAATGGCGAAACCGCTCCCGCTGATATGGATTTTCGGCGTAATGGAGCCCGGTCTGCGCTTCGGCCTGAATGGTGCGCGCCCAAGCCAGCCACTGGGGGATCTGGGAAGGGGGCGAAGGGGCACGCGGTGCAACCTCGGCGCAGCGCGCCAACACCGCAAATTGCGCCGGCGTCTCCACCGCGTCGGGGATGAATTCCCGCAGCCAACCTCGGGCGCGTTCGGCCGACCAATGCCACCGCAGCCGCGCCAGGCAGGCCGCCAGCAGCCCTGTGCGCCCCCGGCCAAACAGACAATGCGCAGCCACGTTGCGCCCGCTCCGCAATTGCGCCAAAGTCTGCTCCGCGACCCAACGCAAATGCGCCGGGGCAGGCGCCTGCAAATCGGGAATGGGCAAATGGAGCACCTCCAACCCATGCGCGCGATAAAAGGCCGGTAAATCGCAACCTGCTTCGCGCAGACATTCTTCCGTGGGCGTGAGCACCACCACCGTGTCAATGCCTACCCGCCGATAGGCTGACCACAGCACCCCCTCAGGGTCACGGGAAGAAAAAGGCATGGCGCTGCGAAATAACGTCCCCGCCAAATCCAAGGGAATTTGAGTCAAATCTGCCACTTTCCGCTCCAACGCAAGGGCTCACCACATGGTCTTATTATAAAACGAAACAGCCCACAACAGTGTTGTGGGCTGTGCTGGTCGGGGCGCCGAGATTTGAACTCGGGACCTCTTCAACCCCATTGAAGCGCGCTAGCCGGACTGCGCCACGCCCCGACAGGCAGGAGCGATTATACTCAGCCCCTGACATTTTGACAAGGTTTTGACCAAACCCACATCCAAATGTGGTATGCTTACCCCATCTCGCTTGTTTGCCAAAAGGCTATTGCGTATGGGTTTCTTCGCCAATTTAGACCAAGAACGCTACGATCGCCAATACAGCGACCGCGAACTTTTTCAGCGGATGATGGCCTATTTTCGGCCTTACACCCGCCGCTTGGTGGCCATTGTGCTCGCGATCGCGGTGGTTTCCCTGGCCGGGGCCGCGTTGCCCATGCTGGTAGCCCGCAGTGTGGATGCCATGCGCACTGCCCTCAGCACCCACACCATGCTGGTCCTCACAGGCTTGGTGCTGCTCGTGGGGGTGACCACGTGGGCGGCCAACTGGGTGCGGCGCCGCCTCACCGTGCGCACCGTGGCCGACATTGTGCTCCAGCTCCGACAAGACGCCTTCCACGCCGTTGTTGAACACGACCTTTCTTTTTTCGACGAATTTTCCTCAGGGCGGGTGGTCTCTCGCATCACTTCCGACACGCGCGATTTCGGGCAAGTGGTGGTGCTGATTACCGACCTGAGTTCCCAAGTGTTGCAATCGCTCATCTTGGCAGTGGTGCTCATCCGCACCGAATGGCGCCTGGCGCTGCTGCTGTTTAGTTTCCTGCCGGTGCTTTTCTTTGCTGCCTTGGGGTTTCGACGCTGGGCGCGCAAAGTCACCCGCGAAGGGATGCGGGCCATGGCCAACGTCAACGCGGCCATCAAGGAAACCGTCAGCGGCATTGCGGTTGCCAAAAATTTTCGGCAGGAAGCCAGCATCTATGCGGATTTCAACGAAGCCAATCAGCAATCCTACCGCGTCAATGTCCGCCGGGGGTTGGTGCTCTCGCTGGTCTTTCCCACCCTCAACGCGTTGGGCGGCGTCGGCACCGCGGTTTTAGTCTACGTCGGCGGGATGAGCGCCATCCACGGGATGGTCACCGCGGGGGCGTGGTATCTTTTCCTGAGCAGCCTCGACCGATTTTGGTTCCCAGTGCTCAACCTCTCTTCGTTTTGGGCCCAGGTGCAAAGCGGGCTCTCAGCCGCGGAGCGGGTTTTCGCGCTGATTGATGTGGAAGCCGCGGTGCAACAGACCGAGCATCGCCCAGTGCCGCGGCTCAAGGGCGACATCCGGTTCGAGCATGTCTGGTTCCGCTACAACGCCCAAATGCAGGTGTTGGCCGACTTCAATTTGCACATTCGGCCTGGTGAAAGCGTTGCTCTGGTGGGGCACACCGGTGCGGGGAAATCCTCCATCGCCAAACTCATTGCCCGCTTTTACGAATTTCAGCGCGGCCGCATTTTGATTGACGGCCTCGACATCCGCACCTTCGACCTGGTCGCTTATCGCAAACAGTTGGGCATCGTCTCCCAAGTGCCTTTCCTGTTCAGCGGCACGGTGTTGGAAAACATCCGCTACGCCAACCCTGAAGCCAGCGAAGACGAAATTTTGGCCTTGGCACGGCAAATCGGCAATGGCGAATGGCTGGATGCGCTTCCCAACGGCCTCCACACTCAAGTGGGGGAACGCGGCGCCAGATTGAGCATGGGCCAGCGCCAGCTGGTAGCGCTGATGCGCGTGTTGGTGCAAAAGCCGGCCATTTTCATCCTCGACGAGGCCACCGCAAGCATTGACCCCTTCACCGAAGCCCAAATTCAAGAGGCGTTGGACCTCATTTTGCGCGACACAACCAGCATTCTCATTGCGCACCGCCTTTCAACCGTGCGCGCGGCCGACCGCATCATTGTGCTCCGTCAGGGGCAAATCATCGAAGAGGGCAACCACGAAAGCCTGTTGGCGCGAGGCGGTCACTATGCCGCGCTTTACAACACCTATTTTCGTCACCAAAGTTTGGAATATGTGGAATCTGCCAATACGTTTGCCGCAACGTCTTCCTAAAAGCGCAGCCCTGCGCTGAGCACGCCCTTCAACGCTGGCCGTTTTCCGACAAGGCCGCCCCAAGGGCAACGCCACCAGCCCAGGCCATATCAGCCGTTGCGGCGCGGTTGCAAACAAAACCCCCGACGTGGATTGTCGGGGGTTTGATACATCAGCCTCACAAACAAGGGCGGCTGCCAGCCTGCGCGCCACAACGCCTCGGTTTGGCGGCGCTGGCTTGGCTCGGGCGCTACACCACGGTGACCATCACCTGCCCTTGCTCCACAGCCTGGCCGGCTTCGACTTTGACTTTCTCAACCTTGCCGGCCTTGGGGGATTTCAATTCGTTTTGCATCTTCATGGATTCCAACACGACCAACACGTCGCCTTTTTGGACTTCCTGCCCTTCGATGACCGGCACCGCCACCACCAGGCCGGGCATCGGCGCCTTGAGCAAATAGGGGCCTTTCTCTTTCCCGCCGCCTCCACCGGCCATCCGCAAGCGCTTAATCTGCTCGTCTTCGACGGTGACTTCGTAAAGCGTGCCGCCCATCAACACTTGCCATTGCCCATCGCTTTCGTAAACGTAGCCCTCGAAGGAACGCGCGTCAGCCAAGAGGGAATACAACGGCTGATTGCTCATGGCGGTCATGTCCACTTCATACACTTTG